>NZ_JBEZEY010000008.1:0-314036 GCF_040649135.1 Micromonospora sp. NPDC049047
CTCCACGTACACGACCACTGCCGCGGCATCGCCCTGGTCCAACACAAAGGCCGACCCGGCGAGGTCTACAACATCGGCGGCGGCACCGAACTGACGAACAAGGACCTCACCGGCCGCCTCCTCGACGCCTGCGACGCCGGCTGGGACCGCGTCGTGCCCGTCACCGACCGCAAGGGCCACGACCGCCGCTACTCCCTCGACATCACCAAAATCCACCAGGAACTCGGCTACACCCCCAGCATCACCCTCGATGCGGGCCTCGCCGACACCGTCACCTGGTACCGCGACAACCGCACCTGGTGGGAACCCCTCAAGACCACACCCACCGCATGAGCTGACAAACGCCGCGGGTGGTGGCGCCGACGGAGTTCGAATCGTCGGCACCACCACCCGCGGCGGTTCTGCGTCTGGTCAGCGACCGCCGGCGCGGAAGACCTCCGAGACGGTGCGGAGCACCACCTTGACGTCCAACCACAGCGACCAGTTCTCGATGTAGTAGTTGTCGAACCGGGCCCGGTCGGAGATGGGCGTGTCGCCCCGCAGGCCGCTGACCTGGGCAAGCCCGGTGAGCCCGACGGGGACGCGGTGGCGGGCCGCGTAGTTCGGGTATTCGGCCGAGAACTTCTCCACGAAGTACGGCCGCTCCGGCCGCGGCCCGACCACGCTCATGTCACCGCGCAGGATGTTCCACAGCTGGGGCAGCTCGTCAAGCGAGGTCCGGCGCATGAACCGGCCGATCGGCCCGACCCGGTTGTCGTGCGCGATGGACCAGTTGGTCTGCGACTCCTGCTCGTTCACGGGCCGCATCGACCGGAACTTGATGACCTTGAATGGCTTGCCGTACCGGCCGATCCGCTCCTGGTAGAAGAAGATCCCGCGGCCACCGTCGATGAACGTGGCGAGGGCGCAGAGCAGCAGCACCGGGCTCAACAGCAGGAGCGCGACCCCGGCGAACAGAATGTCGGAAGCCCGCTTGATGGCCCACCGTGGGCCGCTGAGCGTGATGTCACCGATCTTGACGATCGGGAACGCGCCGATGTGGTCGGGGTAACCGCCGTGCGAGCGTGAGCCCCACAGGCGCGGCACCGCCCAGAGATCGCAGCGTGAGCTGCGGGGCTGCAGCAGGGTTTCCATGAGCGTCGACTCGTCGCAGTCCGGGTCGGCGATGATCAGGACTTCGCACTCCGTCAGCCGGACGAGGTGTTCGAGGTCCGTCATCGTGCCGCTCAGCGCAAGCGCGGCGTTGTCCTGACGGGACGAAGCGTCGACGCAGCCGACGAACCGCAGACCGTACTGAGGGTAGCGACGCAGCAACCGGGCGATCTCGAGGCCGATCGGCCCGCCGCCGACCACTAGCGCGTTGTGCTCGGCCCAGCGACGCTTGCGGGACAACACGGTGAACGACCTGCTGGCCGCACGTCCGAGGATCACCAGCAACGCCGACAGAGCGACATCGCGCATGAACCCGCCGACGTACGCCACCGAGGCGTGACGCTCGGCCGCGATGATGGCCACCACCGAGGCGGCGGCGAGCAGTCGCCCGCAGAGGCTCGGCAGCTCGTCGAGGATGCTCACGTGACGGCGTGGCCGGTAGAGGCCACCGGCGGCGAACAGGGTCAAGGTCAGGGCGGCGTAGGCCATCGTCCCGCGCCAGTAGTTCTGGCTCAGCAGCAGCGGAGCGAGCAGCGCGACGGCGTCGACCGGCGCGTTCATCATCCAGGCCCGCAGCCACCGGGTGCGCGACGAGGTGCGGGACCTGGCGTACGGCAGGACGGCGGTCGTGCCGAGACCGGGCACCTCGACCTTTGCCGGCGCCCGAACCCCAGGCTCCCTGGTCTGGGGCACGGGTGGGGCGCCGCCGTAGCGGCGGGCCCCATCGCCCGGCATGTCAAGGTCGTCCCCGTCGACTGGCGGCATGGACGAATGGCTGGTCGCCGGATGGCCTGACACTAGTGGACCTCCCCGTGAAAACCCTCGGTCATGCATCCCGACCAGAAGGGCGACCGAACTCTACGATCGACCGGGTCGTGCCACCATAGCCGGCAAGTCAGTTCCTTCTCCTACTTTGCGGCGGAGAGGATTCCCGGAACGTCATCGTTACGGACCGCATCGAAGACCTTAGCGGCCTTCTCCTTGTCCGCAAGCACCACGCTCTCGGTGCCCATCATTCCGGTGCCCTTCACCGGGCAGGTGAGGAACGTCAGGTTGCCGCTGCGCAGGTCGCGCATCTCGGATCCGAGGTCTACCAGGTTCAACTTCTTGTCCACGGCGACCGAATCCGCAGTTGCCTTGATGAAGGAGTTGAGCTTGGCCGGGTTGGCGAGAGTGCCGCCAGAGGCCGCCTTGTCCAGGATCGCCTTGATGACCTGCTGCTGGTGCTTGATCCGGGCGAAGTCGCCGTCGGCGAAGGCGTGCCGTTCGCGGGCGTAGTCCAGCGCGGCCGCCCCGTCCATCTTCTGCCGGCCGGCGTTGAACGTCCGGCTGCCGTTGAGCGCGTACAGCGTGGTGAAGCCCTTCTCCACGTCCACGTTGATGCCGCCGAGCGCGTCCACGATGTCCTTGAATCCGCTGAAGTCGACGATCGTCACGTGGTCGATCCGCACGCCGGTGAACTTCTCCACCGTCTGCACGAGCAACGGCACGCCACCCCACGCGAACGACGCATTGATCTTCGCGTCCCGGCCACCCCGGCCGCTCGAGGACTTCGGCACGCTTACCCAGGTGTCCCGGGGGATCGAGATGAGCTGGGCGCTGGACCGGTCCTTCGGCAGGTGGGCCACGATGATCGTGTCGGTGCGGGAGCCGGACTCGCTGTTCGGGTCGCGGGAGTCGCTGCCGAGGATCATGATGTTCATGGCGCCCTTGGCGTTCTCACCCACCTGCGGGCGGTCGGCCTCCGGCACGCCGTCGAAGGCGTCGACGCGCTCGATGCCGGAGTTGATCGAACGGAAGTACAAACCTCCGGCGATCATCCCGCCACCGCCGAGCAATGCCAGGACCACGAAAGTGATCAAAGCGACCTTTTGCCATCGGGGACGCCGCCGCCGCGCCTGCTTGGTCGGCTCCGGTGGTTGCTGCGCCGCGATGAACTGGGTCTCGGGCTCCGCGTACTCTTGGCGATACTGCATGCCGCGATGCTACTGATTCCCGGTTACGGGGATGTACCCCCATCCGGGTCATCGGGTTCCACGTCCCGACCGAAACTTCTCCGACGATCGTTGCGGTGAACCTGTCATGAAGCAGCGGTGGACGTCACTCGGCGGCGCGGAGCTGTCACCCCGCAGGCCATTCGGCCGGTGCGACCGCTGCGCGGTGACGCCTGACCAGGGTCGACCGCCGGCACGTGGCACGCGCCGATCACCGTCGGTCAATGCTGTCTTAGCTTTGGCTTAGCCGACTTGTCCATGCACGCCCCGTTCCGGCAGCATCGCCGTCGTGACGGACGTAAGCGTTGTCGACATCGACCTGGACCATGCTCCCCAGCAGCGGCCCGCGTCGTCGTCCCGCTCGACGCCGTGGCTCGTCGCCGCCGGCGTCACCGTCGTCGCGGCGGCAATGGGGCTCACCCTGACCATGCGGTCCGGCTCCGCCCCGGCCTGTGCCGCCGGGCGGACCCTCGCCGCCGCGCCGCCCACCGGCACCGCCACGCACAGCGGCAAGGCCACCTTCTACGACTCGAACGGCGCCGGCGGCAACTGCTCGAACCCCGCCGCCCCGGCCAACCGGCTCTACGTCGCGCTCGGCCCTGCCGAATACGCCGCCGGTGCCGCCTGCGGTGGCTTCCTCGACGTGACCGGACCGAAGGGCACCGTCCGGGTGCTGATCATGGACCAGTGCCCGGAGTGCGCCCCGGGGCATCTCGATCTGTCCCGCGAGGCGTTCGCCCGGATTGCCGAACCGGTCCAGGGCCTCGTCCCGGTCACCTACCGTGCGGTGGTCAACCCACCGCTGCCCGGTCCGCTCACCTTCCGGATCAAGGAGGGGGCGTCGCAGTTCTGGTTCGCCGTCCGGGTCGGCAACCACGGCAACCCGCTGCGGTCGGTCGAGGTCCGGCAGGGTGACAGCGGTCCGTGGCGCGCGGCCGCCCGGCAGGACTACAACTACTGGCTGATCGTCTCGGGTGCCGGAGCCGGCCCGTTCACCATCCAGGTCACCGACGTGTACGGCAACCGGGCCACCGTCAGCGGCATCCGGATGGCGCCCGGCCAGGTGCAGAACAGCGCGGTCCGGATGTACGGGCGCGCCGCCGCCACCACCCCCCGCCCGTCGGCGTCGGCCCGCCCGCCCGGCAACCGATCCGCCGCCGCGACGCCGCAGCCGACCCGCCGTCCGGTCGAGGTGGCGAAGGCGAGCGCGCCGGCCACCGGCACGCCGAGCACCCAGCCGGCCGTGTCGAACGCCCGCTGGTGCACGGGCTGACCGCTCAGTCGACAGGCGGGAGGTCCAGCCACATCAGGATCTCGTCCCGGTCGTCATCGGGCGCGACCCGCAACGCGCCCGGCAGCCGGCCGACCTCCCGGTAGCCGAGGCGACGGTAGAACCCGTCCAACCCCAACCCGTCGCGGAGCGTCACGTGCAGCGCCTCGTAGCCGAGTCGCCGGCCCAACCGGGCGGCCTCGGTCATCAGCGCCGCGCCGTAGCCGCTGCCCTGGGTGTCCGGGTGGACCATCACCCGCTTCAACACGCACCAGTGCGCCTTGAGCACGAAGCGGTTGTCGGTGAAGATCAGCAGCGCCACCAGCCGGTCGCCGGAGTGTCCGACGAGCAGGCGGTCCGGTCCGTCGGTGATGCCGGCGAAGGTCGGGTCGGCGAGCACGCGCACGTCGGCCGCGGTCACCGGAGGTACGAAGCCGACAGCGCCGCCGGCGTTGCTGACGTCAGTCCAGAGCGCGACGATCTCGGCGCGTAGCCGCGGGGTCAGATCGGGGTCGAGGGTGAGGCGCAGGTTCACACCCGCCATCCTGAACCGCCGACCAGGCCCGTGACCCTGGACAGTGACGTGCCCGACAACCGCTGACACGCGGTGCGTTGACCTGTGCGGGAGAGGGGATTCGAACCCCTACGCCCTTTCGGACAATAGGACCTAAACCTATCGCGGCTGCCGTTACGCCACTCCCGCCAACTCGCTGAGTCTAGAGCGTCCGGCTTCGACGGTGTCGAGCCCGGCCTCCCTGCGAACGATCGAGACCGTGCGGTGGCTGGTCGGCTCAGTCCAGACCGAGGTCGCGGCGGAGCTTGGCGACGTGCCCGGTGGCCCTGACGTTGTAGAGCGCTCGCTCGACCTTGCCGTCGGCGTCGATCACGAACGTCGAGCGGATCACGCCGGTCACTGTCTTGCCGTACAGCTGCTTCTCGCCGTACGCGCCGTAGGCGGTCAACACCGCCCGGTCCGGGTCGGACACCAGCGGGAAGGTGATCGCGTCGCGCTCCCGGAACTTCGCCAGCTTCTCCGGCTTGTCCGGGGAGATGCCGACGACCTCGTAGCCGGCGGCCCGGAGCGAGGCGAGCGAGTCGCGGAAGTCGCAGGCCTGCTTGGTGCAGCCGGCGGTCATCGCGGCCGGGTAGGCGTACAGGACCACCTTGCGGCCGCGCAGTTCGGCGAGGGAGAGCTGGTCGCCGGTGTCGGTGGCGAGGGTGAACTCGGGCGCGGGGTCGCCGGGGGAGAGGCGGTCGGGCGTGGTCATGGCCCGACGATACCGCCGGCCAGGTGGGCGCCGTCGCCGGCCGGTGATCGACTCGTCGTCCTTGAAACCGGGGCATCCCGGGTACGCGGACACCCCGACATCAGGGAAGGCGAGTCGACCATCAGGCGAAGGAAGGTGATCAACACCTCGCGTTGTTGCCAAGCTATGGCAACAACGAGTCTGTGGAAATAGGCTGACGCGTGCTGGCCCGGTCGGGCCCAACTGACGTGTGGGAGGTCGCGTGGAAACACGTGCGATGCACATCTCCAACGGGATCATCGACGGTCCCGTGGCAGCGCTCTTCGCTGCGCTCGCCCTGGCCGCGCTCACCGTCTGCGTCCTGCGCGGCCGGCGCGACCTGGACGACCGGCTGGCCCCGATGGCCGGGCTGGTGGCCGCGTTCATCTTCGCCGTCCAGATGCTCAACTTCCCGATCTTCACGGCCGGCGTGAGTGGTCACCTGCTCGGTGGCGCGCTCGCCGCCCTGCTCGTCGGCCCCTGGGTCGGCGCGCTCTGCGTGTCGGTGGTGCTTGTCGTGCAGGCACTGATCTTCGGTGACGGTGGCGTGGCGATGCTCGGCCTCAACATCACGAACATGGCGCTGCTCGGCACCGCCGCGGCGTACGCACTCATCGCGCTGCTGCTGCGGGTGCTGCCCCGTACCCGGGCCGGCCTGGCCGTGACCGCGTTCGTCGCCGCGACGCTGAGCGTGGTGGTCGCGTCGCAGGGCTTCGTCCTGCAGTACTGGCTGGGTGGCACCACCGACCTGGGTAGCAACCTGGCCGGCCTGTCCGCCACGATGGCCGGCGTGCACCTGCTGATCGGCATCGGCGAGGGGCTGATCACCGCGACCACAGTGCTCACCGTCGCGAAGGTGCGACCCGACCTGGTGTACGCGCTGCGCTCGCTGCGTACCCCCACCGCCCCCGCCGTCGCGGTCTCCGGAGGTGTCCGATGAAGAACCGCTCCTGGGCCTTCCTGGCCGGTGGCCTGCTGGTCGCCCTCCTGCTCGCCGGGGTGGTGAGCAACTACGCCTCGTCGCACCCGGACGGGCTGGACTCGTCACTGCTCAAGGGCTGCACTGTCGACGCCGACGACAACATCGTCGGCGGCAGCTGCCCGGCGCAGCAGGCCAAGGACCACGAGCTGGGGGACAGCCCGCTCGCCGACTACGGCGTGCGCGGCGTGGAGAACAGCTTCGTCTCCACCGGCCTGTCCGGGGTGCTCGGGGTGCTCGTCACCTTCGCGATCGGCGCCGGCGGCTTCTGGCTGCTGCGCCGCCGCGGCACCACGCCGACCGACGGCACCACGACGACGTCCGTCGAGGGCGACTCCGCGACGTCCGGCGACGTCCGTAGCCGCGCCGACGCGGCGAGCTGAGCAGGGGTACGCGGATGGGTGCCGGTCACGGGCATGTGCTGTACCGCGAGTCGGACTCGCCGGTGCACCGGCTCCCGCCCGAGGTCAAGATCGTGGCGATGGTGGTCTTCACCATCGCCGTGGTCGCCACCCCCCGCACGGCGTTCTGGGCCTTCGGCGCGTACGCCATGCTGGTGGCCGCCGTGGCGGCGCTGGCCCGGGTCGGGCCGCGGTGGCTGCTCAGCCGGGCGCTCATCGAGCTGCCGTTCGTGCTGTTCGCCGTGGCGCTGCCGTTCCTCGGCAGCGGCGACCGGGTCGACGTGCTGGGCCTGCGGTTGTCCGAGGACGGGCTGCACGGCGCGTGGAACATCCTGGCCAAGGGCACCCTGGGCGTGCTCGCCTCACTGCTGCTCGCCGCGACCACCAGCACCCGGGACCTGATCGTGGGATTGGACCGGCTGCACTGCCCGCAGGTGCTCACCCAGATTGCCACGTTCATGCTGCGCTACCTCGACGTGCTCGTCGGCGAGGCGAGGCGGATGCGGGTGGCCCGGATCTCCCGGGGTGACGACCCACGCTTCCTGTGGCAGTTGCGCGGCTTCGCCGCCGGGATCGGCGCGCTGTTCCTGCGCGCCTTCGAGCGGGGTGAGCGGGTCTACCTGGCGATGCTGTCCCGGGGCTACAACGGGCGGATGCCTGTGGTGTGGCAGGGCGAGGGCGCGGCGAGCCCCGGTCAGTGGTTGATGGCGGCGACAGTGCCCGTGCTGGCCGCCTCCATCGCCGCCACCGCCGTCGTGCTGTCATGATCGGTGTCGTGCAGACCGCCCTCTCGCTGGACGTGCGTGGCGTCCGGTACGCGTACCCGGACGGGCACGTCGCCCTGCACGGGGTGGACCTGACCGTGCCGCGCGGCGACCGGGTGGCGCTGCTCGGGCCCAACGGCGCCGGCAAGACCACCCTGGTGCTGCACCTCAACGGCATCCTCACCCCGACCGAGGGCAGCGTGAGCGTCGGCGGGCTGACCGTCACGCCGGACCGGGCCACCCTGGGCGAGGTGCGCCGCCGGGTGGGCATCGTCTTCCAGGACCCGGACGACCAGTTGTTCCTGCCCACTGTCGCGGAGGACGTGGCGTTCGGGCCGGCGAACCTGGGCCTGCGCGGAGCGGAGCTGGCCGCCCGGGTGGACGAGGCGCTCGCCGCTGTGGGAATGGGCGAGCACCGGGACCGGTCACCACAGCACCTGTCGTTCGGGCAGCGCCGCCGGGTGGCGGTGGCCACAGTGCTCGCCATGCACCCGGAGATCCTGGTGCTCGACGAGCCGTCGTCGAACCTCGACCCGGCGGCCCGCCGTGAGCTGGCCGAGATCCTGCGCGACCTGCCGGTGACGCTGCTGATGGTCACGCACGACCTGCCGTACGCGGCGGAGCTGTGCGAACGGTCGGTGATCCTCGACGGCGGTCGGATCGTCGCCGACGCCCCCACCCTCGACCTGCTGCGTGACTCGGACCTGCTGGCCCGCCACCGCCTCGAACTGCCCTACGGCTTCACCCCCCGGCCGTAGCCCCACCCCACCCACCCACCCCACCCACCCCACCCCACCCCACCCCCGCCCCACCCCACTCCCGCCTCGTCGATCAAGGAGTTGTGGTGGCGACAAAGGGTCCACGAGGGTGCCATACGGGCACCACAAGTCCATGATCGACGGGGATGGGGGTGCTACCCCTTGGCGGGGTGGGGTGTGGCGGGGTGGGGTGTGGCGGGGTGGGACGCGGCGTGTAGGCGGAGGGTGCCGGCGGCCGTCGCTCCGGCACCGACGATCAGCACCGACGCCACCATGACGCGGGCGACCTCGGGCGACCAGGGCACCGGGGCGATGGACCGGGCGAACACCGTGGCGTTCGCCGCGCCGGCGAAGAGCGCCAGGCAGGCCCCGGCAAGCGCCACCACGAAGTCGGCTGCCGGACGGCGGGCCAGCGCGTACCACCCGGCGGCGATCGCGCCGAGGCCGGTGAACAGGGCCCAGATCTGCCCGGACAGCAGCCCGACCAGCACCCCGCCCGCACCCTGGGCGCCGGCGTCCAGCTCCCGCCCGATCGGATAGACCACTGCCAGTACGCCGCCGAGGACAAGCAACGCGCCGAGCGCGGACAACGCCCGACCACCGGCCGGGGCGGCGGCGGCGAGCAGGCCGAGCGCGCCCACCGCGAGCAGGCCCACGATCGTCACAGCCCACCAGGTGTACGCGTCCGGCGGCGGCACCCAGTCAAGCGTCCCGCCGATCGTCACCGGGTCGGCACCGTCCCGCAGTGGGATCGTCCAGTCCCGGACCCGGTGCTCCCGGTCCGGCGCGGCGCGTACCGCCGCCGGTGCTGCCGACTCCTGCCACAGGGCCCGGCTGTCGTGCCAGCGCACGGTGCTGCCGTCGGCGATGCGCCGCCAGGTCGGTGGGGCGGCCGGGTCGGCCTCGGCCGGGAGCGCGGTGTCCCCGGCGATTGTCTGGTTCAGGTAGGTGGCGGGGGAGCGGCTGTTCTCGAAGACTCCGTCCGGGGCGACCCGCAGGTACGGCTCACCGGAGTAGCCGATGACCTCGACCGCTCGGCCGGTGTTGTTCGTCAACTCCAGTCGGGCACCGGCCTCGACGACGCGTACCTCCAGTCCGGGCCGCTGCGGGGTGACCCCGGTGGTCCGGGTCCGGTAGTTGGTGCCGTCGGGGGCGTCCGCGCCGTGCGCGGCGGCGGGCGCCGCGCTGATCAGCGTCACCAGGCCGGCGGCGGCGGCGACCAGGCCGGCGCGGGCCAGCAGGGTACGGATCACTTGCCGGCCGCCGCCACGGCCGCGGTGAGCGCGTCCGGAGTGGGGTTTTCCAGGGGCTGACCGTTGACCCTTACCGTCGGCGTGCCGGTGACCTTGCTCTGGCTGGCGTCCTCGGTGACGTGTTCGGTCCACGTCTTGTACGTCTGCTCCTGCACACAGCCGCCGAACGAGCTCCGGTCCAGGCCCACGCCGGCACCGATGTCGATCAGCTCGTCGTTGGTGAGCCCGGCGCTGCCCTCCGGCGGCTGCCTGTCGAAGAGGGCTCTGGCGTACTCGCGGAACTTGCCGCCGGCCGCGGCGCAGCCGGAGGCGGCCGAGGACCGGGTGGAGTATCCGGTGGTGGAGAAGCGGTTGAGGAACGCCACCGGGTGGTAGACCACCTTCGCCTTGTGCTCGGCCACCAACTGCTCAAGTGTCGACCCACTGGTCTGCTCGAACTGCTTGCAGACCGGGCAGAGGAAATCCTCGTAGACGTCGACGGTGACCGGCCCGTCGCCGCTGACGATGCCGGTGCCTGGCGCGTTCGCGCCGGGCGGGGTGGTGAAGTCGTCGGAGCGCTGGTTGGACCAGACGACCCAGCCGACGACACCGGCGATGACCAGGACGACGACCGCCGCGGCGGAGACCCAGACCGTGCGCCGACGTCGCCGCTCGCGGGCGAGTTGCTCGCGGACGACCCGGGCGGCGTCCCGTTGCCCCTTGCGACTACTCATCTTCGTCCTCCACAGCGGGTTCGCCGGCCAACCACCCGTCCACCGATACCGGCGTATGCGGCCAGCTCACCAGAAATCCGGCAAGTACCAAGAATCCCAGGTCCCGGAGGATCTCCGGGAGGTAACTGGGTGCCTGCCCCTCGCCCAGTTGCCCACCGCTGCCGAAGCAGCCACAGTCGATGGCCAGCCCACGGGTCCACGCCGAGGCGATCCCCACGATGAAGACCACAAGCAGCGCGACCGACACCCCGGCGACGAGCCGGGTGGCCAGCCCGAGCAGTAACAGCACGCCCAACGCCAGCTCGACGAAGGGCAGCGCCGCGCCGACCACCGTCGCCACGTCGTAGGGCAGCACCTGGTACGCGTTGACGGCGCGCCCGGAGGCGGCGAGGTCACCGACCTTCGACGCGCCGGCGACGAGCCAGACGGCGGCGAGGCCGAGCCGTGCCACAGTGCCGAGCCAGGGCCGGACGACCGGCCAACGGCCGCCCCGGGGGGAAGGTGCAGTCACGCTCATTTGTCGTCCCGTCAGCGCCGGAAGTTCCCCGCTCAGCCGGTCAGGGCGTCGCCGACCGCCTCGACCAGCTCGTCGCGGGCCCGGGCGACCCGGGAACGGATGGTGCCCACCGGCACGCCTTCGACGGCGGCCGCCTCGGCGTACGAGAGGCCGAGCATCTGGGTGAGCACGAACGCGGCCCGTCGCTCGGCGCTGAGCCGGCGGACCAGATCCGCCGCACCGAACTGGCCGGCCGGGTCCGGGTGCGGGTGGTCGGTGTACGCGTTCGCGGCCAGCCGCTCGTCGAGCCGGCGGCGGCGGATCACCGTCCGCAGGTGGTCGGCGCAGGCCCGTCGGGCGATGCCGAGCAGCCAGGTGCGGGCGCTGGACCGGCCCTCGAACGCGGGCAGGGCCCGAAACGCCCGCAGGTAGGTCTCCTGGGTCAGGTCGTCGGCGCTGTCCGGGTCGACCAGCGCGGCGGCGAAGCGCCAGACCTCGAGCTGGGTCAGCCGGACGAACGCCGCCTGCGCTTGCGGATCACCGTCGCGCGCACGGAACGCCCACGCGGTTGCCGGGTCCCGCGCGACGTCACCGGCCGGCGCTGCCGGACCGGCGGCACCGGTGTCACGCGGGACGGGGATCACGAAAAACCAGGTTACGCGGCACCCGGCGCAGCGCCAGGGTCCTTCGGCCCCTGGATGGTCTGCGCCACGTCGGGAACTTTTCCGCGACCCGAGCCGACTACCCCGTCATGACACGCGATCCCTCTGGTGCGGCGCGGGCGGCTGAGCCGAGTTGAGCCCTCTGCCCGACTCGGCTCGCCGAGAGTTACAGCGGTCGGCGACCATGGCTGGCATGACTGTCGCCCCCCGCCGCTGGCTCACCCGGCTGGCCGCCGCCGCCGGCCTGCTGGTCACCGTCGTCGCCCTGTTGATCGCGCCAGCCACCCCGGCCAGCGCCCACGCGGTGCTGGACAGCACCAGCCCGGCCACCTCCTCGATCGTGCCGAGCGCGCCGTCCGAGGTGGTCCTCAGGTTCAGTGAGTCGGTCCGCAAGGTGCCCGGCAAGATCCGGGTCATCGCCCCGGATGGCTCCCGCGCCGATCGGGGGGAGCCGTCCTTCGACGGCGGCGCGGTGCGCATTCCGGTGGACCCGGCCGGCGGGCGCGGCACCTACCTGGTCAGCTTCCGGGTGATTTCCGCCGACAGTCACCCGGTGTCCGGGGCGTTCACCTACTCGGTCGGCGCGCCGTCGACGCCACCTGTCGACTCCGGCACCGACAGCCGCGCCAACCCGGTGGTGGGTACGGCGGTGAAGGTGGCTCGCTTCCTCGGCTACGCCGGGCTGGTGCTGCTCGTCGGGCCGGCGCTGGTGCTCGCCGCGCTGTGGCCGCGACGGCTCTCCCGGCGGGGGCCGGCCCGGCTGGCCTGGACCGGTCTCGGCCTGGTGACCGTCGCCACCCTCGCCGACCTGTGGTTGCAGGTGCCCTACACGGCCGGCGGTGGTCTCTTCGACGTGACCGGTGAGGGGTTCGGAAGTGTGTTCGGCAGCGCGTTCGGTGCCGCCCACCTGGTCCGACTCGGCCTGCTGGCGGCGTCCGTCTTCCTGCTCCGGCCGCTGCTGACCCGGCCGGCCGGCCGCACCGACTCGATCATCCTGGCCGTGCTCGGCGGCGCTGCCCTGCTGACCTGGCCGTTGGCCGGCCACCCGGCGGCCTCCCCGGCGCCGGCGGTCTCGGTGGTGGTCGACGCTGTCCACCTGGGCAGCATGGCGGTCTGGCTGGGTGGTCTGCTGATGCTCGCCGGATTCCTGCTGCGCCAGGCCGACGAGCGGGAGTTGGGCGCGATCCTGCCCATCTGGTCGCGCTGGGCGGCGCTCGCCGTCTCGGCCCTCCTGCTGGCCGGCACCGTCCAGGCGCTGATCGAGGTGGCCACTCCGCAGGCGCTCGTCGACACCACGTACGGGCGGCTGCTACTGGCCAAGATCGGGCTGTTCGCGGTGGTGATCGCCGTGGCCGCGTACTCCCGGCAGTTGGTGCGTCGTCGGGTCGCGGCGCAGCGCCCGGCCCCGATCCGCCGGGCGGTCTGGGTGGAGTTGGCCGTCACAGTGGTGGTGCTGGGCCTGTCCGCAACGCTCGTGCAGACGACGCCGGCCCGCACCGCGGTGGCCGGCCCGGCCAGCGCCGAGGCGGGCGACTTCAGGACCCGGCTGACCAGTCCGCTCTACTCCATGGAGGTCGAGTTGAGCCCGGCCCAGCGGGGCAACAACTCGGTGCACCTGTACGCGTACGGCAAGGACGACCAGCCGCTGCCGGTGGTGGAGTGGCGGGCGACCGCCGCGCTGCCCTCGGCCGGGATCGAGCCGATCGAGATTCCGTTGCTGGGGTTGACCGACAACCACGCCTACGGCGACATCAGCCTGCCGGCCGCCGGCGACTGGCAAATCAAGATCACCGCCCGAACGACCGACATCGACCAGGCCACGGTGACCGCCACCGTGCCGATCCGTTAGAGAGGTTCGCGAAACCCATGACCCGATTCCGGCGCACCGCAACCGCCGCTGCCGCCCTGGCGTTCACCGCCGCCGCCACCGCTGTGCTCGGCTTCGCCGGACCGGCGTCCGCGCACGTCACGGTCAACCCGAAGGAGGCGGCCCAGGGCGGGTACGCCCGGGTGGCGTTCCGGGTGCCGAACGAGAGCGACACCGCCTCGACCACCAAGTTGGAGGTGACGCTGCCGGAGAACGCCCCGGTCGGCTCGGTGTCGACAATGCCGGTGCCCGGCTGGACTGTCGCGACGGAGAAGCGCAAGGTGGACCCGCCGATCGAGGTGCACGGCAGCCCGCTCACCGAGGCGGTTTCCAAGATCACTTGGACGGCCACCGGCGACGCGGCGGTGAAGCCCGGTCAGTTCCAGGAGTTCCCCGTTTCGATGGGGCCGCTGCCGCAGGTCGACTCGATGGTCTTCAAGGTCCTGCAGACCTACTCGGATGGCAACATCTCGCGCTGGATCGACCCGCCGGCGCCGGGTGCGGAGGAGCCGGAGAACCCCGCGCCGGTGCTCACCCTCACCGCCGCCGCGGCGTCGACAAGCTCAGGCGGGTCGAGCGCCGCCGCCGTCGTGTCGTCGCCGGACGACGACGATGACGACGAGGGCAACGGGCTCGCGGTCGGCCTCGGCGTGGCCGGTCTCGTCGCCGGACTGGCTGGACTGGTGCTGGGCGGGCTGGCGTTCACCCGGACCCGTCGGGAGCCGGTCGCCAAGTCCTGACCCTGTCGCGCCCGCTGGCCCGCCGGAACCATCCGGCGGGCCAGCGCGCTTTCACGTGGTCGGACCTGACGGTGCCGTGGATATCCCCTGATCACCGCCCCTGCGTCGGTAAGGTCGGCCGGGTATCTGGCTACGGAGGGAGACGGTGCGAATGCGTGTCGTGCGGGCGATCGTCGGTGTGCTGCTGTTGGCGGTGGGGATTCCGGCGCTGTTCGTTGGTGGCGGGTTGTGGTTGGTGACCCGACACGCCGACCCCGACGGGGCCTTCGCCGCCCGCTTCGAGACGCTCCGCACACCCGGCCACGCGGTGGTGGTCACCGACCTCGACCAGCTGCTGCGCCAGGGGGCGCCGTTCGCGCGTACCGGGCAGACCCGGCTGCGGCTGGAGGCCCGCAGCACCGACGGGCCGGCTTTCGTGGGGCTCGCGCCCACCGCCGAGGTGCGTGACTGGCTGGCGCCGGTGCCGCACGCCGTGCTCCGCCGGGTGGCGCTGGCCCAGGGCCCGCTGCCGGTTCGGCTGGACCCGGCCGGTCCCGCTGCCGGCGCTCCGGTCGATCCGGCCGCCGTCGTGCCGGTCGGCCCATCGGACCGGCCGTCCTGGGTACGCGAGGGCGTCGGCTCGCTTGAGTGGAGCGCGGACGACCTGGCCGGTGAGCCGATGAGTCTGGTGCTGATGCGCCCCGACGGTGCCGCCGACCTGGCGCTGGACCTGCGCGCCGAGGTGCACGCGGGGTGGACCGGCCCGGCCACCTGGAGCCTGCTGTCCGGTGGCGTTCTGCTCGTGGCGTGCGCCCTGCTGCTCCTGCTGCGACCGTTGCGGCCCCGCGAGGTGATCTTCGTGGTGGAGCCGGACCAGGTGCCGGTGCTCGCCGGCCGGCTCGGGGTCACCTCGCTCAGTGGCCTGGGCACCCGGGAGCCCGCGCCGGCCGCGCCCTATCCGGCCGTGCGGCAGCTCAGCATGGTCGGCTCGGGGGCGGGGGAGCGGTCTCGGTCGATCGGTGCCGCACCGGCCCGGTCCGCTGCCCGCACGGACCTGGAGCAGTCGGCCCGGGTGCCCCGGCCCGAGGCGACAGTGAGCCTCGCGTGGCCGCCGGCGGGCGCGAAGGCCACCGTCCGGCCGGTGCGGGTCGACGAAACAGCGGGTGGCCCTCCACGCTGCCGACGCGGAGGGCCACCCTCACCGGGGGATCGGTGCTACCCGAGCGACGCTTGAGGTAGTTGGGCCAGATTAGCGCCACTGGTGGTTACTAGGTAGATCCGTCCATTTGGTGCGATTTTTCCGCAGGTTGCGGTTGGTCGTCGGCGAGGCGCCGGCGAGCGGAGCGCACCGGCAGGGCCACCAACAGCAGCAGGCTGATCAGCACGTAGGCGTTCTGCACAACGAAGTCCACCGGGTTGTGCGTGCGGATCGGTCCCGCCCCCCATTTCTGGAACGTCACCACGCCGTAGACCGTCACGGCGGTGATGCCCAGCGCGAGCCCGGCCAGCCACCATCGCCGACGTGCCTGGTCCGGACGGTCGGCGCGCAACGCCGCGTCGGCGAGCAGCACCACCGCCGGCACGAACCAGTAGATGTGATGGGTCCAGGTGATCGGGCTCGCCAGGGCACCGACCAACCCGGTCAACGTCAGCCCCGTCAACGGGTCACCGGCCCGCGCCGCACGGGCGGCCCGCCACAGCCCGTAGGCGGCCACCACGGCCACCAACAGCAGCCAGAGCAGTCGGTCCGGCTTCGCCGGCTCGGTGAACCGGCTGAGCAGGCCGAACAGCGACTGGTTGCTAACGATGTCGGTGCGGCCGACCCGCTCGGTGGTCCACAACTCGTGCGTCCAGAACCGCCACGAGTCGGCCGGGGCGACCGCCGCCGCGAGCAGTGTCGCCGCCGCCGCGGTCGCGCTCGCCACCGCCGCGGCCCGCCACCGCCTGGTGGCCAGCAGGTACACGATGAAGATTCCGGGAAAGAGCTTGAGCGCCGTCGCCAGCCCCACGCCGACGCCGGCCCAGCGCCGCGCCTGCGGTACGGCGAACAGCAGGTCGGCCAGGATCAGCACGACAAGCAGCATGTTGATCTGCCCGAAGGTGAGCGTTTCGCGGGTGCTCTCCATGGCCAGCACCAGCAGCACGGCGGCGGTGAGCGTGAACGCCCGGGGCAGGTCGTGCCGGGCGATGACCGGCGACACCAGCCAGCGGGTGGTCAGCACCACGGCCGCCGCGGTGAGCACCGTGAAGATCGCCACGGTGGCACCGAGCTTCAGCAGCCCGAACGGCCACAGCAGCAGCGCGCTGAACGGCGGGTAGGTGAAGTACAGCTCGCCCTGCACCCGGTCGGGTTGGACGTAGTCGTAGAGCGGGTGGCCGACGCGCCACCAGTCGACCGCCGACATGTAGATCTTGAGGTCGAGGAATTTGTGGTTCAGGCCCGGCAGGTAGAGCGCTGGCAGCACGGCGATGAGGGCCACCACCGTGACCAGGCGACGGACCGTACGGCCGCCGGGGTCGTCGTCGGTGACGGCGGGCGGTGCTACGGGATCGGCTGGCACCCCGAAACCCTAGCGGTCTGCTCCGCCGAGAGCGCGCAGCCGCGAGGCGTGGGCTGCGCGTAGGCTGTGCCGGTGGCTGATCTTCTTGTCTGGATCGACTGTGAGATGACCGGGCTGGACCTTGGCAGGGACAAACTGATCGAGGTTGCGGCACTTGTCACCGATCCTGATCTCAACGTGCTCGGTGATGGGGTCGACGTGGTGATCCACGCCGACGAGGTGGCACTGGCGGGGATGCCGGAGATCGTCCAGACGATGCACGCCAAGTCCGGCCTCACCGAGGAGGTCCGCCGTTCGGTGGTCACCCTCACCGAGGCGGAGGACCTGGTCCTGGACTACGTCCGCACCTTCGTCAAGGAGCCGCGGACGGCCCCGCTGTGCGGCAACTCGATCGCGACCGACCGGGGCTTCATCGCCCGCGACATGCCACGGCTCGACGCCCACCTGCACTACCGGATGATCGATGTCTCCTCGATCAAGGAACTGTGCCGGCGCTGGTACCCGCGCGTGTACTTCGGCCAGCCGCAGAAGGGCCTGGCGCACCGGGCGCTGGCCGACGTCCGGGAGAGCATCCGGGAGTTGGAGTACTACCGGCGTACGCTCTTCGTCCCGCTGCCCGGCCCGGACGTGGAGACCGCCAAGGCGATCGCCGCCGAACTCTGACCCCACGCGCGGGCGGCCCCGGATACCCGCTGGACGGGGCCGGCCGTGGTGCGGCTATTATTGGTCCGCACCCCGCCCGGGGCGATCGACCGGGCGACGGCGGCATGGTGGCTGTAGCTCAGTTGGCAGAGCACCGGGTTGTGGTCCCGGTTGTCGTGGGTTCAATTCCCATCAGTCACCCAGATGGTCGTACGACTGAGGCCCCCTCCCCGGAGGGGGCCTCAGTCGTGTTCGACGACCCTGATCCACACCGGTTACGCGAAAACCGGGGCATCCCCTCGCTGGGATGCCCCGGTTTCCTGTGACGCGAGTCGACCTTGGCTCAGGCGGTCGGCGTGGCGGACGGGGTGCCAGCGCCGTCCGGGGTCGGCGGGGTGGTGTCCGGGTCGGCGGGCGGCTCGTACGGCAGGGCGCTGCCCTTGACGTACTCGTCCCAGCTCATGTTCCAGTCGGTCCAGCCGTTGCCGTTCTGCAGCTTGCGCTCGGTGCCCTTGACCGTGATCGGGTCACCGATCTGGGTGTTCTTGAACAGCCAGTCGCCGTTGGCCATCGACACGTTCACGCAGCCGTGCGAGACGTTCACGCTGCCCTGCTGCCCCTCGGACCAGGGTGCCGCGTGGATGAACTCCCCGCCCCAGGTGAGACGCTGCGCGAAGTCGATGTTGGTGCGGTAGCCCTCCTCCGGGCCGAGCTCCTCCATCGTGTCGAAGACCGTCTTGCGCAGCTTCTCGATGACCACCATGGTGCCGCTCGACGACGGGGTGCTCTTCTTGCCCAGGCTGACCGGAATGGTCTTGATCACAGCGCCGTTGCGGGTCACCGTCATCCGCTTGGTCTTGTTGTCCACCGTCATGATCACCGACGGGCCGATCTTGACGTCCACCGCGAGGTCGGCGCGGCCGTACCAACCCTCACCCATCGGCAGGCCGCCGGCCTGCACCCGGTAGGAGACCTTGCTGTTGGCCTTCCAGAACTCCTTCGGCCGGTACCGGACCTCGGTGGGGCTGACCCAGTGCCAGATGCCCTCCTGGGCCGGGGTCGAGGTCACCGTCATCCGGCGCTGCACGTCGTCGCGGTAGTCCTCCGGGATGCCCCGGCTGAACTTCACGATCAGCGGCATGCCGACCCCGACCACCTGGTTGTCGCCGAGGAAGCTGCTCACCCGGACCTGGTTGGCCGGCTTGGCCATTGTGGTGAAGGTGCTTGTCGTGGTGGCCGGACGGCCGTCGTCGCCGGTGGCGGTCACTGTCGCCGTGTAACTCGTGCCGTACGCCAACGCGCCGGCCGGCTGCCACGTCTTGCCATCCGGGGCGACCGCGCCCTCGACCGCCTTGCCGGCCGCGTCCTTGAGCTCGACGGCGGTCTGCACGGCGTCCTTGGTGGTGAAGGTGATGCCGGTCGAGGCCGGCACGTCCTTGGCGTCGGCCGCCGGCTCGCTTATCGTCGCGGCGGCCTTCGGTGGCGGGCTCTCGTCGCCGCCGTGCCATGAGGACGGCTTGCCGTCGCCACCGCCGGTGCAGGCCGCGGTGAAGGCCAGCGCCACGGCGAGGAACCCCGCCGCGAACACACGGCGTCGCCAACGTTGCCTGATCAGCTGATCCTGGCTAGCTCGCATGATTCCCTCACAGTCGTGGTCGCTGCCCCATCGTCTCCTACTGACGCACCAGAGCCGGCCCGGGTTGCCGAGGGTGAACCGAAACACGCCGAGAATCCTGCCGGATTTTGCTACTATCCGGCGTTTCGTGAGCGTGATTCGTCTCCGTCCGGGGTGGTGGGGTCGCCGCGGCGTCGTCGCCTCGCCGGAGTGCAAGGGTACGCGCCGGCCCCGCCATCGGCAGGACCAGCGCGTAGGGGACCGACGAGGCTCAGAGCAGCGGGCCGGCGCCACCCTTTGGTACGGGGAGCGCGCTGCCCTTGACGAACGCCGACCAGCTCAGGCTCCACGCCGTCCAGCCGTTGCCGGCGACGATCTTGCGTTCGGTGCCCTTGATGGTGATCGGGTCACCGATCCGGGTCTTGTCGAACAGCCACTTGGCGTTTGCCATCGACACGTTCACGCAGCCGTGCGAGACGTTCTGCCGCCCCTGCACGTGCTCCGACCAGGGCGCGGCGTGGATGTACTCGCCACCCCAGGTGAGCCGCTGGGCGAACTGGATGTCGGTGACGTAGCGGTTGGCCGGGTCCGGGTCGTCGCGGGTGTCGAAGACGGTGGCTTCCTTCTTCTCCATCACGACCATCGTGCCGCTCGACGACGGCGTGCTCTTCTTGCCCAGGCTCACCGGGATGGTGCGCACCAGCGCGCCGCCCTCGTACACCATCATCTTCTTGTTGGCGTTGTCGACCTTCATCACGAACGACCGGCCGATCTTGGCGGTGGCCTTGCGGTCCAGGTCGCCGTACTTGCCGTTGCTCAGCGGCATCCCGGCCAGGGCGATCCGCACCGTGATGGTCGTGCCGGGCTTCCAGTACTCCGGCGCCCGGTAGTAGGCCTGGGTGCCGTTGTCCACCCAGTGCCAGGCCCCCGGCTGCGGCGGATCGGTGCGGACGAACATCCGCTTCTGCACCGCCGCCCGGTCCTTCTTCGGGATGCCCGGGTGGAACTCGGTGACCACCGGCATGGCCACCCCGTAGCTCTTGTCGTCGAAGAGGTACAGACCGGACCCGATCGTCGACTTCGGTTTGGCCATCGTGGTGAAGCTGCTGGTGCCCTGGCTGGTCGTGCCGTCGGCCGCGTTGGCCGTGACCGTGGCGGTGTAGCGGGTGCCCCACTTCAGCGGGGCGGACGGCACCCAGGCGGAGCCGTCGGTGCGTAGCTTGCCCTCCACGGTGCCGCCGCCGTCCGCGGTCAGGGTGACCGCGGCGACCTTCCCGCCGTCCGGGACCTTGGCGCTGATCTCCGTGCTCACCGGCCGGTTCTTCGTGCCGTCGGCCGGGCTCAGCATGAGCGTCGGTCCGGTTGGCGCGCTCGGCGTGGTCGGTGCCGAGGGCACGGACGAGTCCGGCGCGGCGCTCGTGTCGGCCGCCGCCGTCCCGCCGACGAATGCCGGCTTCTTCTGCTCGTCGCCACACCCGGTCAGTGCCAGCGACGCCACCAGAGTCAGCGTGCCCACCACCGCTCCGGCTCGCATGAACCGTGCCATGCCCACCTCTGTTCTCGCGTACCTGGCGGACATCGTGCCGCATCACCGCCGCAACTCAAGCCCCCGTCCCGGGAGCGCTGACCGGTTCGTGGAGTTTTGCCCGCAAAGCTCGACCGAAGGGGGGAGCCGGGTAACCGAATTGGAGCCCGGCTCGTGGGGGTGCTAATCTTCTCTCCGTTGCCGAACGAGCGCCGCTAGCTCAACTGGCAGAGCAGCGGACTCTTAATCCGCGGGTTCGGGGTTCGAGTCCCTGGCGGCGCACCAACTAAAGGCCCTGACCAGCAAAAAGCTGGCCAGGGCCTTTATGCTGATCTATGTAGTTTCGAACCCTCCCCCGAAAACCCCCCAGTAACGGTCGGGGCGATCAGGTTCGGCGGGCCGGGTGGTAGGCGTACCGGCCGCCACCCGCCCCCGGCTATCCGATCGGGGCCGGGCCAGAGTTGTGGGGTTCGGAATCGCCTGGCTCCGGCCTGCCCCCGAGCTGTTCGAGGATGGCAGAGCTGTCGGGGGCAAGGGCTGGCTTGACGATGTAGTGCTTCTTGGTGGTCTCCTTACTCCCGTGGCCGAGTTGTGCGGCGGCGCTGTCGGTGTTGGCCTCCTTGTCGATCAAGGTGGCAACGGTCTTGCGGAACGTGTGGGGAGTGACCCATTCAAGGCCGGTGTCAGCGCGGGCTGCACGCCACTGGCGGCGAACGTTGGGCGGAGACAGCCAGGTGCCACGTCGGGAGGGGAAGATCGCGTCGTTGGGGTCGGCGGCGGCGGTGAGCTTGCGCTCCAAGAGCATCCCGACGGCGAATCGGGGCAGGACGACTGACCGGTAGCCGGCATCGCTCTTTGTCCATTCCTGCCGGAAGAAGCCTTTGCCCTTGATGTAGATGATGGTGCCGCAGATCGTGAGGGTGGGATGTTCAGCGGCGAGGTCGGCGTCTTCCCACCGCACTGCCAGGATCTCGCCGATGCGGGCGCCGGTGGCGAGCATGAGGTCAACGATGTCGGCCAGGTCGCTCGTGGGCCGAGGCCCCGACTTGCCCGGGGTGGGCTGCTGCCACTTCCGGATCGCCGAACGAACGTCGTCCAGTTGCTCCCGATCAAGCGCGACGACCCTCTTGCGGGGCTTTCGCAGTTGGCCGGTGTCGCGGATGGGGTTTGTCGTGAGCGCACCCCGACGGACGGCCAGGGCGAACATCTGGCCGAGGACGACCTTGGCGGTCTTGGCGGCTGAGGGACGGTCCTCGGCGATCCTCCGCAGGAACTTGTCGAGGCGGCCTGCGCTGGCCTCTCGGATTCGTAGTTCGCCTAGAGCGGGCACGATCGAGACGCGCACGCTGATCTCGTACCTGCTGATGCTTTGCAGCGATACCCGTTCCTCTGCGGCTATCTCCTCCAGCCACAGAGCGGCGAGCGTGCTGACGTGCGTCTCCCTGGTGATTTCGTCGTCGTCGTTAGGGGCGACCCGGTCGCGGACTTTGACCTTGAGCGCCCGTATGGCGGCGGGGGCGGTGGTGTCGGTGGCTTCGACGTCGCGGGTTTTGCCGTCGTGGTCGCGGTATCGGGCTCGGGCGCAGTACCGGTTGGACCCGAGCTTCTCGGTACGGATCGTGCCCAAGGTGCCGATGGGTAGTGGGGGTCGGGCCATGGTTCAGCGCTCCGGGTCGGTGTGGTCGTCGAGCCAGCGTTCGACTTCGCTGCGCCGGTAGCGCAGGGTGTTGCCGACGCGGATGGCGCGTGGTCCCTTGCCTCGGCTGTGCCAGGCGTAGAGGGTGTTCTTCGGCTTGCCCAGCCAGGCGGCGACGTCATCGATGGTCAGGAGAGGGTCGGGCCGCCACTGGGCGGGAGTCGGGGCGGTCATCGCTGATCCGGCGTGACGGGCGATCCGGGCTGCGGGTATGGCTTGCCGGGGTCGGTGGTTGCGTTGGGCCGTATGACCCCGGGGATGGGCTGTGAGTTGGGCGGGCACGGATCGGGTGTCCTTTCAACGTCCCGGCCCGCGTGGGACCGGGTGTCGGTGGCGCTGCCGTTGGGATTGCTGTTCGCTGGGCACGCCGGGTGTGCACGTCGATCCATCCGGGACGGGGTGAAGGCATCAAGCCGATCAGTGTGCGCACGGGCGCTGGCTGATCCGCTCTGGGTGAAGTCGTGCCGGGGTGACCGCGGGGCGCGGAGGACCACGACGTCTTCGTGCTGGACGAGCCACTGCGGGTCACCGGTGGCGATGGCGTCACGGGTGTTCTTCTGCTGGAAGAACGAGGCCCTGGGAATGATCACGCTGTCGCGGACGCCGCAGATGAGGGCGATGCATTCCTCGACGAGTTCGAGGCCGGCGTTGATGCCGGCGGCGGCGACCATGCCGGGGATGTCGATGAGTTCGCCGTGGCGGCGGTAGGGGCGGGCGGTGACGACGACATGCCCGCCGGGCCGCAGCAGAGCCCGGCAGCCGGCAAGGATCGCGGTGAACCCGTCAGCGAGCTGGCCGTGACTGCGGTAGGCGAGGTTGTCCGTGCCGCCGTACCTGTGGTTGATCTTGCGGACCTTGCCGCGTCTCGGTCCGGGGGTGCGGACGTGGCCGTGGGTGGACGGCCCGTACGGCGGTGAGGTGATCACCAAGGAGACCTGTCCGTGCAGGCTTGCCGGCAGCAGGGACGGCAGCGCGGTGGAGTCCCCGTGATAGATCTCGCCCCTGCCCGGTGCCCCGGCCTGGACGGTGTGGCGGATGTTGTCCGCTGCCTTGGCGACCCATTCCGCCTCGTACTCGACCCCGATGCCGTGACGGCCGAGACGCATGGCCTCGATGACGGTGGTGCCGATGCCGGCCATGGGGTCGAGCACCACGTCACCGGGACTGGTGTAGGTGCGGATGGCGTAGCGGGGGATGGTCGGCAGCATCTTGCCGGGGTGTGTCAACGACTCCGGGGTGTACCGGCCGCGCCGCAGGTCCCGCGACGCGGTTTGACCGGTGAGCCAGACCGAGCCGAGGTAACCCTCGGCGAGCAGGGCGGCCAGGTCGGACGCGTTGGGCTGCGGCGGTTCGAGGTCGTTGGGCTCGGCGGGGTGGAACGGCGGACGGGGCTCAGGCACGGGCGTTCTCCTCACCGGTGGCGGTAGTGGCGAACACGAGCAGGTCTCGGAAGGTCGGCAGGTGGCGGCCGGCGAGCAGCCGGCGACCGTCGTCGGCCTCGTCGGGGTGTTCCGGGGCGGTGCGCGGCTCGTGCTCGGGCAGCGGGACGAGGACGGCGGGGATGTGCTGGTGGTAGAAGAGTCCGGCGGTACGGGCGGCGGCGATGACCGTGGCGCGGTGGCTGAACTCACCCGGCTGAGGCTGCGAGGCGGTGAGGCCGACAAGCAGGAACCCGCCGGGGCGCAGCAGAGGCCGCCAGGCGGTCATCGCTGTGGCGATGCCGTCTCGGGCGAGGCCCTGTTCGCCCTTCGGCAGGGTCGCCAGCATCAGGTCGACACGTGCGCCGGGACGTCGCATGGCGTGGCGGGTCGGGCGATCGGGAGTGGGCGGCAGGAGCCGCACATGCAGGCGGTGGCGACCGGTGACCAGCCGGGCCGGAACCCGGTCCAGGTAGGCGGTCGCGGCGATGGCGGCGGGGTGCGCGTCGAGGTCGAGCACCACCTCACCGACGCGGGTGTAGCGGCGGATGAGGTAGGCGAGGTGGCTCGGGGAGAGCCCGTGCCAGTCCGGCATCCCCGTTTGGGGCGTGCGGGGGAAGCGGGTACGGGCGAGGAGCAGGCCGACGGGTGCCGGCTGGGGCCGGTCACCGGGGGCGGTGGAGCTGGGCTTCGGCATGGGCGTGTGGGCCACGTCCGCCGACGAGCGCTGACACTAGGGGATTACAAATCCGGGCCTCGGATTGGAAACCCCGCCGCGCGCCAACCTCGGCACCCTGCCCGATACCGAGGGGGTTGAACAAGATCATCGACGGGTTGAACACGCAGGTCAGGGCCGTCGAAACGCACTCTGCTCGCACCATCTGGCCGGCAGAGGACCACGACGGGGCTGTGACCGGTTGAACAAGATCGTTAACCGGGTTGAACAAGATCCTCGTCTGCTTGAACACGATCGGGCTGATCGCCCCCGGGCTTGAACAGGATCGTCCCGGGCGCGTTCCGTGGCCTCTCCTGGCCCTCCGACTGGTTCCGTATAGGTGGATTCGTGGCGGGCGTGTTCAAGCCGGCTTCCTCGAAGCGGCTACGGCCGGCGCGGAGTGCTTGAACAGCCTGACCACGGGTGGAACACCTCGGCTCGGGGTGTCGGCGGGCCGCTGCCGGGCGCATTGACGGGCATTGGCGACGGCCGGGTTGAACATTTGTCGAGCCCGTTTGAACAAGATCATGAGTGTTCATGATCTGTTCAAAGGCCCTGGTGGCGTGGTGGCACAGCGCCGACCGGCACTCCCGCCGGACGGCACACGGTCATCACGAGGGAGCACCACCATGGACCGTCGTACCCCTACCACCGAGCCGGCCGCCCCACAGCGGGGCGAGACGCTGCTCAACGACATCGAGTACCGATTCCGGCTGCTGGGGCAGGGACCGAGCCCGCTGTCGGTGGACGGCCGCAGCCTCGGTCACGGCCTGCCCCGGCGGGCCATCGCCCTGCCCGAGCTGTCGGCGATCCTCATGCACCCGTCCTGCGGTTACGCCGCCCGGGACGCCGCATGGCGGCTGCTGGTGCAGCACGCCCGTACCGGCGACCCGGCATGGCGTGCGGGTGCGGTCGGTGTCGCGCTGCCGGGCCTGCGGTTCAAGGCGTACCTGCTGGCCAAGCTGTCCACCGGCGACGTGCAGGCCGCCATCGTCGAGCACTTCCTCCGCGCCCTCGGCACCGTCGATGTGTCCAAGCCCGGCGTGGTCGGCAACCTGCTTTCGGCGGCGTTCTCCAAGGCCCGCGCCGAGCTGCGCGACCTGGAGCCCGCCTCGTCCGGGGCGCCGAACCACGCCCCGGGGGCGGTGGTGCCGCCGGCCCCGTACGGCCACCCGGATCTTGTCCTCGCCCGCGCGGTCAACGTCGGGGCCATCACCTCGCAGGAGGCGGAGCTGATCGGCGCGACGTACCTGGAGGATGTCAGCCTGACCGAGTACGCCGAACGGAGCGGCCAGCCCCGCTGGAACCTGTACAAGCGGCGCACGGCCGCCGTCGCCCGACTCAAGGACGCGATCGAGTCCGGCGAGCTGTCCGACCCGTACGCCGACGCGATCAACGAGGCCACCGCAACCCTGGTCCTCGATGCTCCGACTGCCCGGAAGCGTCCGTAAGTAGGTTGCCTGAGCTGCGGCTTTCCAATTCGAGGCCCGGATTTGTAATCCCTTAGTGCGGGACTCTTCCGCGCAGGTGACCTGCTCCGACCGGACCCGTTGACGGCGCTGACACCCCGTACGGTCCCCGGCTCACCGCCTTCCCAGTGAGGAGGACGGCCGCGCCGGTCGGCACCACAGGTCACCCACGAGCGCACCGCCCGGTCCCGCCTTCGTCGCCCACTCGCGCACCCACGTCCCGTTGAGGGCTGCCTAGGCGTGCGCACCGGAGGTGCCCAATCCCATGAATCACAACCCCTCTGGGCGTTCCGAGGCGGCGGCTCGCCGCCGCCTCGGGACCGCCGGGCGGGGACGGCCGTCCGTCCGCCGTCCGCGCCGAGACCTATCTCGTCCGGCCCGCGCCTCGCTGATGCTGCTCGGGGTCGCCGCGGTGACGGTCGCCTTCGTCGCCGCCTCGGGAGCGGCGTACGCGGCCGAGCCCGCCCCGGTGGTGCTTGCCGTCGAGTCGATCACGCAGGTGATCGACAACATCCGTCTCTGGCTGCTCGGCATCCTCGCCGCCTGGGCGACCCTGTGCCTGACGGTGGGGTTCCTGCGCTACACCAGCGGCGAGCCCGGCGAGGTCGAGAAGGGCAAGCTCGCCTTCCGTAGCGCCGCCATCGGCTACGCGGGAGCCCTGCTCGCCCCGCTGCTGGTCACGATCGTCGGTCAGTGGGTGGCCTGATGACCATCCGCATCGTGACCCGCCGCGTAGCGCTGCTCGGCGTGGTGATCCTCGCCGGCCTGACCTTCGCCTTTGCCAGCCCGGCGCACGCCGAGCCCAGCCCGGCACCCGGCCCGCCCGCAACCGCGCCGGGGACGCCGCCGAGCCCTGGCGTGCCTGACCCTGGTGTCCGTCCGCCGGGCGTGGAACCAGCTCCGTCCACGCCGCCGACGCCGGCACCCACGCCCGGCCCGGCCCCGACTCCCGGCCAGCCCTCCTACGACGATGATCCGGCCTGGTACGACATCGGAGGCCAGATCCGCAAGGCCGTCGTGGACCTGGTCGTGTGGGTCGCTGAGCAAGCCCTTCAGCCGGTGATGGAAGCCCTCGGCGCGTCGTGGCTGTCGACCCCAGACCTCACCACCAACGAGCACGTCAAGGCGATCTGGACGACCAGCCTGATCGTCGCCAACGGCGTCATCGTGCTGTTCATCGTCGCTGGCGGATTCCTGGTCAGCGCCCGGGAGACCCTGCAAGCCCGGTACGGCCTCAAGCAGGTGCTACCCCGCATCGCTGTCGGCGTGGTCCTCGCCAATTGCAGCCTGCTCCTCGGGCAGAAGGCGATCGAGCTGACCAACGCACTCACCGTTGCCATCGCGGGTAACACGATCGACGGCCCGACCGCCGCGACCGCGATTCGGCAGATCGTGGACAACGCCCTGCAAGGCGATGGGTTCCTGATGGCCCTGATGGCCATCGCCGTGATCGTGATGTGCGTCGTCCTGGAGTTCACGTTCGTGCTGCGGCTCGCCGCGTTGATCATCCTGTTCGGTTTCGCCCCGGCGGCGTTGATCTGCCACGCGAGCCCGCTTACCGAAGGCGTGGCGAACCTGTGGTGGCGCTGCGTCCTGGCCTGCCTGGGACTGCAACTCGGTCAGGCCGTCATCGTCATGTCCAGCATCAAGGTGTTCCTCACCCCCGCCGGGCCGACCGTGATGGGCGTGCCCGCGACCGGAGCCGGACTTCTCGGCGTCGTGGTCTGCCTGACGATGCTGTGGCTACTGATCAAGCTGCCGGGCTGGATGCGTCAGTTCATCCTCGGCCCACTCGGACAGCGCAGCGGCCGAGGACTGCTCGGCCAACTCGTCCACGCCGTCCTGATGATCAAGACGCTCGGCACGGCGGCCGGCTTGCTGGGCGCAGCGAGCACGGCCGGGGGCGGCGGACGGACGGCTCCCCGTCCGTCCGGCCCCCGTCCGTCACCCGGTGGCCCCCGTCCGCCTCGCCCGCCTCGTCCGGGAGCGGCTCCCGTCCCGCCACCCCCACCCGGACCAGTGCCCTTCAGCCACGCCCCGGTCACCCACACTCCGCTGCCCGCGCCGTCCGGGACGACCGCCCCCACCTTCAGCCACCCGGCGGCCCCGTCCACACCATCCGCACCGCCGTCCGGCGGTGTCCCGGCCGCGCAGTTCTCCCATCCGGCCCCGCCCCAGCCGAGTTCGCCGTCCCCGGCCGCACCACCGGCACGCGTCGCCTTCAGCGATGCCACGACGACCGCGCCGAGATCCGCACCCAGCGGTCCGGCACCGGCGGTCACGTTCTCGGCCGCACCAGCGAAGCAGAGCGCGCCACGCCGGGCACCCGTCCCGGTCACGCCGGTGTTCTCCGCAGCTCCGACGGCATCGCCAGCCGGCGGGCCACGACGTGCCTCGACCCCGGGGACGCGGCCCACGGCGGCGAGGCGCGCCAGCCCGAGCGGACAAGCCCTCGGCAACGGAGGAGCCCCGGCGGTTGTGGGCACCACCGCCGCTCGACGGACACCGGCGGCGAGTACGGCCCGGCTTCGTCCGGCGGTCCCGTCCGTACCGCCGTCCCCGGGCGAACGCGGATCGGTCGTCCCGGTCCCGCCGTCGCGCCCGTCCGCGCCTGCGCGGCCGAGGCCGTCCCCGGCGGCCAGTACGGCTCCAGTGCGGTCGACAGCCGTCCGTCCGGGGCCGTCCCCGTCCCCGGTGATTCGGCCGTCCGCGCCGGTCGTCCGCCCGTCATCGAGTTCGATGGGTGATCAGTAGTGAACCGGCTCAGCGACGAGGCCCCGATGCGGGCTCGGGTGCCCGCCGACATCGAGCGTCCCGACCGGATCGCGTTCGGCATGTCGGGACGGCAGGTGGTGATCCTGGCCGTCACGGGACTGCTGCTCTACGCCGCGTGGACGGCGGTGGCGACGCTCGTGCATCCGTTGGTGTACCTCGTGGGGGCGATGCCGATCGCCGCCGGGGCGTTCTCACTCGCGGTCGGCCGCCGGGACGGCATTCCGCTCGACGCCTGGGTCCTCGCGGCGCTGCGGCACCGCCGCAGTCCGCGTCGACTCGTACCGGCCGACGGGCCGGTCACCCCGGCTCCGGCGTGGGTTGCCACCACCGCCGGGCCGGGTGACCGGCTACCGCTGCCCGCACCGCTGCGGCTGCCCGCGAAGGGCATCACCGGCAACGGGCTGATCGATCTCGGCGCGGACGGCACGACGAGCCTGGTCGCCGCCTCCACGGTGGCGTTCGGGCTGCGGACCCCGGGGGAGCAGAACGGCCTGGTGGCCGGGTTCGCGCGGTGGCTGCACAGCCTCGACGGCCCGGCGCAGATCGTCGTGCGGGCGCAGCGGGTCGACCTGACCTACCTCGCCGACCGGTTCCTCGCCGCCGCGCCAGGGCTGCGGCATCCCGCATTGGAGGAGGCAGCCCGCGCGCACGTGGCGTTCATCGATGACCTGGCCGGGCAGCGCGAGCTGCTGCACCGGCAGGTCACCGTCGCCGTGCGCAGCCGACGCGGCCCGCAGCATGCCGCGCACCACGCGGCCGAGGTGGTCCGCGCGCTCGGCGGCTGCGAGGTTCCCGCCCGAGTGCTGGACGGGCCGGACGCGGCGGTGCGGCTGGCGGCCAGCCTCGACCCCACCGCCCCGACCTTCACGCCCTACGCCACATCTGACGGAGGTGACGACCTGTGATCCCGCTCCCCGCGCTGCTGCCGAAACGGCGGCGTGCCATGCCCGAGTCGACCACGATCCTGCCCGGTTCCCCGGACGCCGTCGAGGTCGACGGCCGACACGTGCGGGTCGGTGACGGCCACAGCGCCACCCTGGCCGTCATCGGCTACCCGGCCGAAGTCGGCCCCGGGTGGGCCGAACCGATCCTGTCCTACCCGGGCCTGGTCGACGCCTCCTTCCACATCGAGCCGGTCCCGCCGGCGGTGGCCTCCGAGCGGCTGCGCAAGCAGCGCGGCCGGTTCGAGTCCTCCCGCCGCCACGACGCGGCCAAGGGCCGCCTCGACGATCCCGAACTCGACGCCGCTGCGGCCGACGCGGCCGAGCTGGCCACGCGGGTCGCCCGAGGCGAGGCCCGGCTGTTCCGGCTCGGCCTGTACCTGACCGTCCACGGCACCAGCCCCGACGACCTCGCGCAGAGGGTGGCCGAGGTGCGGTCCCTGGCCGCCTCGCTGCTGCTCACCACCGCGCCGGTGACCTGGCGGCAGTTGCAGGGCTGGATCAGCGGCCTACCCCTCGCGTTCGACGCGCTCGGGATGAAACGGGTCTTCGACACCGACGCCCTCGCCGCAGCCTTTCCGTTCACCAGCCCCGACCTGCCCGACACCGCCGGGGACAACGGCATGGGCGTGCTGTTCGGGCTCAACCTGCACTCGGCCGGAGTCGTCGTCTGGGACCGGTGGGCGCAGTCCAACTACAACGCCGTCATCCTCGCCCGCTCCGGGGAAGGGAAGTCCTACCTGGCCAAGCTTGACCTGCTGCGCAACCTGTGCCTCGGGGTGGAGGCGTTCGTCATCGACCCCGAAGACGAATACCTGCGGCTGGCTGATGCGGTTGGCGGTACCGTCATCCGCCTCGGCGCGGCCGGGGTGAAGATCAACCCTCTTGACCTGCCGGCCGATGATGACGATGCCCTCAACGACCGGGCGCGGTTCATGCAGACCCTGGTCGCGGTCATGGGCAGCGGTGACACCGCTGTCAGCGCGCCCCTGCCCGGCGACGAGGCCCGGTCCCTCGATGTTTCGGTCCTCGCGGCGTACCGGGCCAAGGGCATCACCACCGACCCACGCACCTGGAGGCGGCCGGCGCCGCTCCTCGCTGATGTGATGGCCGCCTTGGAGGGCACCGACGACGCTGGCCGCCGAGTCGCCGCCCGCCTGCACCCCTACGTCGCCGGCAGCATGAAGGGCCTGTTCGACGGGCCGACCACCACCGCCGCGCAGGGGCACCTCGTGGTCTTCGCCATCAAGGACCTGCCCGAGCAACTTCACCCGGTCGGCACGCTGCTCACCCTGGACACGATCTGGCGCACCGTACGCGGCGCGACCGCCTCCGGCGCTCGCCCGGACGTGCTGCGGATGGTGTTGGTGGACGAGGCGTGGAAACTGCTGTCCGGCGGTCGCGGCGGCGTGTTCCTGGAGACCCTGGCCAAGTCCGCCCGCAAATACGGCGTCGGTCTGACCGTCGTGACCCAGGACGCCGCTGACGTGCTCGCCACCAAGACCGGCCGCGCCGTCGTCTCCAACGCCGCCACGCAGGTCCTTTTGCGGCAGGCACCGCAGGCGATCGACGCCGTGGCCGAGGCGTTCGGGCTCACCGACGGCGAGCGGGCGTTCCTGCTGTCCTGCCAGCGCGGCGACGCGCTCCTCACGGCCGGGTCGGCGCGGGTGGCCTTCCACAGTCACGCCTCCGCGACCGAGCACGAGTTGATCGTCACCGGCCCGGTCACCGGCCCGCCTGCCCGCCGCCGCTGACCCCAGCCCACGACCCCCTCCTTCCGTCGATCGGAGTCCCCGATGGTTCCCACCCCTGCCCTGTCCTCACCATCGTCGCCGGAGCCTGCCGGATGTGTTCCTGGTCAGGGCGGCGTGCCCGGCTCCTTCGTGGGCGAGGTGCTGTGCGGCTCCTGGGGCGACCCCACCGACTTCGTGTGGCGTCTCGTCCGAGACCGGTGGCCGCTACTCGTCGCCGCCGGGGCGGTGCTCATTGCCATCCGAGTCCTGTGGGCGGTGTGGCGGCGGCGCGCCTGGCGGCGGCACGCCGCCGGAGCACGGTGGCTGCAGATCACCCCGCCCGTGACCGCCACCCCGGCCGCGACGATCGGCCTGTGGCGGCTGCTCGCCACCGTGCTGCCCGCGCCGCGCCGCTGGGCGCTGCGCCCGGCGCGGCTCGTCTGGGAGGTCGCCGCCGACCCCGACGGGATGCGCTGCGGACTGTGGCTGCCACCAGGGGTCAACCCGACCGCCGTCGTACGGCTGCTGCAACGCGGCTGGCCCGGCGCACGCGCTGAACAGACCACCCCACCGGCCGTCCGGACGACCGGGGCCGTGGCCGCTCTCGCGGTCTGGCCCACCCAGCCGGAATGGCTGCCCCTGGTTGAGGACGCCACACCGGTCCCGCGCCGAGGCGTGGACGTCGGCGCCCCCGAGGAGGACCGGCTACGGGCCGTCTACGGTGGGCTCGCCTCGGCCGGGCGCACCGGCGGTGCGCTCCTGCAAGTCCACCTTGGCCGGGCACCGGCCCACCGCTTGCGGCGGCTCCGCCGCGCGATGACCAACCCGCAGCGCCCCCGCCGAGCCCGGGGAACGGCCCGCGCCGCGACTCTCCTCACCCATGGGCTAAGAGCGCTGCTCATCGGTGTCCTGGACATCTTCACCCCCGGCTCGTCAAGCACGAGGCGACGCCCCAGCCCGACCGACCCGTACACCGCCGAGCTGGCCCGGCAGGCGCGGGCAAAGTACGCCGACGCACCACACCTGCTCGTCGCCGTACACGCCGTCGCCACCGGCCCGACCAAGCCGGCCGCCCTCGCCGCCGCTGCTGATGTCAGCTCGGGGTTCGGGCTGCTGTCGGCCCACTTCACCCGCCGCCGGCTACGGCATGGCGCGGTCACGGCGGCCGACCGGTGGGTGCCCGAGGCCCGGATGAGCCTCGTCTCCGTCGCGGAAGCCGCCGCCTTCGCCGGACTGCCCGCCGAACCGGCCGCGTACGGCCTGCCCGGCGCGGCGTCTCGGCGTCGGGCCGCCACCCGCGAGGTCTTCCGCGCCGCTCCGGCCCCGCGCCGCCGGCCCCTCGCCGATCCACCAGCCGAGTCGGAACAGCCCCACGATCCACCGACCGTTTGGAGCACACCTTGAACAAGATCAAGACCAAGGCGGCCGGGTCGAACACCCGCGCCGAGGGTCGCAGGCTCAACCTGGTGCCGCTCGATCAGCGGCACGGCCTGGGCGGCAAGGTCATCGGCGTTGCCAACGCCGGCCCCGCGATGCGGGTCGGGATCTCCCTGACCGATTGCCGGTACCACGTCCACGCGCTCGGACCGACCGGTACGGGCAAGACGACGCTGCTGATGCGGATGATCCTGGACGACGTGGAGGCCGGGCGCGGTGTCGCCGCTTTTGACCCGGCCAAGGGCGACCTCATCCGCGACCTCCTGGCCCGGCTGCCCAAGTCATGCGGTGACCGGCTCGTCTTGATCGACCCGGATGAGCGGGCCGCGCCCCCGGCGATCAACCTGCTCGACCCGAGTGTGCACGGCGGTAGCGCGCATGACGTGGCCGCGAATCTCACGGCGGTGATGGCGAAGGTGTGGTCGCGGTGGTGGGGCCACCGGACCGCCGATATCTGCTACCACGGCCTGCTCACCCTCGCTCACCTCGACGGCGCCACCCTCGCTCAGCTACCGCGGCTGCTGTCGGACTCGGCGTGGAGGGCCGTCCGGGTCAACGCCGTCACCGGCAGGTTGAACGCGTGGGAGGGCAACACGCTGGGCGAGTTCTGGGAAGGGTTCAACGAGTTGCCCGCCGCGCAGCGCTCCGGCCTCGTGGCTCCGCTGCTGTCCCGGCTGCGTCTCGTGCTGGCGCACCCCATGGCGAACAGCCTGTTCGGGGTGCCAGCGACCACGTTCTCCTTCGCTGACATCCTCGACGGCGGCATCATGCTCGCGCGGCTACCCAAGGGCGTCATCGGCGAGGACGGCACCCGCCTGGTCGGCTCCCTGCTCCTCGCTGGGCTGTGGCAGGCCACCACCGCCCGCGCCCGCATCCCCGAGGACGAGCGTCCCGACGCGATGATCGTGCTGGACGAGTGCCACAACTTCCTGCACCTGCCCATCGGCATCGATGACGCGCTCGCCGAGGCCCGCGGCTTGCACACCTCGTTCGTCCTCGCCCATCAGTACCTCGGCCAACTGTCCGGGGACATGGTGGAGGCGATCGACGCCAACGCGAGGAACAAGGTGTACTTCGCCCTCGCCCCTCGCGATGCCATCGATCAGGCCCGGCACCTGCGCCCGTACCTCGATGACGGTGACCTGATCCGCCTCGGCGGCTACGAAGTCGTCCTGCGACCGGTCGCCAACGGGCGGGTCGTACCACCGGTCACCGCCGACACCGAGCCCCCGTCACCTCCTCTGCCGGGCCGAGCCGGCGAGTTGCGCCGCGCCGCCCGTGACCACACCGGCCTCGCCGCCGAGGAACGTCGCCGGCTGCTCGGCGAGACCGCTACCGCTGCCGAACCGGCCGAGCGGTCGACACCCGTCGAGGGTGCGGTGGTGGAACTGGTGGGCCGCAACACCTTCGCTGTTCAGGGCGAGTGGTCTAACGAGACCTCTAACGAGTGGTCCAACGAGGAACGCAACGACCACGAACAGCCGGGTGAACACCCCCCCTTGAACACGTCATACGCGCACGTGGACGGCGGTGAGGAGGACCCGTGGACCGGAACCGACTGATAAGAGATATCCCTCCTACCAACACATCTGCCAAGGGCAGTCTTCGCCTCACGGCGTCCGTGGTGGCCGCCGAACTCGGTCGACTCACCCCCCGAGACCGGCTCCTCCTGGACCTGCTCGACCAACACCGGACGTTCACCACCGACCAGCTCGTCGACCTGGCCTTCGGCTCGGTCGGTCGTGCCCGAAACCGGCTCAACACCTTGCACGATCGAGACATCCTCGACCGGTTCCGCCACTACCAGCGGCCCGGTTCGCAAGCCTGGCGATGGACCCTCGGCCCGGTCGGCGCGGCCCTCATCGCGGCCGGACGAGGCGAGGCGTTGCCCCGTCCGGCCGTCGTACGCGACGCCACCGCGCGTCTGGCCATGTCCCCGACGTTGGCGCACCTGGTGACCGTGAACGGGTTCTTCGTCGCGCTCACGGCTCATGCCCGCGCGCACCCCGGCGCACGGTTGGTGCGCTGGTGGAACGAGGCACGGTGTCGGGACGCGTGCGGCAACCTGGTCCGCCCGGACGGGCACGGCGTATGGGCCGACAACGGGCGGGCGGTGCCGTTCTGGTTGGAGGCCGACCTCGGCACCGAAACGCTGGGCCGGGTGGTGGACAAGCTGACCGGCTACGCCGCCCTACCGCCCCGGCGGGCGTACCCGGTGCTGTTCTGGCTACCCACCACCGCCCGTGAGACCAACCTCCGCGCCCACCTAAACCGGGCCGGGGTGCCGGACGGGGTGACCGTCGCCACCGCCGCCACCGACCACGCCGCCGCGTCCGGCGGCCCGGCGGGGCCAGCGTGGCGCATAGTGGGGCACCCCGACCGGGTGAGCCTGACCGGGCTACCCGCGCCGACCGGCGACGGTGGCACGCCGTGGGACGGGTAGTCGGGTGGGTCGCGGCCGGGGTCGCCGTGGTGTTGCTGCTGATCATCGCCGCTACCGCCGGCGTCGTCTCCTCGGTGTTCGGTGGCGGCGGTGGCGGCGGTAGTTGCGTCGGCGCGGTCACCGCGCCGGGTGCCACCCCGCCGGGGTTGACGGCGGAACAGGCCCGTAACGCCGGGGTGATCGTGGCCGTGGGTGAGCGGACGCGGGTACCGGTGCGCGGGTGGGTGATCGCCGTAGCCACCGCGTTGCAAGAATCGTCATTGATCAATCACGGCGACCTCGGGCCGGACAACGATCATGACTCGTTGGGGCTGTTCCAACAGCGACCGTCGCAAGGATGGGGCACCCCGGAACAGATCATGAGCCCCGACTACGCCGCCGGGAAGTTCTACGAGGCGTTGCTACGGGTGCCGGGCTGGGAACGGCTACCGCTCACCGACGCGGTGCAACGGGTGCAACGGTCGGCGTACCCGGACGCGTACGCCAAACACGAGACGCGGGCAACCGAGATCGTTGCGGCGTACACCGGCGGGACACTGCCCGTCTGCGACGACGCCCCGGTTAGTGCCTCCGGGTGGACGCGTCCGGTGGCGGGCACGGCGGGTTCCGGGTTCCGTACCGGTGAGCGGCCCGGACATGACGGCGTTGACATCATGGCCGGGAAGGGCACCGTCATCCGTGCCGCGTCCGGGGGCGTGGTGGTGCGCGTGCGGTGCAACGTCGGGGGCGACTCGTGGGAACCTACCGGCGGGCCGATGCCGTGCGACAGTGACGGCTACCCCGGGCTCGGCGGGTGTGGCTGGTACGCGGAGATCCGCCACGCGGGGGACATCGTTTCGCGTTACTGCCACATGGTGCGACAGCCGATGGTGCGCATAGGGCAGATGGTGATCGCGGGGCAGCCTATCGGCCACGTCGGCAGTTCCGGAAACTCGTCCGGCCCTCATTTGCACTACGAGATTCACGAAGGCTATCCCGCCACCGGGAACAATGCCGTTGACCCGGTCCCTTTCATGCGCCGAAAAGGCGTGGCCCTGTAAATTCATGAAGTGATTTTCCGCACATTCTAAGAAGGCCCCCGTGGGTTGCCGTGAGCGCCGCGCGTCCGGTCCGCCGGGCGCGCGGCGTAGTCGTTTCGACCCGGAAACCACGACCCCGTAAGGCGGTGTGAGCGGCCCCCGTACCGCCGACCCTATGCAGCACCAGGGAGCCGCGTCGAACGTGTCACAGCGTCGGACATGGGGCCGTCAATGGCGTTTCGGGCGGCGGTAGTGGTTCCTGAATCGAGAACGGAAGTGGCGCGGCGCGGTCCCCGTAAAGAGTCTTGCGCAACGGGGTTGACAATCGTCGCGTGCAGAGGGTCCATGGACGTGGGCAACAAAAACCGCCCCGGCGGAACCGCAAACAATGCGCACCACGCGCACCACGCGCACGCGGAATCGCTATTGCCGACCCCTATTGCACGGAGGTTTATTCGCCATGTCCACCAACGCCAACGCCGCGCCGACCACCACCGCCGCCACCGTCACCCGGACCCTCGCCAACCACCCCGACGGCATCACCGTCCGTGACCTCGCGGCCGAGGCCGGGGTGGGTCAGTCCACCGCCTCCAAGGCCCTCGCCGCGATGGAGGCCGACGGTACCGCCACCCGCACCCCCGGCCCGACCAACGGCAACCGCAAGAGCGCCGACATCTGGCACCCCGCCACCACCGACGCGACCGACGAGCCGACTCCGGCCGACGACGCCACCGACGCGACCGATGAGGCGATCCCCGGCGACGACGCGACCGACGCGACCGACGAGGCGACCCAGGGCGACGACGACACCGACGCGACCCCGGACGCCACCGACGAGGCGACCCCCGCGACCGACGCCACCGACGCCACCGACGAGGCGACCCCGAGCCACGACGACACCGACGCGGCCCCGGACGCCACCGACGAGGCGACCCCCGCCGACGACGCGAACGGGGGCGGCGGGGCGGACGAGTCCGCGCTCCCGGAGGCCCCCGTGTCCGGTGCGCCGGTGTCGGGGGTGCCGGTGTCGGGGGTGCCGGTCGCCCCGCGTCAGCCTGACCTCAAGGTGTTGATCATGGCTGGCGTGTTGGGCGGGCACCCGGACGGCATTACCGCCGACAACGCGATCAACGAGAGCGGTCTGTCGGTCGTCATGGGCGACACGATCCTCGCCGCGATGGAGGTTGCCGGGGCCGCGCGTCGCCTGCCGGTTGACGACGACGGTAACGAGTTGTGGGTCATCGGGGACGGTGACCTCGCCACGGTGGACCCGGCCAACGCCCCGACGCACACGACGTGCCCGACGTGCGGTCACACCCGCAAGATCCGCCGCCCCTCGGCCCGGCGCACCACCGGCACCGGCCGCACGACCGGCGAGATCAACAGTGACGGGTCGGTGAAGCTGGCTAAGAACGAGTTGCGGCACCGGGTTGAGGCGTTCATGCGCGACCTCGGCACCGGCCACGACGTGACCCCCGGCACCGTCGCCCGTGAGATCGGCGGACGCAGCCCCGGCGCGGTCCGCAACGCCATGGAAAAGCTCGCCGGGGCCGGGGTGCTGATCCTGACCCGCGAGGCCCCGGAAACCTACGCCCTCGCGGACAACCCGCCCGCCCCGCCCGCCGAGGTTCGCGCGTTCATGGCCCCGCCCCAGACCGACGACACCACCGCCACCGAGGCCGCCGCCGCGCCGGTAGCGGCCTGACCGACCGCCCCGCCGGGGCCGGGCACCACGCCCGGCCCCGGCACCCGCACGCCCACCCACAAGCGCACGGAAGGAACGGACAATGACCACCCCCGAAGGCCACCCCGACCACGACCACGACGCTCACGGCCCGACGTTCGCGCCGGGGTCGCTGCGCTGCCCCGAATGCGGGGAACCGGCCCGGCCAGTACCGCCGCGTGACTGGTCCCTCAACGGATTCACCCCGCGTCCGGCCGCGTCCCACCACGACGGCACGTCGCTATGCCCGGTGCCCGGTCCGAACGGCTCACAACCGGCGGACCCAATCGGCATCTCGCCACGCCTGACCATGTGGCAAGCCGTACGGCAATCGTGGCTCGTCCATCCTTATTGGACCGTCGCCGATCACCTCGCGTGGCTCGATGGCGAGGGCTACGACACCGACGACATGACCGGCGACCCGGCCGAGGTGGTCGGCCGGTGGCTGGCCGAGCACCGCCGTAACGCCCCGGTTCCCCGGCCCGTCGATGACCGCCGCGTCTACATGGTTGCCGGGGGTGACATGGTGGCCGTGTTCGACTCGGCGGAAGAGGCCGACATCATGGCCGTGACGATGACCGCTGCGAACCTCGAACCGGTCACCCTGCCTCTGACCGAGGCGCAATGGGAAAAGGCGCACGCCGTGTTGCGGTCACAGCTACCGCATATCACCGTGACCGACGTCCGGCCCGGCCGTGCGGACGATGCGTCGTGACCGGCCCATTGGCTACCGGTCCGACCGCCGATCGGCCCGACATCCCGCCCTCGCTGGCCGCGCGTCCCCACGACGCGCGGCGCGGCCTGCCCATCCCGCCGGTCAACATCCACCCCGACCCGACCGGCGACGGGTCGCACGTGGACTTCACCACGATCAACACCACCACCTCAACCCGCCTCGCGGTCGAACGGAGGTGTTCGCTGTGCGGTGAGGCAATGGGCTATTGGGTCGCGTTCCTCGGCGGACCCCGGGCCGCTGAGTTGATGCGCTACGCCGACCCGCCGGGGCACCCCGAGTGCATGACCGCCGCACTGTCGCTGTGCCCCCATCTGGCGCTCGGGCGGCACCGCCGCGCCCGTGCCGACCGTCCCGGGGCGGGCATCATCCCGCCGGGGTCGCACGGCGACAAACCCGACCGGTACCTGTTGGGCATCACCCGTGACTACCGCACCCGGTTCATCCCCGAACACGGGTTCGCCGTGTACCTACCGGCCCCGTTCAAAACCGTCCACGTGTACCTGTACGGCCCGGACGGGCGGCTAAACCCGGCCACCGACACCCGGTAGGCCACGCCCGACGGCGGGCGTCAGATTCGCCGCAGAAACCTTCATCGACTCCAACCGATCGTCTTGATCCACCGATAGAGGTAGGAAACATTGTTAGTGACGGCGCGGCCGGGGTTGCAATCCCCGGCCCGCCGCCCGCCAACACACAACCTGGAAGGGGTGCCACCGTGGCACACGAACTGGAAACCTTCGCGAATGGGCAGACCGCCTTCGCCTCAGCGCGGTTGACCGCCTGGCACCAGCTCGGCACCGTGGCCGACGAGTGCATGACCGCCGAGGAGGTCATGAGCAAGGCGTGGCTCGGCGGCTGGGAGGTCCGCAAGATCGCCATCCAGGGCATCGAGGTCACCGAGCGCGGCGTGACGAAGGTCGACTGCCCCGACAAGTACATGACCGTTCGCACCAACCCTGCCACCGGCGAGACCGAGTACCTCGGCGTGGTCGGCGAGGACTACAGCGTGGTGCAGAACGAGCAGGTCGCCGAGACCCTCAACCTCCTGGTCGACGCCTCCGGCGCGCACTTCGAGACCGCCGGCTCGATGCGCAAAGGCCGCTCGGTGTTCGTCACGATGAAGCTGCCTACCGCGATGCAGATCGCCGGGGTGGACGACATGGATCTCTACCTCGCGGCCACCACCTCCCACGACGGCACCGCCGCCCTACGCCTCGATGCGACCCCCGTGCGGATCGTCTGCAAGAACACGCAGAACCTGGCCTTCGCCCGGTCGGTCAGCTCATACACCTTCCGGCACACCTCGAACGTCACCAGCAAAATCGCCGAGGCCCGGCAAGCCCTCGGCCTGATGTGGAAAGCGTTCGCCGACTTCGAGACCGAAGCCGAAAAGATGATCAACGAGTCGTTGACCATGGGCGAGTTCGAGAAGATCGTCGCGCAGGTTTGGCCTGTTGCGCCCGACGCCTCGGACGTGGCAAAGAACAACTCCAAGCAGCGCACGGCCACGTTGCGGTACCTGATTCGGGACGCGGACACGCAGAAGGCGATCAGGGGCACCCGGTGGGCCGGGTACCAGGCCATTACCGAGTACGTGGACCACTTCGCCCCCGCCAAGACCGACCTCGCCCGCGCCACGCGGGCGCTGACCGGTGCCGGTGCGGACCTCAAGGCCCGCGCGTTCGAGCTGCTGGCGGTCTGACGTGGCCCGGCACGGGGGCCGGGCCACCACGCCCGGACCCGGTACCGGCGCGCACCCCGCCACCGGCACCGCACCCGTCCCTACGCCCGCAACCGAGCCCATGCTCGCGCCGGAGCCCACCGCCGCCTCCATGATCGGGCTGGCCAACGACGTGTCCCGCCACTTCGCGGCGGCCGAGGTCGCCCGCGCGATGGCCGAACACTCGACCAGCGAAGCCGAACACGCCCACCTGATCGCCCGCGCCGAGCACTGGGAAGCCCTCGTCAACGAGCAGTGGAACGCACTCTGCTCAGCGATCTGGGCGACCGCACCCGGCGGGGCGACGGTCGAGCGGTTCATGCCGGTCCGGCCGCTGACCAACGGCCACGTCGAGCTGCACACCTACAGCACCGAAGGCCGCCGCCTCGTCGTGCTGCTCACCGGCGCACAGGCCCTCGCCGTCGGCGCGCACCTGACCGCGTACGGGGCGCTCAGCCTCGACCGCAGCGGCCAGAAACTCGACCCCGGCCTACCCCACATCAAGGCCGCACCACCCTTCGCCGACGGCACCACCGAGGCGTGCACCGCCCTGGACAACGCCGCCGGACAGCCACCCGCCAACTCCTGACCGCCCCGACGAGCCGCGCGGCCACGGTCGCACCCCGGGCCGCGCGGCACGCCCCGGCGTCCCCTCGACATCATCGCGGAGCATCCATGAGACCCGAACACCTGTTCGCAGTCGCCGTCGAATTCGCGGAGGCGACCGGCAAAGCCGAACGCGCCCGCGCCCTCGCGGCCAGCGCCACCGGCGACGAGCGCACCGTCCTCACGAACACGGCAACACGCTGGGAGGCGGTTGCCATGCGCCGAGGTGAGTTCCTCCGCGCCTCGCTGCGCGAGGCCCTGAGCGGAGCCGTCATCGCCGAGCCAGACACCGAGCAGCCCGCCGCGCTCTGGCGGCGGCGCCACGTCGAGGTCCGCGCCCGCACCGACGACGGCTCCCGCGTCCGCGTGCGCTGCACCCCGACGCAAGCCGTCGCCCTCGGCACCGCCCTCATCGGCCTCGCGGCCCTGACCGACCAACTCGGCGGCGGCGTCCTCGGCGACACCATCGCCACCTTCCCACCCACCCTCGACCCCACCGCGGAGCCCGAGGCGAGCGACGAGAACGGGAAGCCGGCATGACGAACCCGACCGACCCCTCCGAGGACACCGACGGCATCAGCGACGGCCAGCGCATCCTCGACGGTCAGCAGCTCACGGGCGCACTCGCTCTGCTCGGCGCGGTCGACCCTGTCTGCGTCGAGGTGCTGACCCGGCTCAACCTGCGGATCTACCCCGGCGAGCCCGGCGACCGCACCGCCTACGTCGTCCTCGACGTGCACGGCGTCTCCATCGGCGTCAAACGCCGCGCCGACGACCTCTACCTGCACGCCGACACCACCGAGACCGACGACCGGTACATCGCCTTCGAGATCAACGGCCACGGCGAGACCGACCACACCACCCACCCCTTCTCGTGAACGGAGCACCGATGTACCGATCCATGGACCTCGGCGACACCGCCCGCGTCATCACCCCCGCCGACGCCACCGAATACCGCCTCGGCACCGTCACCGACGTCACCTACTCGACCCCGCACACCACCCACGCACACCGCTACACCCTGCGCTTCCCCAGCGGCACCGAGCGCACCTACCCGGCCGACCGCGTTGCTCGGCGTACTCGCGCCGACGACCACGCCGCCCTGGAGGCCGCCTTCACCCAAGCGAGCGCGGCTCTGCGCGACGCCTGCCGCATCGCCCACGACTACAACCCCGACCTCAGTGCGGGCACTGCGAGCCTGCTCCGGCGGCTGGTCGACCTCGCCCGCCTGCGCCTCGGGCTGCCCCTTGACCCCGCCCGGCCACACACCGGTACCCAGGACGGAGGCGACCAGTGATGCCACCGCACTTCCCACGTCCCGAGGAATTCGCCCATCCGCCCGAGGCCGCAGCGCTCGACACGGGCATGACGCCAGGCCAGGAGCCGACCTACTGCCGCCGCTGCCGTCGAGGACTCAACATCCGCTTCGACGACCTCGGCCTCATCGTCGGATACCTCCACGCAGCCGAGCAACGCGGCCAGCAAAGCGACCACCGCCCCGAGCCCGCACCCATCACCGACATTCCCGATCCGATCATCGAGTGCGACTTCTGCTCCGCACCCGAGGCCGCCTGGATCTACCAATGCGCCAACCAGGTCACCGACGCGCGCCGGATCACCGGGCAAGTGGTGTCCGTCAACGACTACCGATCCCGCAACCACGCGGCCAGGGTGCGCCGTACCGACACCGAGCACGCCATCACCCAGGCGTGGGGCGAGCGCTGGACGGCCTGCCAGGGGTGCGCCGACCTCATCGAGGCCCGCGACCTGTACGGGCTGATCCGCCGCGTGACCGACGCGATGCCCGCGAAGCTCACTCGAGGTAAACACCTGATGCGGACCCGGGGTGAGTTGCACGACAGGTTCTCCGCAGTGTTCGACACCCTCGCACCCGGCCGAGGCCAGATCACCCCCGGCCACCCCCTCGGCATCTGGCCCGACACGACAGAGAAGACGTCATGACCGACGCCGCACGGCACCAGCGGCCGGCGTTCATCCACGCGAAGGCCCGACGCCGCCTCGGCGCGGTGTGCGCAGCCGACGACGAGCCGCTGAACCGCATCACTGACGACCCGCACCTCGTCACTTGCCCGGACTGCGAAGGACTGGTCGAGTTCGACGCGCTACCCGACGACGCCACCGCAGGCGATCCGCGAGTCATCGAGGTACTACGCGAAGTCACACGCGGCAACTGCCGCAAGATCGACGGGGTGATGGTGGACATGACCACCGCTGCCGCGATCCTGACCGTCTACGACGCGCTCAAGCCCGCCACACGGGTGAAACTGGCCGCGCTGCGCATCGACCGAATGGCGCAGGTGGCGTGGCGGCTGCTACGCCCGCACGTCTAGGCCGAGTGGGTCGGTGGCCGGCGGGCACACCCGAGGGTGCGTGCAATTCCCGACCGGCCACCTCGCCCACTTCGGGCCGCCTGCGGACACACGGCCGCTTCTACCCGAGCCAGGGCGTGCCGCCGATCCTACGGCGAGTCCTGCCCTGCCCGCCTCGGCGGCACGGCGCCGGCAGCGAGCCACCACCGGAGGGAGGATGGGGGCCGTGGCACAACGCATGATCGGCGGACGGACCGCCCTCGACCGGGCCGAAGTCGCCGCGTTCACCGGCGCGGCCTACTCCACGGTCAACCACTGGCACCGCCACCGCGACCGCTTCGACTTCCCGCAAGGCTTCCAACACGACGGCCGCGACTGGTTCTGGCTCGACGACATCAAGGCGTTCCACGTCACGCACCAGGCGGCGAAACGCGCCGAGCTGACGAAGGTCGACCGCCGCGGCGACCCCGAAGACCTCATCGGCTCCGGCGCGGCGGCGAGGGTCCTCGGATACGGCTCGTATCGCAACCTGCCCGACACCCTGTACGACCACCCCGACCGAGTTGAGGTGCTGCCGGACGGGCGGCTGCGCCGACTGTGGTTCCGGCGCACCGTGTGGGCCGTGGCCGACGCCCGTACGGGCCGACAGTCCACCGGCCGCACGCCCGGCACGACCGGTGCCCGCAAACCACACCCATACGCCGACGACCCTCGATTCCCGGCCGCCGTCGCGCTGCTGGCCGAGGCCGACCGCACCGGGCTTGACCAGCGTGGGCTCGGCGTGACGCTGGCGCGGAAGCTCGGCATCACCCAGCGCACCGCACAACGACTGCTTGCCGCTGCCTGTGAGGTGAGCGGGCACCCTTCCGAGTAGGCGGCCCGGCTTGATTTGTGGGAATAGCAGCCAGAGGCTTAGGGACCGATCGGTGGCTGTTGTGGGATTGGTGGGTGGACTTGTCCGGCCGGTCAATGCGCAGGGCTGCGAATGCGCGGACAGAGCCTGTACGCTCTCGGAGGGTTGAACAGAAGATGATGGGAGCGTCGTGGATCCACTTATTAGGGGCCTCTTCAAGGAATTCAGGGAGACCCAGGAACTCCTCGGCATGGCGGAGTCGGACGCTTTTGAGCTATTTGTTGCAACCTTACTGCTCCGCGATGACGTGTTGGATCAAGTGGACATGACGGATCTCTTGTTGGATCCCGCCACCATCGGCATCGACTTGGCGATCCTCGAGGTCAACGGTGAACTCGTGACGCAGCGTAGCGAAGTGTCGGGTGTGTGCGAAAATAAGAGAAGCCTCGACGTCGTGCTCACCTTGATGCAGGTCAAGGCCTCGACGAGTATCAGCAGTTCGGAGATTTTGAACTTTGGGGATGCGACAAAGAAGGTTCTTTCAAATACAGTTCCTTCGCAGCATCCGAAGCTTGCAGCCGTCTCCGACGCACTGTTCGGAATCTTTGATGACTATGCATCGAAACTGAAGGGGCGGCCTCGCGTAAACTTGGCGTTCGTCAGCACGGCCAACGATGCTTCGCTCGTGGATGGGAACGTGCTCGACAGGGCGGCGACAGTCCAGCGGGAAGTGCAGGCCCTTAGTTACGTTGGCGAGTTGGCGTTTGAGCTTTATGGGGCGACCCGCATTTATGAGGCGTCGAGGAAAAAGACTCAGGCTAACGAGACGGACATCGTGCTCGAAAAGGCCGTAAACTTGCCTGAGATGCCTGGCATTAATCAGGCTATTCTCGGCGTTGTTTCCGTTCGGGAGCTTCTCAAGCTCATTCAGACTGAGGATGGAACTCTGAATGAGAGAGTGTTCTACGATAACGTGCGAGGCTTCAAAGGTGAAGAAAACGACGTAAATCAGCAGATAATAGAGACTCTAGGATCGCCGCAGCGTGCACTGCTACCCGTCTTGAATAACGGCGTCACGGTGGTTGCTCGGTCGTATGCGCCCAAGCCCGGCGACGCCGTGTCTTTGACTGGTTACCAGGTTGTCAACGGGTGCCAGACGAGCCATTGCATTTACTTGGCGCAGGAGTCACTTGGTGATGCTGCTGACTCTGTCTACGTGCCTATTCGTCTCGTAGTTACGGATGACGAAGAGGTGGCGACACGCATCATTCGCGCAACAAACTCCCAGACCGCTGTCAATGACAGCGACTTGGTCGCCCTTACGAAGTTTCAAAAGCGCCTTGAGGACTTTTACTTGCAAGACCAGCTCGGGGCTGGTTTGACTTACGAGCGACGCGCTGGACAGTTCTACTACCGTGACGTCACGCGTACGCGCATCGTTACTATTAGTGAGCAGATGCGAGCCGTCGCGGCTACGTTCCTTGACCTACCGCACCTTGCTGCTCGATACCCCCAGCACCTTTACGCAGAGGTCGGGGACTCGATCTTTGACGACGACCACCGCCTTGCCCCGTACGTTGCCTCGGCCTTCGCCGCATATCGACTAGAAACGGCTTTTCGTACAAGTCTAGAGGCTGAATACAAGCCTATTCGCTACCACATACTGATGGCCTATAAATATGAGTTGTTTGAAGGTCGAGCCGCGCGGCTGAATGAGCGATCCATCGATCAACGAAGTCAACAGATGGTTGATTTGCTGCGTCAGGCCGACTACGTGTCGGCCTTCAGGGCAACCGCGCAAAGGATCGTTGAGGTGGCAGGTGGACAACTGCCGACGGCGGACCGACTGAAGCGCCCACCCTTCACACAGGAATTGATTAGCCGTCTTATCCGGGGTTAGGGGCGGCCGAAGCACCGACAGGTGCCGTCGCGCGTCCACGATGGTGTGGAACCGACGGCACCCGTCTGCGGGCTGTCTCAGTCCTCGTCGTCGTCCGTAGCGGCCCGAGGTGTCGGAACCTCCATCAGGTAGCGCAGCGCGCCGTTGATGTCCGTGCCTCGGCTGTCGGCAGTGCGCTTCAGCAGGTCGTACACCTCGTCAGCGACCTCGATCGTCCGGACGCCGGGCGTTCTGTCGGTCATGCGTGGTCCCTTCTGGCAGCGTTCGGTGTGGTGCCCGTTCGGGCAACCGTGCCTATCCACGCTGACCTCGACGGAGCGATCAAGACGGCCGCTGGTCCCGGGCCAGGCTCACGACTGAGGCGCTATTCGAGGGTGGAGCGTCGCCCTTCGCGTTTGGTGTGTGTCACTGGGGGCGTCGCCTCGAATGGCCGCGTCGGCGGCGCGAGGCAGGGCGGCGGCGAGGCCGCGAGCGTGCTCCGGGTTGAGACTTAGTTGTAGGCCGTCTTGGGCCGGAACGCTGGACTCGACGCAGGGGCGTTCCAGATCGGCAGGGTTGGTGCCGATCCAGCTCGGGGCCTTGTACCAAAACGCGACGCGCACGTGTGCCTCTAAGAGGCACGCCTGGTCGCAGACGTGCACGGTGTCCGCGACGCCTCGGTGTAGGGGTGCCCGAGGCGAGAAAGGGTCGGCGTCATCGTGGCGGCACTCGGTACACCAGGGCGGGCAGTGCTGCGGGTGCGGTGGGCGGGCGGCGCTGGCCGCTCGGGCAGGCTCGCTCACCTACGGCCTCCTCGCGCGTTTGATCATGTGTGGTGAGCCGACGATGGCACGTTAGACCGATGCGGTGGGGCGAGAGCCGTTGACCGAACGGACCTCCTGGCGCAGCGTGGCGAGAAGTTCCGACACGGCACTGTTGCGGATCGAATGGCCGTTCTGGCGTATGCGGCGCGCAAGCGCATCTCGACTGACGGTCTGGCCCTCGCGGATCAGCTCGTCACGGGCCGCGCGGGCGATGGGCAGCAGCGGTACGAGATCCGGGGCAAGGTCCACATCGGCATAGTCCGTGTCGTCGGACGAGTCGTCATCGTGGGATTCTGCGTCGAGGTCATGACTAGTCTGATTGGCATCTGATTCGTGGTCCTCCTCCGGGCGTTCGCCGGTGTCAGGAGCCTCATCGAGACGCGACCTGTCGACATCCACATCCACGTCCACATCGACGGGCGGGCGCTCGGGTAGCGGTCCCCGATCGGGTGGTGGGGATTCGTTGTTGCCGGGCGAGGGCTCGAGAGGTGCCGCTGTGGCGCGCTCGGCTGGTGACGGTGCCGCTGGTGCCTCGGCTAGCACGGCGTGTGGTTGGTTCTCGGCTTCGCGGCGGCGGGCGGCGAGTTCCACGAGCGATACCGAGGCGACGATGATCAGTCCGTCTACCGAGAGCGGTAGGAGGTAGGGCACGGTGCCGGTCTCGCCGTATCGGGCGACGACTCCGACCATGTGGTGATAGCTGATCCACGAGGCGATGGCGGCGATAGCCGAGGCGGCGACGACTCGGATGGCGCCGAGTGAACGCCGGTGCACGGGTACCCGGGTGACCAGCTCGACCGTGATCAGCAATGCCAGAGGTGGCCACGCCGCGATGGCCTGGGAGATCGGGTTTGCTTGCGCGTGCAGGACGTTCGCGGTGACCGAGGCCGCCACGCCGAGGGCCAGCGTCGCCCGCACGGCCCATTGCATCCGCTGGAGCTGGCTGTCGTTCATAGCCGTCCTCCACTGGCAGGGGCGACGGGTCGGAGCTGCCGTTCGGCGACGCGGCGGGTGGCCTGGGACGGTTCGGCGTCGCCGAGGTCGGCGAGACGTTCCTCCAAACGGCGCAGGGTGCGCCGCACGGCGTCGGGCCGTTGCTGCCTGCCGTGGATGCGCATGATCCGCTGGTACAGCTCCTCGTTGACCGGGTCCAGGTCGGCGGTGCGTTCGAGGACGGCGATGGCCTGGTCGGGGTGGTCAGGTTCGAGGATCTCGGCGATCCGGGCGTAGGCGGTGAGGATCTGATGGCGGTAGCTGGTGGCGTAGTCGGTGGCCCAGGTGTGGTCACGGCCTTCGGCGAAGTCACCTCCGTACAGCTCGGTTGCCCGGCGCAGCGCGGCCAGCATCATCGCCTCGTCGTCGGTGGTGGTGGCCCGTTCGATGGCGGTCAGCATCTGCCAGAGGTCCACGGTGACGGCCTCGGGGTCGAGCTGGTATCGGCCGGTGGCCGGGTCGTAGACGATGAACATGGGCTCCTCGTGGCCGGTTGCGGCGCGTAGCACCCGCCGGGCGGAGGTGATGTCGGTCCGGACGCGTTTGACGGCGGCGGTCGGTTCGATGTCGGGGTGCAGGTCGGCGGCGAGCTGATCGAGGGTGCGGCCGGTGGGGTGGGCGGCGAGTACGGCGAGCGCGGTGTAGGAGCCGCTACGCATTCCGGTGGCGATCGGACCGGCGTCGGTGGAGACGGTGACGGGGCCGAGCACCCGAAGCCGGACCAAGGCCGCCGCGTCGTCGGGCTGGACCGGTACCGCCTCGTTCGTCTCGACGGTCGCCGCGGCCGGCGAGATCTCGGCGGGCGGGTCGTCGACGTCAGCGCCGGCCTCGGGTCGGGCTATCGCGTCGGTGAGCATGGAGAGGATGGCGGCGAGGTCATCCGCGCCGAGGGTGGACAGCCGGGTCACTGGATGCGGTTCGTCGCCGGTGGCGGTGCCCTCGGCGCTGATCTCGACGGTGGGGATGCCGTCGTGCGGGCCGAGGATGACGGGGTGCAGGTCCAGGGCGGCGCGATGGGTGGCGACGGCCTGGAGGCGGGCGGCGTGCCGGGGGCTGGACTCGATGAGCAGCAGGTACGGCGGTTGCGTCTCGGCGTGGTCGGTGCGGGCGTTGAGGTCGCTGATTGTCTCGGCGTCGAAGGTGTCCAGCAGCCGGCGACGGCCGATCATCTCCTCCTCGGCGTGGGTGATCGCCGCAGCGATGTCGGCGAGCATGATGAGGCGTTCTCCGTCGTAGGCGGTGCCGTCGGGGTCCAGCCCTATCAGCGGGGCGCCCGGGGGCAGAAGTCGGGCGAGTAGGTCTGCCGTGGTGACGACTACCGGGCGGGCGGTGGCGCTGTCGGTGACGCCGGTGGTCAGGACAGCGGCGAGGACGGCGCGGGCTGCCGGGATGGCTGCGTTTCCCTTGAGGGCAAGGCCAGGACCGGGCAGGTGGAACAGGCTCACCTCGTTGCCCTCCACGTCGACGCCGATCGGAGCCGGTACGGCGGGGCTGGCATGGCGGTGGTCACCGACGGCGGTGCTGAGGTCGCGGCTGCCGATGGTCTCGACGTGAGTGAGAGACGGCGGCATCGGAGAGGGCTGCGGACCCGGGTTGAGCGCCTCCGGGAAGATCAGCCGGGCGCGGCGGCGTCGGTGGAGACGGAGTAGGGCGGCTACGGCGGCGATGGCTGTGGCCAAGCCGAGGCTGATCCAGCCCTGCGTTGGCAGTGCGATCCCAGCCTTGTCGGCTGGCTGATCGCGGGGCGATTCGGAGGCGGGCGCCGTGCCGTCGGCAGGGACGCTCGGTTTGCTAGGCGCGGGGGTGGGCGGCCTCGGCGTACTCGTTGTCGGGGTGTCGGGGGCCGGTATGGCGCTGGCTGGTGGTGTCGGCGGCGGGGTGGGCGCGGTGTCGGTGGCCCGGGGTGCCGCGACGTCAGGGCTGCCGGGGGTGGGGGCGGTGGGATCAGGTAGGGCAGTTGCTGGCGCGGGTTTACGGGCGGGGAGCGCGAGTGTCCATCCGACGTGGATCTCGTCGGGGTCGGTGAGGGCGTAGCCGTTGGCCTGCTTGTGCCCGCGGTTGAGTGTGTAGATCTCCCGCCAACGTGTTGGGTCACCGAGATGCTTCGCGGCGAGATCCCACAAGGTGTCTGCGGCGACGACTCGGCACGTCCCGCCCGGGGCGGCGCGAGTCACGTTGGCGCCGGCCTCCTGGCGAAAGGCCGGCGGCGGGGTGGATCGGACGGAGACGGTCAGGGCCGTTGGCGTTTCCAGGGTTTCCCCTCCTGGAACTCGTGATGCGGGTGCCGGAGGGGCATCCAGGGTGTCGAGGGTGAGTCGCCTCTCGGCTACCGACGAGGGGGCGTCTGGTGGCGGCTCGACGTCCATCGCGGTGGTGTTGTCGGCGGCAGCGGGCAAAGCGGCCACGGTGGTGACGGCGGTGGTGCCGAGCAACACCGCCGTGAGCGTTTGCAGTGGCCGGGGCAAGTGCAGCACGACGTGCCAGCGCAGGCGATCGGCGAGGTGCTGGTGGGTGTGTTCCGCGATAGCAGTGACTAGGAGCAGCCACAGCAGCCAGGCCCCGACTTGCCCCAGCAAGGCGAGGAAGTCGGCGCTCAATGGCTGGCTCAGCCACACGCGCAACTGGTCCGCCGACACCACCCCCGGGCTGATCCAGCCGGCCCGGTAGAGCACCACCGGCGGTGCCAGCGCGAGCACGAAGGTTCCGGCGCGTACGAGCAATGCTGAGGATCGTCTCGCCATGGCGTGTCTCCCTCCCGAGGTGCGCAAGGGGCGGTGAGACTGACCGTAGGAGCTGGATGCGCTGCTGATACCGATGCCGGTGCTAACAGCACCTCACACGGCCTTACACGGCCTTACATCCGCAGGTCACAGCCTTGCGGTCCTCCGTGCCTCCGACTTGGGGTAGTGAGGTGACGATGCGGATTCGTTGCCGCTTCCTCCTCTCTTCACAAACACGCTCTTCGATGGACATGATCGCTGTAGACGATTGCCGTCTACCCGATGTCGAGGAGGCCGCTATGCGGATACGACTCTCTGCCCGCTTCCCCCGCGCTGTGCAGACCGCCGTGGTTGCTGCCGCCGTCGTCGCGAGCGCTGGACTCGTCGGCGTCAGCGCGCAGCCGGCGTCCGCTACGCCCCCGGGTATCCCATCGAAGGCGACCGCGCAATCGCAGCTCAACGCGTTGACCGTGGCCACAGAGGGCTCGAGCAGCGGCTACTCTCGGGACCTGTTCCCGCACTGGATCACCATTAGCGGCAGCTGCAACACTCGGGAGCAGGTCCTCAAGCGCGACGGCACCTCGGTGGTCGTCGACAGCTCCTGCGCGGCTACCTCAGGTCGTTGGTACAGCCCGTACGACGGAGCGACCTGGTCGGCTGCCTCCGACGTCGACATCGACCACGTTGTGCCCCTCGCGGAGGCGTGGCGCTCCGGCGCCAACTCCTGGACCACCAGCCGCCGGCAGAGCTTCGCCAATGACCTGAGCCGCCCACAGTTGATCGCGGTCACGGACAACGTCAACCAGTCCAAGGGTGACCAGGACCCGTCCACGTGGCAGCCGTCGTTGTCGTCGTACCGATGCACGTACAGCAAGATGTGGATCACGGTGAAGTACAACTGGGGCCTGAGACTGCAGTCGTCGGAGAAGTCCGCGCTACAGGCCATGCTCAACACCTGCAGCTCCTGACCTCAACGTCGGCCAGCGGCGGCATCACACACAGGATGCCGCCGCCGGCCGGATGCGTCGTTAGAGCTCGTCATCCATGAAGCGATGAGCTGCCGAGCGCGCGGAGGGTACGCGAGTAGACGGACCGATGCCGGTTCAGGTTAGGCGAGTCGGGCTACTGCCGGCTGACGCCGGTTGCGCTGCTGTCCCTGCTCGGGAGACTATCGGGGGCCTCGTCGTCAAGCCCTGCCTCCGACAGCAGTCGCAGGTAGCGGCCCTGCAGATCGGTGGCCGCTTCGTGGTCACCGTGAGCGGTGAGCGCGCGGCGGGCACGGGCATGGAGGTCCGCGTTGTACGGGTCGATGCGGAGGCCTGCCTGCAACACGGCAAGGCTGTGCCCCGGGTCAGGTTCGGCGTCGGCGAGGGCGGCGCAGATGTCGATGACATGCCGGCGGGTCGCTTCGCGAATGGGATCGAGCCATGGCCAGATGCGTCCGGCGGCGAGGTCAGCGGGGTAGGCGTCAACGATGGCCTGCCAGGCAGCGGTGGTGTTGGTGACGGCGCTGGCGGCGTGGTGAATGGCGGCTTGCAGCTGCCACAGGTCGACGTTCACGTTTGCCGGGTTGAGGCGATAGCGGTCGTCGGTGTGTTCGATGACGTGCAGCCCGCTGGCATCCCGGATGGCAGTGCGGAGTTCGCTGAGGGTGGTGTAGAGCCGCCCGGTGAGGGACCGGCGGGGGACACCCGGCCAGATGGCATCGGCCAGCTGTGAGGTGTTAGCGCCGGTGGGGTGACTGGTGGCGAGGAAGACGAGGATCTGGAGGGCGGCGCTGCGGCGGATGGTGAGGGGTTCACCATCGACGAGAAGGGTGGGCTCGCCCAAGACGCGTAGGCGAAGCCGCCGATTGGAAGCACCGGGCCGGAGGTGGGGCTCGCCTCGGGTTGCCTGCCGCGGCAGCCGGGCCTTCGGTGGCACCACGTGCCGCGGGGGAGGGCCCGGAGTCGCTGGGGCGGGCGGTGCCGGGTCGGGGTGGACGATGACGGCGAGCAGGTCAGTCGCCGCCACCTGGTCCAGGACACACAGTCGAAGCCCAGGCTCTTCGGGACGCAAGGGGTCGTGCAAATGGCCTGTCGGGGCGGCCTGCCAGGTCGGACCCGCCGGCCATCCTCCCAGCACAACGACCCGACCACCCGCCATGGCCGCGACATCAGCGACGTCTCTCACGTCGTGGGTGTCGCACTCCTCTTCCAGCAGGAGGACGATCCTCGGTGAGAGGGCCGACTCGACGAGCCGCGCTGCGTCGTGGATGGTCTCCACGGCAGTGAGCTGCGGTAGACGGCGGGCGAGCGCCTGCGCGCCGCCGCCCAGGAGGCTGGTCAGCGTTGTCCTGGTGGTGACCAGCGTTCGGGTGCGGAGGTGATGCCCGGCCAGCATGGCGGTGACCAGCAGACCTCGCCCGATCGACAGAGCGCCTGGTCCGCTGACGCCCAGACCACTCACCGGGAGAGCATTGACGAGGTCGGCGAAGCTGCCCGACGGCTCCGATGCAACCGGCGGGGCGGGGGCGTCGGCGAGGGCTGCCTGCACGGCCGCGACGGTCGGGGGCAGTCCTGCGGCATCGAGTTGCTCGCGCCGGTGTGGGTCAGGTGGGCGGGGCTGGTAGTCGCGGCGGCGGCGCAGCCAGACGAGGGCTGCGGCAGCAACGACTTGCCCGGCGACCTCATCAGGCAGCCACCCTCCGGTGAGGTGAATCCCGTCATCGCTCGCCGTCGTGTCGTTATTTATGGGGCTGACCCCGTCGGAATTCTCGGGCGTCCCTGCGGCGAGCGGAGGCGATGGTTGCGGCGGGGCGGTGGTAGCCGTGTTGGTGGCGATGCCGAAGACTGCGGCTCCGGCCATTCCGCTTGCCGTCGCCTGCAGTGGTGTCGGTAGCGGAAGCCGGCGCAGCCATCCCGCGGTCGTGCGCAGACGGGTCAAGACGCGTATGGCGACGGTATAGGCGAGCAGCAGCCACAGCAGCCACGCTCCGATCGTTAACGCGGCGGTGAGGGTCTGCTCGGTCAGCGGCTGCTGCACCCACGCCCGTACCTGTTCCGTGCTCGGCCATCCACGTACCGGTGGACCGACCAGAAGTACCAGCACCACGGGCGGGCCGGCCAGGAGCGCGAGGACGACCAGCAGCGACATCACCTGGCGCGGCCACCGCACCTCACCCACCCCCACCCGACGGCCCGGCACCCGCTGATCGCCGCGCAGTGACAGGGCTCGTGGCGGCGGGGCGGACGATCCTGGTCCACAACCGGGCCGCCCACCACATCGCCACCGCCACGGCGTAGCTGACCCCGAGGATGCCGGCGGCCTGGTTGCTGACGATCGCGGCGGTGATCACCGCGACCGGGGCACCGAGTATGAGGCGGAACATCAGCGGCGCCACCAGCGCCATGACCAACCCGACGCCGAGGAGAAGACCACCGACGCGCCCGGAGATGTCGATCCACAACAGCCGATCCGGCCACCTGTCGGCCGTCAGCGAGTATTGGATCAACACCATGCCGAGTGCTGCGGTGACGATCGAACCGGTCGGCGCGGCGAGCAGCGCCGACCAGCCGCCGTGCGGGGCACGCCATTGTCGGGCGGCCACCAGTGCCATCGCTACGGCCATCAGCAAGATCGGAGTGATCGGCCACAACGCCCACCTCAGGAAGGGGCCCACGGGTTCGCCGAAGTACTGGCTGGTGACGACCGCGTAGAGACCGGCAATCGCCGCGCCGAGGCTCGCTGCGGCGAGGATGCCGATACTGACCCTCCCGCCCTCGGTGCGGGTACTCGGCGTTGGGTTCCGTGCGGCAATCACTGAACCAAGGACGGTTCCTGCGGCGAGGCATGCCAGCAGGGCGAACACGGCGGCCATCGTGAACTCGCCCCAGTTCAAGCGCACCGAGCGATACACCAATACGTTGTGCTCTTCGGCGGTCAGCAGACACTGCCAGATCAGGGCTAGTGACGCGAAGCCGGGCACCGCGATTGCCACGGCCCGTCGCACTGGCGGAACCGGCACCTCGACCGCGACCGTCCCCGCGTTCGTCGAGCCAGCGTCGGCAGCGCCCCGGGCCGCGACCAGTTGAGGTTCGGAGACAACTGTGGGGGTGATGCCCGTGCGCTCGGCGACGACTGTGTCCAGGTGCGGCAGGTGTGCGCTGCCGCCGACACAATAGATCCCTGCCAGGTCGCTGGGGGAGAGTTCGGCGGCAGCGATGGTCTCCCCGACCAGCTCCGCCACGCGTCGAATTACTGGCAGAGCGGCATCGACGAGCATGGCCCTGCTCGCGATGACCGGCGCCTGCCCCGCGAGAGGCACCGTGACCGCGGGGTGGACTCCCAAGGTTTCCTTCGCCGCGCGGACGCTCTCCGCTACCGCCCAATCGCCTACGCCGTCGCTGGGCGCGCTCCGAAAGACGGTCAGAGCGGCAGCTAAGGCTAGGTCGACGGCGTTGCCGCCAGCGGCAGAGTCCGCGAGGGTCGAGAGGACCTCAAACCCCGCCGGGCCGCGGCGAAGCACTGTCACCTCCGCGCCCGCGCCGATGTCGCAGACCACGATGAACGCCCCAACCGGCAATTGCAGACCGGTCGCGAGGAGATGTTCGGCGACGGCTACTGGAGCCTCGACAAGACGCGGCTGCGCAAGACCCGCCCGATGCGCAGCCTGCCTCATCCAAGTACGCCGGCGCGGCCCCCAATCTGCCGGTACCACCAGCCGGACATCCCGCACCGGCCCGCCGGCAACCCGCTCGGCCTCGGCCGCCGCCGTGCGCAGCGGCGCCGCCGCGAGCGCTAGTGCCTCTACCGGCGTCTCATCGATCACCACGCCGCCCTCGACGGCGCGGCGAGGGCTCGGAATGAGCCTGCTCGGCTGCTCTACGGCGGCCTGCCACGCCCGCTGCCCTGTCCGTACCTCCCCGTCGGGGCCTACGTATACAGCGCTGGGCAGATACGGCAACCCGTCAAACGACAGCGCAGACGCACTGCCGTCAGCCCAGGCAAGAACAGCCACGGTGCTGGCGTCACCACAATCGATTGACAGCCGCGCTTCCCCCGCCTGCATGAAGACAGTCAAACATGAAGATCTCGTTCACGTCATCTGTTGATCACGCAGAGGTAGCTCGGTGCCGCCCCGTCTGCCGGCGATACCGCTACCAGCTGAGTGGGCGTCGCTGGTAGAAGAGTCCCCCGGTCGGGCCGTCTGGCGGCAGCGTGGCAAGCCATACGAAGGTGTCCGCCGCTTCGTCGGGCGTGGAGTTCGCCTTTCCATAGGCCAACCGGGTGTCGACCTTTCCCGGGGACGCCGCGTTTACCAAGATGCCGTCGTCCTTGAGCTCAGCTGCGAGGATGCACGTTAGGGCGTTCACCCCAGCCTTCGACACTCGGTAGGAAACGCTTCCGGTTCCCATCTCGCCAAAGGTCCCCATGTGGCTGGTGACGTTGACGATCCTGCCGTACCCGCTCTTCCTCATCTCGGGGATGGCTGCGGTGCAGCAGCGCCAGGTCCCCATGATGTTGGTGTCCAGGGTGGCTCGCACCTTCTCGATGTCGGCGCTGGCCGCTGCCTGGCCCCGGTCGATGGCGATGCCGGCATTGTTGACGAGGATGTCTAGCCGGCCGTGCTGGTAGCCCACGTCCGCCATGGCGCGAGCGACGCTGGCCGGATCGGCGATGTCTAGTTGCTGTCCGGATGCAGAGAGTCCGTCCACGAGTAGCTCGGTGGCGGCCCGATGTGCGGCTCCCTCGGTACGGGCCGTGACGACCACGTGGGCGCCGGTCTCGGCTAAGCCGCGGGCGATGGCCTTGCCGAGGCCGCGGTTGGAGCCGGTGACAACTGCGACCCTATTGGCCTCACTCATGTCAGCAGACTACGCACGCACTCGTCCAGTGCTGCTGCGGCCGGGTGTCGATGCACCACGAGACGACCGTGAATGTCCAGCAATCGGCGGTGGTTGCGTACCGATCGCGTGGCGACGACATCTGGAGCAGCCTGGGCAACGAGGCTGCATGCCTGCTCGACATCTCCGAGATTCAGTACGGAATCGGCACGCCAGATCAGATAGGTTGCGCGGTCCCGGCTGCGCTCGGCCGGTTGGAGTGCGAGGGTCTGTTGAAGCCAGTAGTCGCTGGCTTGGTGGCGCTGTAGAAGCAGGTAGCAGGCCGCCACCTGGGCCGAGTACTCCGCATGATCAAAGTAGCTGGCCCAGGCCGGGCTTGCTTCATCGTCAGCGCGTGACATCTCTGTGTCGGCCTCTGCGAGTCTTCGCTCGCACGCTACCGATTCACCAAGCACTGCATGTGTACGAGCCAAACGCGTAGTGAGCATGGCTCGCACGCGGGCGGGCGCATCCTTCGCCCCAGCTCGCGCAGCGTCGGCCAAACGGAGGGCCTCGGCGGGGCGTTCAGTGTCGACCCGTTGAAGGCTCATGCACTTCAGGATGTTCGCGCCTGCCGCGCGGTCGGCTGCGGAGTGGGCAGCGTGGAGGGCGGTGAACCAGTAACGCTCGGCCGCCGCGTGGAATCCTGCATCGAAACTGGCCCAGCCAGCGATTCGTCCCAACTCGGCGGCGACAACCAGCAGGCGATTGCCGGCACCCTCTGAGTAACTGCTATGTCGCAGGAGATCCGTCACCAGCCGAAGCTCGGCGTCAACCAGCGACCGCACGCTCCCGCCGCCGAGGCTGGCGTCCATGCGGCGCAGGGCCGGGAGCCGCTGTTCAAAGCAATCTAGGAGATCTGTGTCGACGCGGCCTCCCTCAAGCGCTGCGTTGATCTTAGGAGGCTCGGTTGCGAGCCACCGTTCGGCTATCGCGGCAGCTAACCCGGCCTGCATGATCAGAAACCCTCGGCGGTCTAGCACTGCTGGTCCTGCAGTCTCGTCAAGCAAGTCCACTGCTCCCTTGACGGTCCAGGGCGCTGACGCGCTGATTGCGGGACCGGTAGGGAGCCAGTGGGGCCACCCGAGTGCCTTAACTGTTTGCCTATCAACGCCGAGCTCGTCGGCCAATGCGACCTGCGAATCCTCATCCGGCACCACGCCCCATCGCTCCCAGCGCCAAGCCTTCTCGCGCCGGGCTGCAGTGTTTAGACGGCGCGCGATGGCATCGACGAGATCTTGCTGCGTCCAGCTTCGCTGTTCTCGAACGTAGCTCAACGGATGCACCAAGAGCTGACTCCGTGGCGATGGCGTCCGCGTCATCCTGCCTCCCCGATCGTCGCCACCACTCTAGTCCGATCGGGTCAAAGAAACGTGCTCCCAACTGCGGAAACTGCTCGGATTCGGCATGAGACAACAGCGAGACAACAAGCTAAGCGTCGATTTGCTCTGATCGTTCGGCTTTCCTGAACGGGGCAATCCATTTCGGTGCCGACCGGTCGCTGTCGGTGATTGGACTGCGCAGAAATTAGGTCGCTGGCTCGGCGGTGAGGAGGGATGGTCCCGCCCAGAGGCGCTGGCGAGCCTCTGCCTGGAGGTGCCAAGTTGAGGCGGAGAGAAGGGTGACATATCGATGTGCCGGAGAAAGTGGTTTCTTCCTGCCGACGATCGGTCGTTCGACCCCGTGGGCAGCGACGTGACGCGGCACAGGGCGATCGAGGCGCGGGTAGAGACGTGCGCGGGAGGCCCGAAGACCAGTCGGACCCTGCTCAGCGCTCGTGGTGTCCGCGTGCCCAGGACGAGCCGGCGCAATGGCTGACCTGGGACTCTTCCTGGCGGTCGCCCTCGCCTCGCACGGCCGAGCCGCCGACCACTTCTGGTCGTTCATGGAGGACCGTAGCGTGCGGCTGCTTCCGCATCAGTTTGCGCCGGTGTTCTTCTCAACGCTTGGCCGGGTGGTCGCAGGTCGGGGTGATCCAGCTGGTCGGCGTGCGGCGTTCGCGGTGCTGGGTCGGATGCACCGGCGTTTAGATCTTCAGTCGTATCACGAGACGGCCATCGCGGCTGCGTTGGTCGATACGGTGCGCCAGTTCGCGGGCGAGGGCTGGGAGCTCGAGCTGGCAGGTCAGTGGGAGCTTGGTTGTCGTCGGGCGCTGCGGCTCGCGGAGCGGGCGGCGGGGGCGTTGGGCGATGGCCCGCACGTGACGTTCGGCGAGGTGGAGGTGTGTGAGCGAGTCTCCGAGGGTGTCGCGGTGTTGACTGTCCGACCGATGCGGAGGCTGCGGCATCTGCCTGGTCAGGCGATGCCGGTGTGCACGCCTCGGCTGCCGGGGCTGTGGCGGTGGTATTCGCCGGCGAGCGTTCCTCGCCCGGATGGGCGGGTGGAGTTCCACGTTCGTGCGGTACCGGAGGGTGTGGTCTCGCCTGTTCTGGTCGAGCAGGTGGCCCCGGGGGAGATGTTGTGGCTGGGGCCGGCCTTCGATGTCGGGTTGTCGCTGGAGGCCGCTGGTGACAGCGATCTGCTGTTGGCTGCCGGGGGTACTGGTCTTGCGCCGCTGCGGGCGCTGGTCGAGCAAGTTGCCGTGTCGCCGAAGGGGCGACGGGTGACGTTGGTGGTGGGTGTGCGGACGTTTCTGGATCTTTACGACGCGGTCGCGGTGGACAAGCTTCAGCAGGCGTATGGCGAGTGGCTCACGGTGGTGCCGGCTCTCTCGAACGACCGTGAAGTGGAGCAGGCAGCGCAGGGCGACCTGCTCAGCATGGCTCTGTATCACTATCGGCCGGGGCAGGCGGTCTATGTCTGCGGCTCACCGCGGTTGATCGAGGCCGCGCGGAAGCGGCTGCCTCTCGCGGGGGTCGCTGCTGACAGCCTGCATCTCGCCGCGACTTTCCATCGCGCGCTCGATTCGGCGCTGTGGGCGTCTCGGCAACGCTCAGCACACGCTGCCCACCTGGTAGCCGTGCTGGAGGCGGCCGGGGGCGGTAGTGGGCTCGGCAAATCCCGGGGGGATGCGCCGTGAGCTTGAGGGGGGCGGCGGTCCGTCGCGCGACCGGCGAAGACGTTGAGGATTTGTCGTCGGTTATGGCTGACGCGCTGATGACGCAGCCCATGGGTGTTTGGCTGGTTCCCGATGTGGCCATGCGCGCAGTGGTTCTGCGTCGTTGGGCGCGGCTTGTGCTGTTGCAAGGGCTGGAGCGCGGTCGAGTCGATACGACCGACGATCGCGCGGCGGTGGCGGTGTGGTACCCGCGGTTGGAGCCATCCCCGCCGGCTGCCGCATGGGTGTACGACCTTCACAGGCTCCTCGGCCCGCATGCGGCTCGGTTCGCCTTGCTGCATGCCTGTGTCGATGGGCTGCGCCCTCACCGTCCGCATCACCAGCTGGCCCACGTCGCGGTCCGTCGCGGGCACGGGGATGCCGCGCGGGCGTTGCTGGCTGCCCATCACCAGACCCTGGACCGTGCGGGGCTGCCGTCGTGTGCGGAACACAGCAGCGACCTGCCCGGAGACGGACTGCTCGCGGAAGTCGGCTATCAGCCGCGTTCGCCGGTGCTGCTCGCGCCCGGAGGTCCCGCTCTGTGGCGGATGTGGCGCCCCCAACCTCGCGACGAGCAGCCCCACGGATCGGCTGGAGGTGAGCTGCCGCGACGAGTCCGCCTGGACCGCACCGTGACTCCTTTTCTTGGCCGCGTTCTCCCGGCGACACCGGCGCGTTCTCCCTGACCACCCAGTAAGGCGCCCGATTCATTACCTGCTGGCGGCGACATCTCGGCTAGCGGGCCACGTCCTCACACCCTCATGCCGAAGGAAGGCACCCCTCATGCTGACCCGAGCCGATCAGCCCACCACCGCATTGCGACCACTGAGTCCCGTCTTGGGGCGCTGGTTGAGGTTGGATGCGCCGAACGCGATTGCCGGCACCGGCACCGACCTCACGCTCGCAGCCGACGTGACGTCAACGGAGTACGCGTGGGGGTATGCGATCCGGCGCGAGTGGCCAGACGGGGCGCACGACCTGTTTGGATTCACGCCCGATACCGACACCGCGATCCGCCGGCTGCACCGCGACCGAAGCTTCTGGCGCGGCGGCCCGGTACGGCCGACGGCGGTCTACCTCGTGCCCACCAACGCCGCCGAGGTGGACGGGCATCCAGTAGATGGCTGCCGCAGGTCGGGGTGCCCGGACTCCCCGCAGCGGGGGCAGCGGTGAAGTCGGCGCAGGTGCAGGTGGGGCTCGCGCGGCGGACGCTGACGCCGTTCGGGTTGTGGGTGTTTGGGGCGGCGGCGTCGGCGCCCATGGTGGTGCTTACCGGAGGCATCGTCGAGACGTACAAGACGACGCAGGTGACGGCGCTGCCGCTGACCTTCGTGATCGTGGCGGGCACGGTCGCGCTGCTGGCGGTGGGGTACGCGGCGATGGCCCGCCAGCTCGGGCACCCGGCGGCCTACTACGCGATCCTCGCGCACGGGCTGGGCCGGAGTTGGGGTGTCGCAGCCGGCATGGTCGCGCTGGTGGCCTACAACGCCATCCAGATCAGCCTGTATGGGCCGTTCGGGGCGACGATGGCTGCGCACCTGGGCGGCGCGTGGTGGGTGTGGGCGGGCCTCGCCCTGGCCGTCGTCGGAGTGCTCGGTGTGCGGGCGATCATGTTGTCGACCCGGGTCTTGGCCGTCGTGCTGGCCGTGTCGTTGCTGATCGTCGCGGCGTTCGTCCTCGCCGGGGTGGGACAGCCGGCCGGCGGGGAGGTGTCCTGGGACGGCTTCCACGTCTCAGGTCTGGCGGTCAGCGGCATCGGCGGTGCGGTCGCCTTCGGCGTAGCAGCGGTGATGGGCTTCGACGCGCCGGGGTCGCTCGTCGAGGAGGCCGTTGACCGCAGGTCGGTTGGCCGGGCCACTGTCGGCGGGGTACTTGTTCTCGGCGGTGTGTATGCCGTTGCCGCGTTCGCGATGGGGGTGGCGGTCGGCCCTGACGTCGTTGGGGAGGTGGCCGCTGATCCGGCGGCCGGATTGCCGTTCTCGGTCCTGGCGCGCCTGGGTAGCTGGTGGACGGCCCTCGCGAACGTGGTGCTGATCTTCGCGATCGTCACGTCGATGCTGGCGTTCCATGCGGTGCTCGCCCGGTACGTGTTCGCGATGGCTCGGGAGAAGGTGCTGCCGGCGGGTCTTGCCCGGAGCAGTAGCGCGACCCGGGTCAGTGCGCCGCGTGGTGGGTCGTTGGTGCAGACGGCCGTCGCGGTGGTGGTGGTGGGGGTGTTCGCGGTCAGCGGCGCTGACCCGGTGGCGGTGATGTTCACCTGGTTGTCGGCGTTGGGGGCGATGGGTCTGCTGTGTCTGCTGCTGGCCGCGTCGGTGGCCGCGATGACGGCACCGGCCAGGGTGCGCGGCCCGCAGGCCGGTGCGTGGGAGTGGCGGCTTGCGCCCGCCCTGGGTGTGCTCGGTGGATCGGTGGTGCTCGCGCTGATGGTCGGCAACGCCGGGTCTCTGCTCGGTGCCGCGCCCGGGTCGCTGTATCCGTTCTTGCTGCCCCTGATCCTCCTTGCCACCGCTGTCGGTGGCGGAGTGTGGGCCGGTCATCTGCGGCAGGCCCGCCCGGAGGTCTACGCCGGTATCGGCCGTGGCACACCAAAGCGACATGCCGTTCCCGACGCCATGAACCTCTCGATCTGAGGAGGGTGTTGATGAGGACTCACGCGGCTACGTCACCTGGTGGGCACTACGACGTCGATCCCCTCAACCCGCGCTGGCGAGCGGGCTACCCGCCCGCCGCACCACCTGCCAGTCACCCTGAGTCTGCGCCCGCCGCGCTGCCGCTCGGCTACGGCGCGGCACCTGTTCCCACCGGGTACCAGCGGCCACCCGACGCCGCCGTGCCCCCGATCCCGCCCCCGGGCCCGTCCGGCTATGACCAGCGCTCTGCCGACGGCGAGATGCCGGCTGACCTGCGTTGGGCTGACCTGCGGCTACAGGTCGTGTACCGGTCCAAGCGGCTGAACACCGGTCACCTTATTGAAGCCGACCAGGCGTTTGGGGGGCGCGGCGCTGTCGGTCCTCACGCGCTGATGTTGTTCTTCGTCTCTGACGCGCCCAATGAGCCGCACGGCTACCGGTTGCACACCGCCCACCGCACGTGGCCGCAGTCGCCGGACTCGGATGTTTTGCCGCAGCTACTCGCGGAGATGGCTGAGGTCGCCGGAGACAACATCGCCTCCATCGGACGCGGGTGGAGTCCCCTCGGTCCAGAGGGTTCCATGGTCAACGGCGGGGACATGACCCTGCCTCCAGGTGCGTGGTACGTCGGCGTGGGCGTCAGCACCCTCGACTCCGACCAGGGCCGCTGGTACCAAGTCGCCCGGACACTACGCGACGCCGCCGCCGCTGGCCGATACATGTCGGCGTTCAACCTCAAAGGTCAGTGCTACATCCTGTTAACCGACGGCACCGCCCTACATATCGACCGCGACCCGCAGGCCCGCGTCGGCGACGACGGCGTGCGCTGCAACAAAACCCTCAACCCGGACCGGATCACCTACTACAACCCGTACGAACATCTCACCGAGCAGGGCGACGACGAGACCCGCGATATCTGGCGGCAGCTCAGCGGGCTGCATCACACCCTCACTACGCACCTGCTCGCGGGGCGGCGGGCATGACCGGTCACCAGAGCCTCAGCCTCGCCGACGCCGCGGACCTCAGCCACGCGCCAATCGACGTCACGGTCGTCCTCGACCACCTGATCCAGGAGGCCGACGCCGCCGCTGCGACGAGCATCGGGTTTCCCGGCGCCGTAGACCTCGACTATGGCGAGGTCTTGACCCGCCTCGGGAACCGGCTGTGGAACAACATCGGCGACCCGGCAGACCTCGGCGGAGTCGCCCACACCCGCGTGCTGGAACGGGCCGTCATCGCCTGGGTCGCCGACACCCTCGCCATGCCCCGAGACGACCGGTGGGGCTACGTCACAGCCGGCGGCACCGAAGGCAACCTTTCCGCCCTGCACACCGCCCACCACCGCCACCCCACCGCCCGCATCTACTACTCGACCGCCGCCCACTACTCCGTACCCAAGATCGTCCGGATACTCGGGGCGCGCGGCGTCGTGGTCAACGCCGACGCGGGCGGGGAGATGGACTACGCGCACCTCGGCGCGCAAGTCGGCCGCCATCGACGCTGGCCCGCGATTGTGGTGGCCACCGCTGGCACGACTCTGACCGAAGCCGTGGACGACACCACCGCCATCCGCGCCGTCCTCAATGAGCACCAGGTCACCGGACACCTGCACGTCGACGCGGCGCTGTCCGGCATCCCCCTCGCACTCGACGGCCGGCTACGCCTCGATGACGACAGCGGCATCAGCAGCATCACCATCAGCGGCCACAAATTCCTGGGCGTGCCAACGCCCTGCGGAGTTGTCCTCATCCGCGACAGCGCCCGCCACGCGGCTAGCCGCGTCACCTACACCGCCGCCCTCGACACCACCATCACCGGCTCTCGCTGCGGTCTGGCCGCCGCCCTGCTCTGGCACGCCATCGCCACCCACGGCCACGAAGGGCACCGCTGGCGAGCCACCCAAGCCCGCCGCCTCGCCGCCTACACCGTGGATCAACTGAACGCCGTCGGTTGGGCCGCCTGGCGACATCCACACGCCTTCACCGTCGTCCTGCCCACCCCACCCGAGCAGGTGCGCAAGAAGTGGCTACTTGCCACCGACGGAGCCACCAGCCACCTCATCTGCATGCCCGGCGTCACCCACGGCCAGGTCGACGCCTTCGTCGCCGACCTCACCGCTACCGCGCCGCCACGGTTGATCCCGAGACCCCGGGCGGACGGTCTATCCACCCCGAGCAGGACGTCATGAGCCCCATCCTCACCAGCCCTCAGAGCTGTCCCGGCGATGACATGGCCCCACCGCGGACTGTCCTTTCGGGCGGTGTGGACACCCGCACTCCGTCTCTATCCTCCGTCGCCGCCTCTGGCCGGCGGGCACATCACGCGACAATCGGGGTGGCCGTCCTCGTCACTGCCCTCATCGCCGGACAGGTCCCACCGCCGCCCAGTCAAGAATCGCCGCTTCTGCTCGCCGCATCGGACGGTTGCGACGTGCCGTCGCCGAACGATGACCTCGCCGGCACCGCGCACACCCCGATGTCGACAAAGCTGCGGCCCGGCCAACCGGCCCGCTCGATCCTGCTCCACCTAGCGCACCACACAGCAGCGGACCCCTGCGACTCGGCGGTCGGCCGATTCAATCTGGTCCACCACCGCGCCTGGTACGACAACGAAGGCGAGCAGAGCACGCGGGACATCGTGCGCTGGTACGCCGACGACGACTCCGGTGCGGAGTTGATGACCCAGCACCCGAGTGATGGGTTCGGTGTCATCGAGGACTTCTGGCCACCAGGGTGGCTACACGACAGAAACCTGTTCCACGCCTACCGCAGCACCGATTGGCTCCGCGCCAAGTCAAGGCTGCAAAACGGGCAGCTCAACAGGACCACACAGCTCGTGGCCGGTCTCGCCGCGCTCGCCACCTGGCACAGCCCCGGCCCGCCGCAACGCGCCCTCGCCGCGCAAGCCCTCGCAGACACCACCGGGCTGACCGCACACCCCAACACGCCCGACCACGCCGGCCGCACCGGCATCGCCGTAGCCGCCACCAGCGACAACGGCCGTGAGCGGCACCTGCTGATCCTGCGTCCCAGCAGTGGAGCTGTCCTGGCCTACGAACGCGCCATCCTCACGCCGACCGGCTGGCGCACACGCGTCTACCTGCTCCTGCTCACCCACACCCACACGTCCCACCGCTATTGGGAGCCACCCGCCACCAACACGCCACCCGTGGCCTTAACGGTCCAACGGGAGATGCCCCGCCGGTCCGGTGTGTGGCTTGTCCCCGCCGAGCACCCCTGCACGCCCGAACTCGAACCAGAAGAGGTATCACCGCGATGACGACTACTCACAGCGGCCAACTGCGCCCTGCCCGGCTGCGTGAACTGCTCAACCCGATCATCCGGCAGCAGCTGGACCGGCTCGACATTCAACCCGGCCAGCGCGTCCTGGAAATCGGCGCCGGTGGCGGCGAGGTCACCGCCTACCTGGCCCGCCTCGTCGGCCCCCACGGCAGGGTCACCGCGGTCGACAAGGACACCACCCACCTCAACCCAACGAGCATCATCGACGTCTACCAGCGCGACCTGAACGGTGACGACCTTCCCGGCGAGCCCGACAGCTTCGATGTCGTCGTCGCCCGATGGCTGCACGGCGCACTGCCACACCCCGCCGAGGCGCTGGAACTGATGATCGCCCGGCTGCGTCCCGGTGGCTGGCTCGTCCTGGCCGACGTCACCGACACCCCGCCACGAGTCTTCTGGGCAACCGACGACGACACCCGGCTGATCCACACCGTCATGCGACGCGTCTACCGCACCATCGCCGGACTCGACGGTGCCGGCACCTGGACGGCCGACACCCCCGCCCTGCTCATCGTCAAGGGCATGCCGCAGGTCTGTACCCACGCGTCCACCGAGACCTGGACCGGAGGCGGTCCCGGATGCCAGCTACTCGCCAACGTGGTCGACCACCTCCGTCCCGTCCTGACCACACCCGATGTCACCGATGCCGACCTCGACCGGTTCGTCACGCTCATGGCCGACCCAAACGTGCTCTTGGGCTCCTACGAAGGCAGGGCTATCCACGCCCGCAAGGCAACCGCATGACATGTGTCGCACGGCGCGCGGGCAGGGTGCGATCCGTCCGGCTGAGTCTGTGGCAGACACGACGGAAATCATCTCAATCTCCTACGTCAAGAACTTGGGCCACCGGCAGGCCGCCACCTACAACCAGCCATTTCCGACCTGGGTAGTCGCCGTGCGACGACTACCCAACCGGCCGCCGCTCATCGAGATGGGCGCGGTGGCCGGTCCCGGCCGGCGGCAGGGGTGCCCCCGTTCCCCTGCCGCCCCCGGCCTGACGCTCCGCAAAAGTCCGTGCCGGTAGCTGCGGGGGCTACCTGCCCACCGGTCATCCCAACTCCCTAGGAGGAACCATGAACGACCTGCTCGCCGTCAACGACGACCCGTTCCAGCTGGACGTCCAGATCGTCACGGACGGTCCGGTCGCCGCCCTGTTGGCCGACACGGACGACGGCTGCGACACCCAGAAGAACGGCGACTGCTAGTCGCTTGTCCTTGCCGGTTCCGGTGAGCGACCCGAACGCCACCGGAACCGGCGACCCCCTGCAACCGAGCAAATTCCCGTGTGAGGAGTGGATCGTGGTGGCGAGAAGCAGTCTGTACCGGCATGTTGATGCCGCCACGATCCGCATCGCCGTGCACTCGTGGCGAAGCGGCGGCCTGCCGTGGCCGCATCGAGGCGATGCCGCAGGCATTGACGGTTGGCTGCGGGAAACGTGGAAGCTCCCCGGCGCGGCCGAAGCCGTGTGGACCGCCAGTCCTGAGTTCGCATCCCGGATCAAGGCGGTGTGCGCCGGAGGGACACTCGATGCCGGCCGCGGCTGGCGGATGGCTCTGGCACTGGCGCGGTACCTGGTGCGTGCTCAGCGGCGGGCAACGCCCTTTGGGTTGTTCTCGGGGATCGCCGCACTGCGCTTCGACTGGGCTGCCTCGGTCGTACCGTCAGGGCACTCGACCATCCGGGTACGGCCGGACGCGGGCTGGCTCGCGTCTCTGATCGCGCGGCTCGAAGCCAACCCGCATGTGCGCCGCAACCTGCGGGTGCAGGCAAACAACCTCACGGTGGGACAGGGACTTCGGCTCGCGGTAGGGCGCCGGCCACACGCCTCGCTACCAGCAGACGGCGTCTCCTCGGTGAGAAACACGACAGCCGTGCGGCTGGCCGTGTCGCTAGCCGCCGCGCCGGTGTCGTGGACGGAGTTGGTCAACAAGGTGACCGCCGCGTGCCCACAAACTCCGCGTGAGTCCGCGGACGCGCTGGTTGCCGATCTGGTCGACCACGGCGTGCTGATCTCCAACCTCCGGCCGCCGTCGACCTGCGCCGACCCGCTGCGACACATCCTGGACCAGCTCGACACCGTGCAGGATGACCACCTCAACGAACAGCAGCCCGTCGCGGCTGCACTCGGGTCGTTGCACATTGACCTGGGTGGCATCGCAGCCGGTACGACACATCTTCGTGAACTGGCTGACCGGATGAGTCGGGTGGCGGCGGATCCACAGCCGGTCGCGGTGGATCTTCGGCTTGCGGATCAGGTCATCCTGCCGATCCAGGTCGCTGCCGAGATCGCGAGCGCTGTAGGCGTGCTACAACGCTTGACGTCACATCCGGGCGGTCGGCCGGAGTGGCGCACGTACCGTGCCCGGTTCGTCGACCGCTACGGCATAACGGCGATAGTGCCGCTGGCTGAGGTGCTCGATCCCCTGACGGGGCTGGGCTACCCGGAACACTTCACCCGCGCGGCCGAAGCACCCCCAGCCTCGTTGTCCAGCCGTGACGAACGGCTCTTGGCACTGGCCCAGCAGGCAGTGATCAACGGTGTCCACGAGGTGAAGCTCGACGACGCCGCCGTGAAGGTTCTGGCCAGCCCTGCGCCCGAAGAGGGTCACATCAGCCCACACGTCGACGTCACGGCAGAGATCCGCGCGGCATCGCTGGACGCACTGGCGAAAGGGCGCTTCACGATCGCGCTGACCGGCATGGGTCGCTCGGCGATGGCGACGAGCGGACGCTTCCTCGACGTGCTGCCCGCTCCCGAGCGGGAGCGAATGTGCAAGGAGTTCGCGCGGCTACCCGTCGCGGTGGACGGGGCCATGCAAGCGCAATTGAGCTTCCCACCACACCGCCTGCATGCGCAGAACGTACTGAATGCCCCGCTGGTCCTTCCGTGGCTGATTTCCTTGGCTGAGCATCGTCCGGCAACCGAGGATGTCATCAACATCGGTGATCTTGGTGTGGTCGCCGGTCGGGATCGGCTGATGTTGGTATCGATGTCGCGGGGGAGGGTTGTCGAGCCGACGGTCGCGCATGCCGCCGCCCTGCACACGATGCCGCTGCTCGGTCGGTTTCTCGTGGAGTTGCCACGAGCCATGGACGCCCGGCTGAAACCATTCGACTGGGGCGCGGCTTCCTGCCTGCCCTTTCGGCCCGCGCTGCGATACGGGCGGATCCTGCTCACGGCCGCCCGGTGGCGCGTCGACCCGGCCTGCCTGCCCGCTGCGGACGCGAGCGACAGCGAATGGTTGTCAGCCTGGGAATTAGTGCGTGCGAGGCTGCGGCTACCCGGGTGGGTGCAGGTCGGCAGCGGCGACCAGAGGCTCCGGCTCAACCTCGATCAGGCCATGGACCGGTCCCTGTTGCGCGCCCACCTGGACGCCAACACCGAACCGATCACCGTGGTCGAGGCGGCGGGTCCGAAGGACTTCGGGTGGCTGTCCGGGCGTGCCCACGAGATCGTCGTACCGGTCGCCTCCACGGCCGAGCCCGCCGTGGTGCCGGCCGTCGTCTCCGCACGAGGCTCGGGGCCGCCGCCCGCTCCTGCCCCGCCGGTCATGCCCGGAGCAGGCGACATCGTGTCCGCGTCGCTGGCCGTCGAGCCGCCAATGATGGAGCTGGTCTTACTCCGAGGGCTTCCACCGCTGCTCGCCGACTGGCCCGAGCCGCCGCTGCGATGGTTCGTCCGCCTCCGACGCCCCACATCGCACCTACGACTGCGGCTGCACACCGACGACTACGGCCACGCGGCCGTACGGATCGGCCGGTGGGCCGCTGCCCTTCGACGGCAGGGCCTCGCCGGAGACCTGAGCCTGGACACCTACCATCCCGAGTCCGGCCGATACGGAGACGGCCAGCCGCTGGTCGCTGCGCATGAGTTGTTCGCCGCCGACTCCACCGCGGCCTTGGCGCAGCTCAGCGCGCACCCCGAGGGTCAGGTCAATCGGCACGTTCTTACCGCCGCGAGCATGATCGATCTGGCAGCCGCGATGCTCGGCAGTCGCAACGACGCATGTGAGTGGCTGGTCGGCCACCCGGAGCAGGCCGGCCCGACGCCCATCGACCGGCATCTGCTGCGCCAGGCAGTCACCCTCGACCCGACCCTCCTGCCGGAGCCGGTCCAGCGGGCATGGCAGGAGCGATCCCGGGCCGCGGCCCGCTACGCCGACACACTGTCCACCTCTCGCGGCCCACTGACCCCTACCGCCGTGCTCACCTCGCTGCTACACCTGCACTTCGTTCGCGCTCACGGTCCCGACGAGCCAGCCGAGCAGGTCACATATCGGCTCGCTCGCCACATCGCACTGGCGACCGTACGCCGCCGCGTCCGCACCGCAGGAGCGTCTCAATGACCGCCGTGCCCCTCCCGAGTCCACTGCTACGGGCAGCCGAAACGATGGCCTCGTGCATCACCCACACTCTCACCCAGCCACCCCCTCCGGACTTCACGGCGGACGACTACGGGCCACGAAGTACCCGCTGGCACGCCCAATCCCTATCGCGAGGTGCCGCCGGGGTAGCGATCCTGCACGGCGTGCGCGCCCAAACTGGGCACGGAGGATGGGAACCGGCCTACGAATGGCTGCGACACGCGACCACTGACACCCTGAACAACGGCAGCGGAGCAGGACTGTGGTTCGGTGCACCGGCAGTCACCCACGCGCTGACCACGGCCGCGCCGCACGCCCACCCGGCATCCCTCGACGCGCTCGACTACTCGGTCGCGGACCTGACCAGACGGCGTCTGGCCGCCGCGGAGGCGCGCATCGCGGCATGCACCCGGCCCACCCTGTCGGAGTTCGACCTCGTACGCGGACTGACCGGCCTCGGCGCCCACCTGCTACGCCGCGAACCAGACGGACAACTGCTCCGGCAGGTGCTGACATACCTGGTGCGGCTCACCGACCCGATCGACGCCGACGACGAGGCCGGACGGCTCGCACCAGGCTGGTGGAGCAGCGACCCGCCCGACCCCGACAGCCCTGCATCAGGTGGGCACGCCAACTTCGGCATGGCGCACGGCATCACCGGCCCCTTGGCGCTCCTGGCGCTCGCCATGCGCCACAACATCATGGTGCCGGGACAGGCCGAAGCAATCGGCCGGATCAACACCTGGCTGGACGACTGGCGGCAGACCAGCCCAGCCGGACCATGGTGGCCCGAGAGGATCACGGCAGCCGAGCTGCACGCCGGCAAGCCCGCAGCACGCGGACCGGCTCGGCCGTCCTGGTGCTACGGCACCCCCGGCATAGCCCGTGCGCAACAGCTCGCCGGGATTGCCCTTCCCGATTCCGCCAGGCAGCAGACAGCGGAGGACGCCCTGGCCCGCTGCCTGGCCGACCCCGTTCAGCTCAACCGACTCGTCGATCCATCGCTGTGCCACGGCTGGGCAGGACTCGCCGCGACGGCTTGGTACGCCGCCGTTGACGCCCAGACCACCAGTCTGCACACCCATATGACCCACGTGATGCGCCTGTTGATCCAGCACGCCACCGACGCCACCCCGGCGCGATCCGGCCTGATCGCCGGCCACGCCGGAGTCGCTCTCACCCTGCACACCATGGCCGCCGGCACCGACATCCGCTGGGCAACCAGCCTGCTAATCCACTAGACGAGGAGACCACCCATGGACGTCGACCTCGGCTCCGACATCGCCCCACCCGTCCAGGTGGATTCGGTGAGCCGGTGGCGTCAGGTCAATCTGACCTTTGCCGACTGGCAAACCGCCGAAAAGTACGCCGCAACCCGACTCGCCTCCGCGCTAACCAGCGCCGAGGACAGCGGTGTGATCACCGCCTTCTGGTTCATCCGCAAGATGCAGACATGGCGGTTGCGGCTCTTGCCCGGCGACCGGCAAGCCAGGGTCTATGCCCTCCTCGCTGACCTCACCAACGACGACCGCATCCGCGGCGTCACCGAGCCCATCTACCGGCCCGAGGCATACGCGTTCGGCGGCGACCAAGCGATGACGGTCGCGCATACTCTCTTCCACGCCGACAGCCGCCACATCCTCGACCATCTCGCTGCTGGCGGCGCCCATCGACGCGAACTCGGTGTCGTGCTTGCCACCCGCCTCATGCGTGCTGCCGGACTGGAGTTCGCCGAGCAAGGCGATGTCTGGCGACTCCTCGCGATCCGCCGCCACCAGTCCAACGCGCCAGGACCAAGCCCTCAGCTGATCGCCGCCGTGCAGCGGCTGCTCATCGCCGTCGACGACGCGCCGGGTAGCCCGCTGGCAGCCACCCCCCAATGGCCGCAAGCCCACGAGCGGGCGGGGGCAGACCTCGGCTTCCTCGACCGGCACGGCGCACTGACCCGCGACCTGCGCGGGGTGCTAACCCACCACCTGCTGTTCCTCTTCAATCGGCTCGGCATCTCGGCCGCCGACGCCTGGCTCCTCGCGACGGCAGCCACGCACGTCACCTTCCACCACTCGTCCACCGACGCCTACGACAAGCATCAACTCGGCCAAACAACAGAGAGAAGCACACACATGGTCTACTCGTCTGACGCTTCCAGCGCAGCCGTGCTTCGCGAACAGCTCGTCAGCGCTTTGAAACAGCGCGGCCACGTCCGCTCGGCTTCCGTCGAGCAGGCGTTCCGCAGAGTGCCCCGCGAGCAGTTCCTCCCCGGTGTCGATGTGGAGACCGTCTATACCCGCCGCCAGATCGTCACGAAGCGCGATTCCAGCGGTGCCGCGCTGTCCTCGGCGTCGAGCCCCAGCCTCGTCGCGGACATGCTCGAACAGCTCGATCCGCACCCCGGACATCGCGTCCTGGAGATCGGCGCTGCTACCGGCATCAACGCAGCCCTGCTGGCCGAGCTGACCACCCCCAGCGGCAAGGTCGTCACCATCGAACTCGACCAAGACCTCGCCGACGGCGCCCGCGCCAGCCTCGCCCGCGCCGGCTACGACACCGTCGACGTGATCCACGGCGACGGAGCCCTCGGCCACCCCGCCACCGCGCCCTACGACCGGATCATCGTCACCGCCGGAGCGTGGGACATCCCTACCGCCTGGTGGGACCAACTCGCCAACCACGGCCGCATCGTCGTACCCCTGCGCGTACACGAGAGCGGCCTGACCCGATGCTTCGCCTTCGACCGCACCGACACCCACCAACTTCTCAGCACCACGACACCGCTGGTCTGCGGATTCGTCCCCATGCGCGGCACCGCAGAACACACCGACCACCACGTACGCCTCGACACCGACGTCGCCCTCAAACTCGACGCCGCCGACCACCCCGACCGACAGGCGCTCAGCCGCGCCCTGAGCCACCCCCGGCGCGAACGCTGGACCGGCATCGAAGTCGCCGATGCGGACCCCGTCGGCCATCTCGACCTATGGCTACTCGTGCACAGCAGCACACCGTTCGGCCGCCTCGGCGTCGGCGACACCGCCCGCACCAGCGGACTGGTCACCCCTGCCTACAGGTGGGCCGGAGTTGCCATCTACCAGGGGGGCACCATCGCCTACCTCGCCTTCCAACCAACCAGCGAAGGCCACCACGAAATCGGCGCCGTCGCGCACGGACCAGACGCTGACAAGCTCGCCGCCGAACTCACCAATCTGCTCGATCAATGGGACGAAGCAGGCCGCCCCAACCAACCCACCGTCACCGCCCAGCCAGCAGGAATGCGACCCGCCGAGCCCGGCGACGTCCAACGGTCCGATACCACCTTCACCATCTCCTTCTGACGGCAGACGACGGGGCGGGGACCAACCCCGCCCCGGCCACCCCAGGCACAAGGACCGCCAACCACTACGCATCAATAAACAGACCTCGATGCCAATACGCGCCTCAGCCGTACGTGAGGACACCATGACACTGCCCCTTGCCTCCACCATCGCCGAACGCTTCCCCCTCGTCCCCCGCAAACGACCGCCAGCCAAACCGCTCGGCGCACGAGTGAACCGACTCATTGCACTCGCCGAGACCGCCCACCGCGAACGCGATCCGGAAAGGGCGTCCATGGTTTTCAACGGAGCTGCCCTCGTCGCCTCCGACTGCGGAGACGCGGAACTCGCCCGCACCTGGTGCCACCAACACGCGAACCTCTACCTCAGCAGAACGCCGCTCAACGGGCACACCGCCCGCTTCGCCCTCGAACCAGTCATCAACCTCGCCCGCCTACGCATCCGAGACGGCGACGGCGACGGCGCACACCGCCTGCTCACCGACCTACACACAGCAACCGTCAGCGACAGGCACGCCGTCATTGACCACCTGGAGATACATCCCCAGCAGCTCACTGCCGATCCCGGCGAACTCCAACAGATCATCGATTGGCTACGCGGCATCCTGCTTTCCGATGGAACCCGCGCCCTCACCCTGTCCGGCCGCTGGGCCGACGCACTGGCTCACGTGCAGCACTACGACGGAATCAGCACCGCCCTGCTCGACGGGCGACAGGCCACGATCGTCGCCCACCTCATGCAGGGCAACGGCATCGAAGCCGCCGACCTGCTCAGCCGAACGAAGATCGAACAGCCATGGGAGCAAACGGTGCACGACCTCCTCCATAGTTGGCACGCAACGACGATCAGAGGCACCCCCACAACTGATTACGCTGCCCTGATTGACCGAGCGTCGGCCACCGCGGCGGGCAGAGGAATTTCGGTGTTCCGCGTGCGGCTCAGTCTTACGGCTCTGGAGCTGTCCACCGGCGTGCCGCCGCACATCGCAGATGACTTCATCAAGCGGCTCGCGGCAGACGTGATCCGCGACGAGGATGCCAACGCGGCGCGCGATCTTCTCAACCACCCAGCCGTCGGCGCTGAGCACCAGGGGTCGCTGGGTCTCCTGGTCGAGTCGAGCGGGTTGGGTCTGGGGACCTTGCCAGACGCAGCACGGGACCCACTGTCGTTAGCCGTCGCTCTGGCCGGCACCGTCATAAGCGGTGCGCTTAGCTCGGCGTAACCCGTTGAATGAGCAGATACACGTCAGGGCCAAAGACGAATCCATCGCCGACACCAGTACGCCTCGACACCGATGTGGTCCTCAAGCTCTACGCCACCGATCAGACCGGACGTGCCGTCCTCGCCAGCGCCCAGGGCAATCCCCGGCTCGACCGCTGGACCGGCATCCAGGTCACCGACGCGGACCACATCGGCCACCTCGACCTATGCTCCTCGTGCACGCCAACAAGCCGTTCGGCCGCCACGGCGTCGGCGACACCGCCTGCACCAACGGACTGGTCACCCCCGCCTACCGTTGGGCCGGTGCCGCCGTCTACCACGGCGACACCATCGCCTACCTCGCCTTCCAGGACGCTGGGCAACGGCCACCACGAACTCGGCGCGATCGCCCACGGAACGCACGCCACCGACCTGACCAACCTGCTCGACCAATGGGACGCGGCGGCCCGCCCCAATCAGCCCACCCTCACCGCCTACGAGGTAGGACCCCGGCCCGTCCGGCCTGGCGACATCAGGAGATCCGACACCATCCTCACGATCACATCTGACTGCATGCTCGGGCCGGGCGGCGTACCGTCCGGCGAAGCCGGCCGACTTCGCGCACTACAGCCTCTGAGAGGCCGGTGGGACGCGGTGAGAGGCAGAGCCGACCATGCGGTCGTGCGGTCTGGGGACCATGTCCGCCCACTGAGATCGTTGCTCCTGGATGGCGACGAACTCGTCACGACGGCGGCGCGGCCACGACAGCCCGTCGGTGGGCCCTAGTAGGTTGGGCCGACGTCCGCAGATTGATCACACGCCCGTGGCGTGGAGGAGATCCACTCGAACATGAACCAGTTGACAAGAAGCTGCACGATCGACCCTAGCGCGAGGGTAGTGGTGTGGTAGTGACTCCTAAGACGAAGGAAGCTCAGCGCGCCGAGCTGCACAGAACCATCTGGAGGATCGCGAACGACCTGCGCGGCAGTGTCGACGGCTGGGATTTCAAGAGCTATGTCCTGGGAATGCTGTTCTACCGGTTCATCTCGGAGAACCTGACCGCCTACCTTAACGACCTGGAGCGCAAGGCGGGTGATGCGGACTTCGACTACGCGAAGCTCAGCGACAGGGACGCCGAGTTCGGCCGTAAGGACACGGTGGAGGAAAAGGGCTTCTACATACTCCCGTCGGAACTGTTCGCGAACGTTCGCAAGCGTGCACCGCGGGACGAGAACCTCAATGAGACGCTCGAGCGGGTCTTCAACAACATTGAGGGTTCCGCAGTCGGTGCTGAGAGCGAGGACGCCATTAAGGGCCTCTTCGACGACCTCGACGTGAATTCGGCCAAACTGGGCAACACCGTCGCGAAGCGTAACGAGAAGCTTGTCAAGCTACTTGGAGCAATCGGAGACTTGAACCTCGGCGGTTATTCTGACCACACGATCGACACGTTTGGCGATGCCTACGAGTATCTCATGCAGATGTACGCCTCGGCAGCCGGCAAGTCAGGCGGCGAGTACTACACCCCGCAGGAAGTCTCCGAACTGCTCGCTCGCATCACCGTTGTCGGAAAGAAGTCGGTGAACAAGGTCTACGACCCGGCTGTTGGTTCGGGCTCGCTACTTCTGAAGTTCCAGAAAGTCCTCGGGCCCGGCAACGTCCGCCAGGGCTTCTTCGGTCAAGAGATCAACTTGACTACGTACAACCTCGCGCGGATCAACATGTTTTTGCATAACGTCCCTTACGAACAATTCAGCCTCGCCCACGGCGACACCCTGATCGACCCACATCACTGGGACGAGGAGCCGTTCGAAGCGATCGTCTCCAACCCTCCGTACTCGATCAGGTGGGAAGGCGATGCAAATTCGCTACTGATCAACGATCCGCGGTTCTCGCCGGCCGGGGTACTCGCCCCGAAGTCGAAGGCTGACCTCGCGTTCACAATGCACATCCTCAGCTGGCTTGCCGTCAGCGGGACTGCGGCGATCGTCGAGTTCCCTGGGGTGCTCTACCGTGGTGGCGCGGAGCAGAAGATCCGCAAGTACCTGGTTGACAACAACTACGTCGATGCGGTCATTCAGCTCCCGCCGGACTTGTTCTTCGGCACAGGCATCGCGACCTGCATTATCGTTCTGAAAAAATCGAAGAGGGACAACGCGATCCTCTTCATCGATGCCTCGGCCGAATTCGTTCGGGGCGGTAACAAGAACAGACTCGGAAGCGCGAACCGGGAGCGGATCCTCGACGCCTTCACGAAACGTGCGGCCATCGAATATTTCGCGGCGCTCGTGCCTTACTACGAGATCCGCGATAACAACTACAACATCGCAGTCTCGTCCTACGTCCAGCCCAATGACACTCGCGTAGCCACAGACATCACGGAGCTGAACGCCGAAATCGCCCGTATAGTCACCCGCCAGTCAGCGCTCCGCGCCGCCATCGACGAGATGGTCGCCGACTTGGGGAATGCGCCGTGAGCCGTATCGACGACGTGATAGCAGAGCTGACGTCGGGTGGGGTGCGCGAGGCGTGTATGGGCGAAATCGGCAAATTCATCAGGGGGCGGCGGTTCACCAAGGACGACATCGTCCGAGATGGCATCCCGAGCATCCACTATGGCGAGATTTATACCCACTACGGAGTTGCGGCGACATCTGCTCTGTCGCATGTGCGACGAGATCTCGAGGATCGGCTGCGGTTCGCGAGACCAGGCGACGTGATCATCGCGGCGGTCGGTGAGACGGTCGAGGATGTAGCGAAGGCGGTCGCTTGGCTTGGCGCTGAGCCGGTTGCGATTCACGACGATACCTTCCTCTTCCGCAGCGCGCTGAATCCAACATTCGTCTCGTACTTCATGCGAACAAAAGCCTTCCACGTGCAGAAAGATAGGTACGTGGCGCGGGCGAAGGTGAAGCGGCTATCTGGTGAAAGCCTCGCAAAAATCCGAATCCCTGTTCCGCCGCCCAAGGTGCAAGCCGAGATCGTTAAAGTCTTGGACCGTTTTAGTGAATTGAAGGAGGAGTTGGAGGTGGGGCTGAAGGCGGAGCTGGAAGCGCGCCGCCGCCAGTTTGCCTTCTACAAAGAATCGCTTCTGACTTTCCGCGACACGGATGAGGTCCGAAGGATCCCTATGGGCGATCTCGGCACCTGGTACGGTGGCGGAACCCCGTCGAAGGCCGTCCGTGAGTACTGGACGGATGCGACGATTCCGTGGCTTTCCCCGAAAGACATGGGTGTGGACACTGTGATGTCAACGGTGGACCGGGTCGCGCAGATCGCGCTCGAACGCACCGCACTGAAGCTTGTTCCGCCTGGCTCTATTGCGTTCGTGGTTAGATCGAATATCCTTCGTCGGCACCTGCCGATCGCCTTCGTGCCGATTTCAGTGACCCTCAACCAAGACATGCGCGCACTGATCCCGCGCGACGACATCCTTCCGGCGTATGTCGCTCAAGTGTGTCAGGCAAGGCGGGAAGAAATCCTCGCGATCGCTGGTCGCACGGACGGCTCAATGGCCGCAATTCAAAGTAAAGAATTAATGGCATATCGTATTCCTGTTCCATCACTCGTCGAGCAGAAGCGTATTGTTGCGGTCCTCGACAAGTTCGACGCGTTCGTGAAAGGCCTTAGCGCGGGCCTTCATGCCGAGATCGCGTCCCGCCGCAGGCAGTATGAGTACTACCGCGACCGTCTGTTGACCTTCGAGGAGGCTGCCGCATGAGCGAAGCATCTCGCTCTTGCTACGAACCGATCGCGGTGAGTAGCGAGGATACAGTAGTCGCTGGATTTATCCCGAGCACCACAGTTGTGGCGGCTGTCCGCCAGTCTGAAGCTGACCTCGAGCGCGAGTTCATCAGTCTGCTGCAGGGGCAGGCGTACGAATACCTGCAGGTCAGGGACGAGGCGCACCTGATAGCCAACCTGCGCACCCAGCTTGAATCGCTGAACGGCATCACGTTCTCAGATGACGAATGGGAGCGGTTCTTCGCCAACTCAGTGGCGGGTGCGAACGAGGGTGCGGCGGAAAAGACGTTCCGCATCCAGGAAGACTCCGTCCAGCTCTTGGTACGCGATGACGGCTCGACGAAGAATGTATCGTTGATCGACAAAAAGAACATTCACAACAATCGACTGCAGGTCATCAACCAGTATGAGATCAACCAGGCCGAGGGTGGCGCTTTAAGGTCGAACCGCTACGACGTCACTGTGCTCGTCAACGGACTACCGATGGTGCACGTCGAGTTGAAGCGTCGCGGGGTTGACATTCGTGAGGCGTTCAACCAGATCGACCGTTATCAGCGCGACAGCTTCTGGGCGGGCTCAGGGCTCTTTGACTACGTGCAGCTCTTCGTGATCAGCAACGGCACCCTGACGAAGTACTACAGCAACACCACTCGCCGCCGGCACGTTGAGGACGTGAGGGGCAAGAAGCGGGTCCGGAAGACAAGCAACACATTCGAGTTCACCTCGTGGTGGGCAGATGCGACAAACAAGCCGATCCAGGATCTGTCCGATTTCACGAGGACGTTCTTTGCGAAGCATGCGCTGCTGGCGATACTGACCCGGTACTGCGTGCTGACCGCTGACCGGATGTTGCTTGTCATGCGGCCCTACCAAATTGCAGCGACCGAGAAGATCCTTCAGAAGGTCGAGGTCTCGACCAACTACAAGAAACTCGGCACAACGGCCGCTGGTGGCTATGTCTGGCATACCACCGGCTCTGGCAAGACCCTGACCTCATTCAAGACTGCACAGCTCGCCTCGCGGCTGCCGAGCGTGGACAAGGTGCTATTCGTCGTGGACCGCAAGGACCTCGACTACCAGACGATGCGCGAGTACGACCGGTTCGAGAAGGGAGCCGCGAACTCGAATACCTCGACGCGGGTCCTGAAGAAGCAACTCGAAGACCCTGGCGCGCGGATAATCATTACGACGATTCAGAAGCTCTCGACCTTTATCAACGCGCCAGCAAACAGAGGCCACGCAATCTTTGATGGTCACGTCGTGATCATCTTCGACGAGTGTCACCGGTCGCAGTTTGGAGACATGCACACCGCAATCACCAAAGCATTCAAGCGGTACAACCTGTTCGGCTTCACCGGCACGCCGATCTTCGCCATCAATGCCGGCCGCGGTGGCAACCCGCGACTCAAGACCACCGAGCAGGCATTCGGAGAGAAGCTTCACACCTACACGATCGTTGACGCGATCAACGACAAGAATGTGCTGCCGTTCCGCGTCGATTACGTCAACACGATCAAGCTGCCCGAGCGCCTCACTGACAAGCAGGTGTCGAGGATCGATACCGAGCGGGCGCTGCTTGCGCCGGAGCGGGTGCGCCAGGTCGTCGGGTATATGTTGGAGCATTTCGACCAGAAGACCCGCCGCAGCGAGCGCTACGCCCTCAAGGATCGTCGGGTGAGCGGCTTTAACGCGCTGTTCGCGACTGCCTCCATCGAGGCTGCCCGGATCTACTACAACCAGTTCTTCCTGCAGCAGGAAAACCGCACACCGGACCAGCGGCTGAAAGTCGGGCTGATTTACTCCTACGCACCAAACGTCGTTCTGGAGGACGACTACCTGGACGAGGAAGGCTTCGAGACCGACACGCTCACCAACGATGCGCGCTCGTTCCTGGAAGATGCGATCCAGGACTACAACGAGATGTTCGGCACGTCGTTCGACGCGTCCAGCGAGAACTTCCAGAACTATTACAAGGATCTGTCGCTTCGGCTCAAAAACCGCGAGATCGATCTCGTCATCGTCGTCAACATGTTCCTGACCGGCTTCGACGCGACGACGCTGAACACTCTCTGGGTCGATAAGAACCTGCGCTCGCACGGACTCATCCAGGCATACTCGCGCACCAACCGGATCCTCAACTCCGTCAAGACCTACGGCAATATCGTCAGCTTCCGCGATCTGGAACAGGAGACGAACGACGCCATCGCGCTGTTCGGCAACAAGGATGCCCGTGGTGTCGTGCTGCTCAAGCCGTACAACGACTACTACAGCGACTATTCTGAAAAGGTGCGCGAGCTGCTCGAGCGTTTCCCGCTCGGCACTCCAATTGTCGGCGAGTCTGCGCAAAAGGACTTCATTGTCCTGTTTGGCGCGATCCTGCGGCTGCAGAACATCCTGGCTTCGTTCGACGAGTTCGCTGGTAACGAGATTCTGACGGATCGCCAGGCGCAAGACTACCGCAGTATTTACCTCGACCTTTACGCCGAGTTCCGCAAAGACAAGGATGCCGAGAAGGAGTCGATCAACGATGACATCGTCTTCGAGATCGAACTCGTCAAGCGGGTCGAGATCAACGTCGACTACATCCTGATGCTCGTTCAGAAGTACCGCGAAGCGCGCGGTGACGGTGACGACAAGGAGATCCGCGCCGAGATCACTCGCGCGGTCGACGCCAGCCCGAGCCTGCGGAACAAGAAGGACCTAATCGTAGCCTTCGTAGACCGTGTCTCAGCTGACAGCACCGTCGATGCGCAGTGGGCAGCGTACGTCGAGGCACGTCGTAGGGCTGAACTCGACCGCATCATCGACGAGGAGAATCTGCGCCCAGACGAAGCTCGCGAATTCGTCGAACGGGCATTTCGTGACGGTGTCATACAGACGAGCGGGACGGCGATCACGAAGGTGTTACCTCCGGCCTCGCGCTTCGCGGGCGGCGGCGGGCACGGTGAGAAGAAGCAGCGCGTCCTCGCCAAGCTCGTCGAGTTCTTGGAGCGCTTCATGGGGCTGAACGCTGGTGCCGATTGACGGATCAGGGAGCAGGCCCAAGTGCTGGTACGCGGCGGGGCCTAGAGGCTGCGGGCCTGCCAGGGGGTGTCCGTCAGGCGCCAGCCCGCATGCCGTCGAGCTGGTGTCTCGCCACACCCCCAGTACGCGGAGACCTGCATACTTCCGCGCTCCACTGCGGCCCCCAGGACGGCCGGACGGGCGATCTCACCGTGAGACCTTGCGCCTTTCAAGCCTGCCAGGGCTCACATGCACTACCCTCGATCGGCCTGCATCCTAGTTGAGTTCATGCAGGCCGGGTGGACGGATCGATGATGCGAAGGGGAGTAGCCACATGACGGCGATCTTTATCGATCATCAACCGAGAGACCGCATCGCCTTCACCGACAAGCTCGGACGCGACAGCTACACCGACAGCGCCCCAATCGGCAACGACCTGCCGAAGTACGCTGTGGCGGTCATCTGCGCGCGGTCTTCATCGGAGCCCATGTCCGTTGAAGCGATCGCGATCGGATCGTTTCGCCGCAGCGTGCGGGTAACCAGCTTCGCCCGACGGTACGAGGTCTCCGGCATTTCGTTGCTCAAGCGTCCCGTTCCGTTCGGAGCTGTGCTGGATCGGGTGTCGTCGCAGATCAAACCGCACGTCGCCCCGGCGCGCACCGCGAAAAGCGCTCTGCCCGAGGGAAGCTCCACCGCCGTTGTTCGTGTATTGAGCGAGCTGGCCAGCGACGCAGCCGACCTGATCGAACAGGCGAGGGGCTACCCCACCGGGACCAGGCAGATCACCGAAGCGCGGCGAACCTTGCTTGCCGAGGAGAAGGACACCCTCGGGCTTATCGCTGAGATATCCGGCCTCGGTCGTCGCCTAGGTCAGCCAGGCCGCGTGCTGATGACTCCGCCGGACGAACTGGACACGCGACGCACCCTGATGGAGACGGTGCGGCTCAGCTACAACGATGAGGATGCGCTCATCGAGCGTGACATGGAACGGTTCGACGGCATTCTGGGGCAGCGCGCACGCAGAAACGCGCGGGGCATGCTGATCCCCCTTCGCGGCGGCGGCCGGCTCACCGTCCTTAACACGAACAAGCGCGACTTGGAAAACACCAGAGGCAGCGACCTCATCTACTACCACGCCGACCGGCACTGCGGGATCCTTGTGCAGTACAAGCGCATGAAGAAGGACCCTGACGGCGGATGGACCTACCGCGGCGATCCCCAACTGGCGGCGCAACTTCGCAGCATGCGCGCGCTCGAAGTAGGGAAACAACCCGGCACTGTCGGGCAATACCGGCTCAGCACCCAGCCGCACTACCTCAAGATCGTTCGGCCCAGCGACTACGACGGCCAGTCCGCGGAACTAATGAAGGGCCTCTATCTTCCGCTGGACCTCGTCGGCCTCATGCACGAATCCACAGCCGATACGACCAGGGGAGGCGGCAACCTACGCATCACGTGGGACGACGAGCGGTGGCCAACTCAACGGCATTTGAACAACACCGACTTCACGCAGCTCTTCCGTGACGGCTGGATCGGTTCGTACGGCACCACAAGCGATGAGATCCGAAGTTGGTTGGAGCCACTGTTCGACGCAGACGAACTGATCACTGTCGCCATCGCCGAAGGGGCATCGGTAAGAGCCAGAACGTAACGGCACGCTGTATCGACGGCGCAGCGCGGCCTACCCTGGTCTGGTGCCTACGCATCGCGGCCAGGCGCCCACCAAGCCGATCAAGGGCCGAGGAGTCGCCTTCGGGATGAGGAGTACCTAAGGCGGACCGCTGAAGCGATAGAATGTATCGCCGAAGCGGTCGCCGGTCCCATAATCCCCATTGGGGCTGAAGCTCTATCAAGCTATCCCGTCCTTGCCGCAGACCGCACCGAGCCGCAGCGAACCGATGCATCCGAGCTGTACCTCGGCTGCTGGGCCGGGTCGCTCTACTTCACTGTGTGCACCCTCTGCCCGGGGACGCCCGGCCAAGCCGTCGACCCAGGCGCCTCGTCCACCTGGCTGGAGCACGCCCAGTCATCCCACGACCCGGACGAGCGACGCGCTGCCCTGACCCGCCACCTCCAGTTTGCCGACCCCACCGCAGCACTGCCGATCTGGACGTGACCGGGACCCCTTGCTGGCTGGGCAGACGCCCTAGAGGTGGCGGGGAGCGGTCCTGTCCGTCCACGCTTCCGTGCCGTTCCGGATGTCACGGCCATGAACTACGTCGGTTAGCAACTGCTGCGGCAGTGCCGGACGGACGGTGTCAGTTCCACCATGTCCTAGGCTATCGAGGCACCTGCCGGTCCAGTCTTTGAGGGATTCCACCAAGATGAGGACGGCATTTTCTTGTGACGGTGGTGATTTTGTGACAACCGTGGAGCGTTCCGATGTACCGCGTTTGACGGTGGTGGGCGCGGGCGAGCAGCCCGTCGGCGCGCAGGGCTTGCGTGCGTTGGTGGTCGATGGGTCGGCTGTCATCGCGGTAGGGGGCCTGGTCGCCGGAACGTTTCTGACGGAGGTGGGCAAGTCGCTGATGACCGGTGAGAAGCCGGGCCGGCTGGGGTTCGTGGTGGCCGTCGTCGTGGGTCTGATCGTCATGGCGGTCGGCTTCTGGCTGCGGCACCGGGCTCGGATGGGGCTGCGGGTGGGGATCATCGTGAATGCAGTGGATGTCCATCGAGGTCGGGCCCGTGCCGAGCAGCGGAATCAGCAGGCGGAGCGGTTCAGTCAGGCTTCAGCGGCGGTAACGCTGAAGGCGGAGATCGAGCTGTCGGGTTATCCCGTTCGTGATCGTGAACTGGTCGATCTGCTGGCGGAGGAGACGCTACGGGCCACGACGATCGCGGAGCGGCTCGCTCCGGACGCGGCCCACGTCAATGTGATCCCCACGATGCCGCTGCATGTGGCGTTCTGGTTGGGTGCGCGGCTGGGGTACACGCACGCCCAGCATGTCGCCGTGCATGAGCTTCGGCAGGACACGGGGTCTCCGGCGTTCTTCGCGGCGACGTCGCTGCGGGCGGTGGACGTGAACGCCGCCCCGCTCACGGTGGAGCGGCTGGAGGCGGTCGATGGCGGCGACATGACGAAGGTGGCGCTCGCGCTCGATCTGCAGAATCGCGGGGATCAGTTCCGGGACGCGGTGGTGAAGGCGTGTCGTGAGCGCGGCATCGGGTGGCTGCTGCTGCTTCGCAACGAGAACCGGCTGCTGAAGCAGAACATAAGGACGTTCAACGGGGTCATCTCGCAGACGTGCAACGCGTGGGACACCGCGCCGTTGCCGGCCGAGGCGCGGACGGGTCACCACGCAATCTTTCTGAGTGGGCCGGTAGCGATCGCTGTGGCGCTCGGCGCCCGGCTGGCTGCGCCGACCCCCGGGCAGTGGACGGCGTACACCTTCAACCCTGTTGCGAACGTGTACGAGCCGTTCCCTGCTCCCCCGAACGGCTGACGTGGCGTTCCGCCGGTACACCCAAGGCTGGCGGCCGGTCCTGCTGGCGGGGCGAGGTTGTCGTACCCGCGCCGTACCGTCTCGTCGGTGCTCGGCTCTTTCGGGAATGCGGGTGCCGACCACAGCGTCGTAGAAGCTGGCCGTGACCTCACCCCCTCGGCGGCCGTACCAGGCGCACCTGCCAGCCCAGGGAACGGAGAGCACATGGCCACGCTGGCCACCCACTTCAAGACGGCACTGAGCAACATCGAGCCGAGCGAAGACGCCAAGAACGCCCAGTCGGCGCATGCCGAGGTCACGGCGGCGCTGGAGGCGGACGACCTCCTGGTGAAGCTCGGGGTCGATCCGTTGCTGATCGGCTCCTACGGCCGGCACGTGTCCATCCGTCGGGTCAAGGACGTCGACGTGTTCGCCCGGCTGAGCAAGGCCGGTAAAGACCTGCGCCCCGGCAAGATCCTCGACCACGTCGAGGCTGTTCTGGAGGCGGCGTTCCCCGGCCGGGTCACGCGCCAGCACCGGTCCGTGATGGTGGACTTCCCGGACTACGATCTGTCCGTCGATGTGGTCATCGCCCGGCCGTGCGGGGATCACTGGGAGATCCCGGAGAAGATTGAGAAAGACGGGAATGCCCGGTGGGTCGAGACCAACCCCACCAAGATGGCCGAGCTGACGACGCAGGCGAACAAGGACTACCTGCTTTACGACGACGATCCCGGCAGCGGGGTCTACGTTCCCGTGGTCAAGCTCGTCCGTCAGATCCGCCGGGTCTGGGTCGATGACCAGCCCGGCGGTTACTTCTTCGAGGTTCTCACGTATCACGCGTTCAGGAACGTCAAGCCGGACGAGACGACGTACGCCGGGTACCTGACCGTCGTGCTCCGCGAGATCGCCGACCTGCTCGTGGACGTCGCTGACGAGGGCCTCGACGACCCGACGCTGGACGGCAAGAAGATCAAGACCAAGGCCACGGCGGATCAGTTGGCTGCCGCGGCCGACCGGATCGCCGAGTCGGCGACGCTGGCCGAAGACGCCCTGGACGCGGAGGACTGCCCGGCCGCGGTGAAGTGGCGTGAGCTGATCGGCACGACCAAGAACACCACGACCGAGGAGTACGTCTTCCCGCTGCCGGTGTACTGCAACGCCGATGGCACCAGGAAGCAGACGTCGGCGGTGACCCGGGGCGCGTCTACCGTTCCGGCCGGGAGCGGCCGCTACGCATGAGCAGCTCCTGGCAGAGCGACCTCGTCGCCGAAGCCGACTCCTGGCGTGCGCGCCTCGGGGAACTCGGCTTCGGCGACGACGGGCATCGGCTACGCGGCGACCTGGCTTGGCAGCACCCGGTTTACGGCCTCGTCCATGCCCGCATCGAGGTGGAGCTGACCGATCGGTTTCCGTTCGCCGCGCCAGCGGTTCGGGTGCTCGATCCCGGAACAACGATGGAGCTGACCTTCCACATCGACCGGCCTGCCCTGCCGGGGCTTCACGGCAACCTTTGCCTCTGGGACGGCAGTGCCCATCCGGTCGACGCCGCGCCATGGCGCGAACCCCAAGTTCTGCTGGATCGGGTGCGGAACTGGCTGGAACAGACGGCCGTCGGCTGGCCGGACGACGATGTCTGCGACCTTGAGCGGTACCTGGAGCAGGACGCCGACACTTTCGTGCTTTACGACACCGACGTGCTCACCGGGAAAGTCGGGCTCTACAAGACGGCACCGGGGCCCACACCGCGCACCATCGAGGTGACCGGCAACCGGCGGCCGGGGGTCATCGCGCTGCGAGGACCTCAGCAGTTACACCCAAAGGACCGTGGACTCGCGTGGGTCGATGATCTCGGGGAGGTCAGTTCCCCACCTCGGGAATGGTCCGATCTCGCGCAGGCTCTTGGGCGTGCCGATGAAGTCACTCGTCTGATCGCGCTCGGCGCCGTTGGCTATCTCCTGTTGCGGTACGCCCGCAACGGCCACCGCGCGGCCCTGGCTGTTGCCGTACAGCGCGGCGGCCCCGTTCCGTCGATCACAGCCTGCGAAAGCGCCGACACCAGCTTGGCCACGCGGTCGATACGCGCCGGTAACACCGCTGTGGAACTGGCTGATGTCCGGATCGCCGTGGTCGGTGCTGGCGCGCTCGGGTCTTTCGCCGCCGACATCCTGTTCCGCTCCGGCGTCCGCCGTCTCACTCTGGTCGACGGTGAACGTCTGCGTCCCGGCAACGTCGTGCGGCACCTCGCCGCCGGTAGCGACGTCGGGAAGTACAAGGTCACCGCTGTCATGGACCGGCTGGCGGCCACGGGGTTCGACGTTGGCGAGGTGGAGCGGCGGAACCGGGACCTCACCCGGCTGGGCGACGCCGTCGAACTGGTCAAGACCCACAACGTGGTGCTCGACGCCACCGCCCACGCCGGTGCCAGCAGCCTGCTCACGACGGCCGCTAACATCGTCGGTGCGTGGACCGGTCACACGGTCATCTCCGCCTGTGTGCAGCGCGAGGGCGACATCATCAGGGCTGACCGTTTCCCTCTGCGTCGCGCAGAGCAACACCTACCGGCCCTGGCCCGCGAACCAGTCCGCGCAGGAGTACGGGAGGCCGGGTGCGGTGAACCTGTCTCGCGGACGCCTCCAGCGGCGGTCATCGCCGCCGCCGAGCTCGCTTGCCGGATGATCATCGACGAGGCGACCCACCAATGCGCCCTGCCGGCGACTATGGCCGACGTTCGCCGGCCCCAGCCTGTTCCGCCCTTCGACCGGCTCGGTCTGCTCACACCAGATGCCGTTTCCGTCCCCGTGGCGTTGTGACCGGCCCTGTTCCAGTGGTGATTCACTCTGACGCTCGTCAGACGATCACCAAAGCGGCCGGACATGCCGCACCGCTGGAGGCCGGCGGCCTGCTCCTTGGGTGGTGGGACAGCGGCAGGGTGATCGTCCATGCTGCCGTCGAGGTAGTGGATCCGGCCGCCTCCGGCACCTCGTGGATCAGGCGCGAGAACCTTGCCCAGCAGGCCCTCGACCGGGCGATGGCCGCTCTCGAGCACCCCTGGATGGGTTATGTCGGCGACTGGCACAGCCACCCCGCGCCGTGTGGGGCAAGCGTGCAGGACCTTAAATCCATCCGAATGGCATCCCGTGCCTATCCCCAGCCACTGCTACTCATCGTGCACCGTTCCGACGGCGTCCTCGACATACGAGCGGCTCGTCGTGGCAGGTCACAGATCGTTCTCGAGGTTACGGCCTGAAGCGATCGGGATAGCGCCCCCCGTTTACCCCCCGAAAATCCGTGCTGGGCCGTGACCACTAACAACAAGTTGTGATCGACGGCTGGCTGCGTTTGTGCAGGCCAAAGCTGGTTCTCGACGATTGATGACAAGGCCGCGAGGGCATCGATCGACAACCGCGGGTTCGGGGTTCGAGTCCCTGGCGGCGCACCAACACGTAAGGCCCTGGTCTGGTATTCGTTACCGGTTCGGGGCCTTTTCCGTGTCCGGCCGTGGCACCTGCTGGTCGGGCAGCCGGTGGACCTCGTCCGGCGTGCGCCTGTCTGCCGCGGAGGCGCGGGTGCGCTGGATCAGTACGACGCAGGCCAGCACCACCACTGCGGCCCCGATCGAGGCCGGGGTGACGGTCTCTCCGAGCAGCAGCGCCGACCAGATCAGGGTGAGCACCGGCTGGGCGAGCTGAAGCTGGCCGACCCGGGCGACGCCACCCCGGGCCAGCCCCGCGTACCAGGCGAAGAAGCCCAGGAACATGGAGATCACGGTGAGGTACCCGAACGCCGTCCAGGCGGCGGCGTCGGGGCCCGGCGGGTGGGCCCGGGCGGCGACGAGCGTGATCGGCAGGGTGACGGGCACCGAGAGCAGCAGCGCCCAACAGATCGTCCGGGCCCCGCCCAGCTCGCGGGCGAGCGCGCCGCCCTCGGCGTACCCCAGTCCGCACAGCACGACCGCGGCGAGCAGGAAGAGATCGGCGGCCGACAGTTCCCCGCGCACCGTGCCGCTGGTTGCCAGGAAGGCGAGGACTGCCGTCAGCCCGCCGGCGCTGGCGACCCAGAACGGCAGTGGTGGGCGTTCGCCGGCCCGCAACACCGCCGACACGGCGGTCAGGGCCGGCAGCACGGTGATGACGACCGCGCTGTGTGCGGACGTCCGGGTGGTGAGCGCCAGCGAGGTGAACAGCGGGAACCCCACCACCACACCCAGGGCGACGACGGCCAGCCGTCGCCACTGGTCGCGGGTGGGCCGCGGCGCGCCGGTCAGCCGCAGGTACGCCCACGCCAGCAGTGCCGCGCCCACGGCCCTGCCGAAGGCGACGAACCAGGGGTCGAGCTCCTGCACGGCGACGCGGGTGGCGGGCAGCGACATGCTGAACGCGAGCACGCCCAGCGCGCCGAGTCCGAGGCCGGCGACCCGAGTCGCCGTTACCGGCGTCGGTGCAGTAGCGCTACTCTTCTCTCTCATGGATGACGGTAACGCAGCCGCACGTGTTATCCAAGATCTACGTCGGCTGGTGGCCGCCGCGCGCCCCGGGACGCAGCTGCCGTCGGTGCGGGAGCTGACCGCCCGGCACCAGGCCTCGCCGGTCACCGTGGCGACAGCGATCCGGCAGCTGGTGGCGCAGGGGCTCATCGAGACCCGACCGGGCAGGGGCACCTTCGTGGCCGCCCGATCCGACGAGCGGCGCACCCCCGACCTGTCCTGGCAGACCGTGGCCCTCGGCGCCCGCAGGCCGGGCGAGGACGAGATGCAGTCCCTGCTCGCGTTGCCGTCACCGGGGGCGATCCCGCTGTCCGGCGGCTACCTGGACGCGGAGCTGCAGCCGGCCGCCGCGCTCGGCGCCGCGCTCGCCCGCGCCGCCCGCCAGCCGGCGGCGTGGCTGCGCGGGCCGACGGAGGGCCGCGAGGACCTGCGAGTGTGGTTCGCCCGGGAGGCGGGGGCCGGGCTGCGGGCCGACGACATGGTGATCTGCCCGGGTGGGCAGGCGGCGCTGTCATCGGCGATACGCGCGCTCACCGCACCCGGCGACACCCTGCTTGTCGAATCCCCGACCTACCTGGGGGCGCTGGCAGTCGCCCGGGCGGCGGGGCTGCGGGTGGTGCCGGTGCCCGCCGACGCCGACGGCGTCCTGCCCGACCAACTCGCCGCCGCCTTCGCCCGCACCGGCGCCCGGCTGTTCTACTGCCAACCGCTGCACGCCAACCCGACCGGCGCGACCCTGGCCGCTCATCGCCGCCGCGCGGTCGCCAACGCCGTACGCGACGCCGGCGCCTTTCTGATCGAGGACGACTACGCGCGCGACCTCACCATCGACGGGGAGGCTCCGCCACCGCTGACCGCTGACGACGCGGACGGCCACGTGATCTACCTGCGCTCGCTGACCAAGTCGACAGCTCCCGGCCTGCGCATCGCCGCGATCGGCGCCCGCGGCCCCGCCGGTGCCCGGCTGCGCGCGGGCAGGTTGCTCGACGACCTCCTCGTCGCCGGGCCGCTGCAGCAGGCCGCGCTGGAGTTCGTCACCGCACCAGCCTGGACGCGGCACCGCCGGACCCTGTCCACGGCGCTCCGGACGCGGCGGGAGGCGCTGCTGACCGCCCTGCGCCGGGACCTGCCGGAGCTCGTCCCACCGACGATCCCCCGCGGTGGCCTGCACCTGTGGGTGCGCCTGCCCGACGGCGTCGACGACGTGGCGCTGGCCACCAGAGCTGCGACCGAGGGCGTCACGGTCTTCCCCGGCCGCCCCTGGTACGCGGCCGAACCGCCGGCGCCGCACCTTCGGCTGACGTACGCCGCAACGCCACCCGACCGCATGGACGATGCCGTTCGCCGCCTCGCCCGCGCACTCGGACGAGGGACGACACGTCCGGGGACCGCCGACTGAGGCGCGGACCGGTCGCTCGTCGGAGCGTCGCCCTGTGGCGATCACCGGCGGCTCGTCGCCCGGCGCGCAAACGATCAAGACCCTGACCTGGCAGTCACCTGCCGGGCCGGGGACTTCTCCGTTCCTGGTCACGTCCCACCCTCGGTTGCCGTCGCGGGTCGTGGTCACCCGCCGGGAAAGCTCCGCCGATACGCCTGCGGGCTGGTGCCGGTGATCCGCTTGAAGTGCTCCCGGAAGGCGGTGGTGGAGCCGAAGCCGACACGCGTCGCCACCCGGTCGACGGGATGGGTGGTGGTCTCGAGAAGGTGTTGCGCCTGGTGGACGCGGACCCGGTGCAGCCACCGCAGCGGGGTGGTGCCGGTCTGGTCGCGGAAACGCCTGTTCAACGTCCGGGTACTCATGCCGGCGTGGCGGGCGATGTCGGCGAGGGTCAGCTCGCGCGGGGCGTTGTCCCGCATCCAGGCCAGCAGCGGTTCCAGTGTCGCCCCCTCCGGGGCCGGTGGTTCGTGCGTGATGAACTGCGCCTGTCCGCCCGCGCGTTCCAACGGCATGACTGACAACCTCGCCGCGTCGGCGGCGACGGCGGCACCGTGGTCGCGGCGGACCAGGTGCAGGCACAGGTCGAGCCCGGCCGCCGCGCCGGCGGAGGTCAGAAACTGGCCGTTGTCCACGTAGAGCACGTTGGGGTCGACCTGGATCCGCGGATGCTGGGCGGCGAGCCGGTCGGTGGCCAGCCAGTGCGTGGTGGCGCGGTGCCCGTCGAGCAGGCCGGTGGCCGCCAGGGTGAACGCGCCACCGCAGATCGAGGCGATCCGGGCGCCGTTCGCGGCGGCGGCACGCAGCGAGTCGAGCACCGGGGCGGGTGTCGCGGCGGCGGGGTCGGAGACCCCCGGCACGACGAGGGTGTCGGCGTCGACGAGGACGTCCAGGCCCCACGGCACCGCCATGCTGAACGCGCCGGTGGTGACCGTCGGTGTGGCGGCGCAGACGAGGACGCGGTAGCCGGCGCGCCCGTCGGGCAGGCGGGTGCGGTGGAAGACCTCCATCGGGGTGGCCAGGTCGAACGGGACGACGCTGTCGAGGGCGAGCACGGCCACTGTGTGCATGGCGGAATTCAACCAGTCAGGACTGGGCGCTGACCGCCGGGCGCGCGTCGTGCGCCCGCCGCACGACCCGGTCGTACAGGTCTCTGACCGACAGGCCACCGGCGAAGCACCACAGCGCGATGACCGGGTCGCAGAGCGCGCAGCCGAAGGACGAGTCGTGCAGCGACGGGATGATCGGGGTGCCGCGTCGGTGGTGCAGGACGTCCCAGACGGTGTGCAGGAGCCATCCGACGCCGATGAAGGTGTACGAGGTGAGCCCGGCGTAGCTCACCACCACCAGCAGTACGCAGAAGGCCAGCTCCCACAGCCCGAACCCGCCACCGCTGATGTAGGCGGCCCCGGCACCGGTCACGACGAGCGCGTTCAGGCGCCGCCGGTGCGGCTCCGGCACGAGGGAGTTGAGCCCGACGAAGACCAGCCCGATCACCACGGGCATGACATAGCGAAGCACGATCCAGCACCGTTCTCGTTCCCGTTGAAGCATGTCGGGAAGGAGCCTAGGAAGGCCCGCGGTGGAGGACGAGAGGCGAAAATGCCACGGTCCGCCGGATTCTCGCCACCCCCCAGCGCCGCCGCTCGCTCCCGCGCCGCGACGGTCCACACAGGAGCGACGAGGTCCGTACAATCGGCACCTCCCTGCCCCGCGCGGCTCCGCCGGGACTGCCCAGCGCCGCTCCGAAGGAGATCTGTGATGCCCGCCGACCCCAGGGTGCCCAACCGACGCCCACGACCCGGGTGGGGCCGGGCCCTCGCCGTCGCCGTGGCGGCTCTGCTGGCCACCGGCGGCCCGGCTGCGCCCGGCAGCACCCCGGCCGCCGCGGCCGGTGCGGCGGACGTCTCGTTCCGCGACGACTTCCAACGCACGGACGGGCCGGTCGGCAACGGCTGGGCCGCGCCCCGTGGCACGTGGTCCATCGCGGCCGGCACCGCCCAGGCCGCCGGTCCCGCCGAGCGGGTGCTGGTCCGGGACTCGCTCTTCCTCGGCCCTACCTACGACATCACCACCTCGCTCGGGCTGCCCACCCCGGCCGGGTCCACCCGGCTCTGGGCAGGCATCGCCTTCCAGGTCATCGATCACGCCGACGGCACACAGACCTTCTACGCCCTGCGCGTCGGGCAGAACCAGGTCGACGGGGCGCGGGCCCGGTGGCAGTTGGTGCGGATCGACAACTCCGCCGGCGCGACGGACGCCGGACTGCTGGGCGAGGGAGATCTCGCCGCCGCCCCCGGTGCCACGCTGGGCGTACGGGTTACCGGCACCGCGGACGGCCGGGGAGCCGTGGTCCGGATCAGCGCGGGCGCCACCCAGGTGGACCAGACCGTCCCGCTGCGCCTGGCCGACCGGATCAACGGCGGCAAGGTCGGGCTCTATTCGCAGGCCGGCACCGTCGGCCTGCGCGACTTCACGGTGACCGCCACGACGTCGCCCGGCTACCGCTCGTTCCACGACGGGTTCGACCGGGCCGACGGGGCGGTCGGCAGCGGCTGGCGGGTCGCCCGGGGCACCTGGCGTGTGGCCGGCGGGACCGCCGTCCCGTCCGGCACCGCCGATCGGCTGATGTACCCGAGCGGATTCACCCTGGGCGAGACATTCCTGCTCAAGACGTCGTTGACCCTGCCGAAACCGGCCCTGACCTACCGGCCGTGGACCGGCATCGCCTTCAACATCGTCGATCACGGGGACAGCACCCAGACCTACTACGTGCTGCGGGTCGGCCAGTCGCAGGCGGACGGCGGGCAGGCCCAGTGGCAGCTGGTCCGGATGACCCGGTCGTCAGCCGGCGCCTCCGACGCCCTGCTCGCCGGTGGGGGCGTCACCGCGCAGCCCGGTGCGACGCTCAGCATGAGCATCGACGGCAAGAACCGGGGCAGCGGCGTCCACGTCGCCATCGACGGCGCGGGCGTCGCGGCCGGACAGGCCGTCGACAGGTACGTCGGGCTCCGCTGGCGGGACCTGCTCACCGGGGGTGGCGCGGGCCTGTACTCGCAGGGCGGTTCGGTGAGCCTGCCGTTCTTCGCCGCGGAGACCAGCAGGGCACCGGCCGTCGCGCCCGCCGAGCCCGGGCCGCTGGACTGCTCGCCCCGCGCGCCCGGCGACTACCCGCTGCCGGGCGCGTCCCGGGCCGTCAGCCAGGTCATCGACGTGGGGACCACCTGGGCGGGGCATCCGGTCGAGCAGGCGGTCCTGACCTCCGGGGCCGACCAGTACGTGGCGTACTACGACGCCGACCGCAGGATGACAGTGGCGAAGCGCTCGCTCGACAGCACCACCTGGACGCGCCGGACGCTGGACTCCACAGTCGGCTGGGACAGCCACAACGGCATCACGATGGCGCTGGACAGCACCGGGAACCTGCACGTGGCGGGCAACATGCACGCCGTGCCGCTTGTCTACTTCCGGACCTCGGTGCCGGGTGACGTGTCCACGCTGACCCGCATCCCCACCATGGTCAACAGCTCCGTCGAGGGGTCCGTCACCTATCCGCGCTTCCTCCGCCACACCAACGGTGACCTGCTGTTCAGTTACCGCAACGGGGTCAGCGGCGACGGTGCCGACTACTACAACCGGTACGACCCGGTCAGCCGTACCTGGTCCAGCCTGCTCGGCCGCCCACTGGTCGACGGAGCCGGCCGCAACGCCTACCCCGAGGGGCCGCTGCGCGGGCCGGACGGCTACTGGCACCTGGCGCTGGTCTGGCGGGACACCCAGGATGCCGGCAGTTCCAGCATGCCGTCGTACGCCCGCAGCCGTGACCTGGTCACCTGGGAGGACAGCGCGGGCCGGCCACTGGCCCTGCCGCTGACCTACCTCCGGTCCGAGGTCATCGACCCGGTGCCCACCTACGGTGGCGTGGTGAACGGCAACGTCCGGCTCGGCTTCGACGCCGCCAACCGGGTCGTGGTGACCTACACCAAGTACGACGCCTACCTCGGCAACCAGCTCTACGCGGCACAGCCGGACGGCGCGGGCGGCTGGCGGATCACCCGCCTCACCGACTGGACCGGCCGGTGGGAGATCCTCGGGTCCGGCACCCTGGCCTTCCCTGTCTCGTTGCAGTCCGCCGCGAGCGGGCTGCCGGACGGCAAACTGCGGGTGCCGTACACGTGCCGTGGGGTCAAGCGGTCCCTGATCGTCGACCCGTCCCTGATGAGCGTCGTGGCCGACGTGCCCGATCCGCAACTGCCCAGCGAGATCACTCAGGTGCGGTCGACGTTCCCCGGCATCGGCGTGCGGACCGCGACCTCGGTGGCTGGTGACCGCACCTACGTGCTGCGCTGGGAGAGCATGCCCTCCAACCAGGACCAGCCCCGGCCTGCCGACCAGACACCGCCGGCCCAGCCCGTGCAGATGTACGTGCTGGCCACCTCGTGACGGGACGGCCCGCACCCTCGCGGCGCGGCGCTGGGTGGCTGAGCCACCCGACCGGGCCTGTGCTAGCGTCTCGTCCCGTTGTCGGTGAGCGCCGCTAGCTCAACTGGCAGAGCAGCGGACTCTTAATCCGCGGGTTCGGGGTTCGAGTCCCTGGCGGCGCACCAACCAAAGGCCCTGGCCAGCAAGAAGTTGGCCAGGGCCTTGATGGCTGTCCGGGTGGTTCGGAACCTTCCCCGAGCTCCGGCCTGCCCCGAGCTGTTCGAGGCTGGCCGGAGCGGGCGTTCGAGGTGTGGACAGGCCTGCGGCAGGAGTGGTGGGCCACGTCCGCCGGCACGGAGATCAGCCAGCCGCTGCCTCGTCTGTCGCCCTCATCCCGTGCAGGTCGTAGCTCAGTTCGCCGGCCTCCAGGCGCGCCCGCAGTCGGGTCTCCTTCGCTATCCGGGCCGTGGCCGCCGCAGCCACCTCCGCGAGGCTGTCCCTGTCGACGACCACCGCGCCGTCGGCGTCGAGCAGCACGATGTCGCCGGGTGCGATGCTGGCGCCGCCCACCTGTACCACGACGTCGAGGGAGCCCCGCTCCTGTTTGGTCGCGCCCCGTACGCGGCACCAGCGGGCCCAGACCGGCAGGCCGAGTGCGCGCAACTCATCCACGTCCCGGACCGCCGCGTCGACAAGTACGGCAACCGCACCGGCCACCTTGGCCTGCGTTGCCAACAACTCGCCGATCAACGCGACCGGTGCGGGCTCGGGCATGCTGAGAACCAGGACCTCGCCGGGCCTGAGCACCGTCATGGCCTCGTGTACGGCCCGGTTGTCGCCCTGTCCGCACTGGACGGTGCGGGCCGGGCCGGCGACAGTGGTGCCCGGCACGATCTGCGTCAGCTCCACGTCGATCAGGCCTCGCCGCCCGGACGCCTCGTACGCGGTGGCAACGCCACCGGCGATCAACGCGGCAAGGGCGTCACTGTCGGTCCCGGCGGGCGAAGGGGTGGCGCTCACAGCGTACCGACCACATTCGGGATCAGCCGCTGGAACGCCTCGGCCTGCCGGATCGCGCTGTTGCCGGTGACCCGGCGAGCGTGATTGCCTCGCTGGTCGGCCCGCTGGGTGTAGTACTCACGGAGGTAGCCCTGGGCACCCATCGCGGCCATCGCCTCCTGCTTGGCGGGCATCACGTCCGTGATGTCGACGAAGACGGTGGGTGTGAAGCCACACAGCTCCGGCTGGTGTGGCTCGAAGACCAGGAACTCCGAGGGCGGTGCGGTCTTGAAGCCGCTGGCGACGCCCGCACCTGCGGTGAGCTGCCGGGCGGTCGCCACTGCGGCGTGCGCGGCCGGGTGGTCCGGATTGAACGGGTCCCGGTCCGGGTGAGTGAGCACCACGTGGGGGGCGTAGTCGCGCATCAGCTCGGCCAGCCGATCGATGTCCTCGTTGCCGATGCGCAGGGGGTAGTCGCCCAGGTCGAACGCCTCGAATCTGGCGCCCACGGCGGCTGCGGCCCGCTCCGCCTCGGCGTGCCGGATCCGCTTGACGCCCTCGATCGTCTGGTTCGGGTCCTTCCACAGCTCGCCGGACTCGCCCCGTTCGCCGTACGAAAGGGCCAGCACGAGGGCCTCCCCGCCGGTGGCGGTGTGGGCGGCGACAGTGCCGGCCGCCCGCCAGACGAAGTCCGCGCTGTGTGCCCCGACCACCAGCAGCCTGCGCTCACTCATGCCGGCACCTCCGTCTTCGCCGCCGCGACGCGCCGGGAGTTGACCACTGCCATCGTGTGGATGTCCTGCTCGCTGAAGCCGGCGTCCAGCAGACGGTCGGCGAAGAGCGCGAGACCGTCTTCGACTGGCGGGTTGAATGGTTGTCCCAGGTCGCTGGAGAGGATCGAGTGTTCGGCGCCGACCTGCCGGATGTTGGCGAACAGGTCGTCCCAGTCAACCTTCCCGGTGTGCGGCGTGGTGAAGCACCGTTCCAGCAGAGCGCCGGCCTCGGCCAGTTCCCGCTGTCGATGCACCGGCAGACGCTGGGAGGTGAATTCGGGGTGGGTGACGACGACGCGACGTACGCCCTCCTCCTTCGCGGCCCGGACCACGGCGAGGATCTCGTCGCCGTTCAGGTGCCCGGTGGCCAGCACCAGGTCGTGACGGGCGATGACCCGCAGCACCTGCCGCACCTGGTTCAGCACCTGGCCCTCCTCGTCGACGACCTCGACGACGGCCGGCACGATTCCCTGGGCGTGCAGGTCGGCCTGGAGCGCTCCCCACATCGCCGGCTTGGCGCCGGGTAGGTCGGTGGCGCTGCTGCGGCGTTGGTTGCCCGAGTCGACGGTGGGCATCCAGACGATCCGCGCGCCCTGACGGCCCGCGATCTCGACTGCGGCCGGGTTCATGCCACCCATCGATCCGTTCAGCGTGACCGCGCCGAGCACGTCCACGTCGGGGACGACCTTGCGGACTACCGCCGCGCGCTCAGCGGTCGCCACGTAGTGGGACTTCAGTACGAAGCCGGCGAGGCCGACCTCGGCGCACCGTCGGGCCAGGTCGAGATCGTCGATCCGCCGATCCATCACGTCGGGAGCGACGTGGACGTGGGTGTCGTACGCCCCGGTGACCAGGGCGCGGGCGCGCGGGGACGGGGTGGGATGGTCTGACATTCTGCTCCTTGGAAGGGCTGGTGAGGTGACGCTCGACTCAGGCCGCGTGGGTGGAGTCGACAGGACTGGACCGCCGCCGGATCGCGGTAGCGGTCTTGTCCAATGCGGATACGACGCTCAGAAGGTGCTGGCGCATGGCGAACTCCGCGGCGTCGGGATCGCGATCGACGATGGCCTCCACGATCGCGGTGTGCTCGGCGAGCGACTTGGGTGGTCGGCCGGCGACCAGGATCGTGCGGAACTGGAACCGGACGAGTTGTGCGCGCAGGCCGGCAATGAGCTGCGCGGCGGTCCCGTGCCGGGCGGCCGCGATGATCGCCGCGTGTAGCTTGGCATTTCCCTCGGAATAGCCGAGCAGGTCATCCTGCTTGAGCTTCAGGGCCATCTGGTCGAGCTGCCGCCGGATCGCGGCGATCTCCTGGTCGGTTGCGTTCACCGCCGCCTGCCGCGCGGTCAGCGCTTCCAGGGCGGCACGCACCTGGAGGATCTCGACCGCCTCGGCCTCGGTGAACATCCGCACGTGTGCCCCGCGGTTGGGGGTACGAACGACCAGACCATCCTGGGTCAGTCGGATCAGCGCGGTGCGCACCACACCGCGGGTGACCTGAAGCCGGTCGGCCAAGGTGGCTTCGACAAGGCGTTCGTTGGGCCCGAGATCACCACTGTGGATCGCCTGGCGCAGCTGCTCGTAAGCCTCGTCGGCAGAGATGCCTGCCGGACGTCGTGGCGAAGTACCCATGGCTACGGTCACCGATTTTCCGTGTCGCCGGGCCCGGCTTGCCGAGCCCGAACCGATTGGACACCACCAGGTGCCGTGCCCCTTGCGGTGGATCGCCGGGGGCCGTGGCGGCCCGGCCGCAACCCCGCTACCGGAGGGCGCCTGCAAACTGTGCGCGAAATCTCGCACAATCTTGTAGACAGGATCGTTGCTCATGATCCGGATGTCAACACGCCGTTGAGCTGCCGAAAGAGCCAGATGGCCGACTGCTGGGGTGGTCACCGTCGCATCTCGGCGGTGACAGGCGCGGCGTGAATCCTCTACAGTCCACGATCGATGATCAGTGGCGGGCTCTACCCAACCTGCTCGGGCGCTCCCCGCGTCCGCTTCTCAAACCCCCCTGGAAGCTGGAGAAATGATGATTGAGCGGTCCCGTGTGCTGGTAGCCGCGGTCCTTGCCGCGGCCCTCGTAGCCGTGAGCGGCTGCAGCGGCTCAGACGCCGACACCAAGGAGTCGAAGAAGGTCGACAAAGTCGCCTACATCACGGCCTTCGGTGCTGTCGGCCGGGACGCCTTCGCGTGGGTGGCCAAGGAGAAGGGCTTCTTCGCCGAGGCCGGCATCGAGGTGGAGATCAAGGAGGGGTCCGGAAACGTACCGAACCTGACCGCACTCAAGGCTGGCCAGGTTCAGTTCGGCGCCCTCGACTTCACCGGCGCGGTGATTCAGGCAGGCAAGGGCGAGTTCACCGACTGGCGCGCCATCGCCGCTGTCCACCAGCAGACCCTGGTCGCCGTGATGACCACCAAGGACACCGGTATCAGCGCGCCGCGGGACCTCGCGGGCAAGACGATGGCCACCGGCGCCGGCTCGGTCACGGAGCTGCTCTTTCCCGCCTACGCCAGGATGGCCGGACTCGACCCCAACACGGTCAAGATCCAGGGCGCGCAGACCACCGCACTGAACGGGCTGATGGCCAGTCGCCAGGTGGACGCGCTCGGCACCTTCCTGCTCAGCCGTGGCGCCCTGGCGACGGTATCGAAGAAGGAGGTCGTGGTGTTGCCGTACAGCGACTACCTCGGCGACCTCTTCGGCAACGCCATCATCACCACCCCGGCCCTGATCAAGGACAACCCGGACCTGGTCCGTCGCTTCACCGAGGCGATCCTCAAGGGACTGCAGTACAGCGTCAAGAACCCGCAGGAAGCCGCGACGATCCTGAACAAGGTGAAGCCGACCTACACCGTAGCGGCGGGCGTGGGTGAGATCGAGGCGATGGCCGCGTACGTGGCACCGGCCGGTGGAGCCCCGATCGGATCCATGGACGAGGTGCGGGTGTCGCGGTCGATCGCCATCCTGCAGGGCGCCGGCGTGGTTCCGAACGGTCTGACCCCGAAGGACATCGTCGACAACAGCTTCATCCCCAAGGGCTGACGAGAAGCGTCACCTCGCGGACCTGGCGTGGGGGGATGGTTGCCGCAGGTGGCGCCATCCCCTCACTGCCACCGGGCACAACCCCTGCCACCCGACCTCCACGGAGAAAGCCACCATGCCTGTCGAACGGACCAGCTCCAGGTCAACACACATATGGTCGACTGCCGGGCTGCCTGTCCTGGGCGCGGTGCTGGCGGTCGCCCTGTGGTGGCTGGCCACCAAAGCCTTCAATATCGAGCCATTCTTCCTGCCTGCCCCACCCGACGTCGTCGATGCGTTCCTCCGCCTGCCGGACTATCTCCTCAGGGAAGCCTGGGTGACCCTCCTGGAGACGGTCACCGGCTTCGGCATCGCCGCGGTTGGCGGACTGGCGATCGCGATCCTGCTGGCCGCCTCCCGAACGGTAGAACGAATGACGCTACCGCTCATTGCCGGGATCAACGCGGTACCGAAGGTTGCGCTCGCGCCTCTCCTCCTGGTCTGGATCGGGTTCGGCACCCAACCCAAGATCGTGATGGTCGTCCTTCTCTGCTTCTTCCCGATCCTGGTCTCCGCCATGGCCGGCCTCACCTCGACGCCGAACGACCTGAGCGAGCTGGCCAACTCGCTCGCCGCGTCGTGGTGGCAGACCTTCGTGAAGGTCCGCCTCCCCTGGGCGCTGCCGCAGGTCTTCGTGGGCCTGAAGGTAGCTACCTCACTGGCCATCGTCGGTGCGATCATCGGTGAGGTCATCCAGCCTGACCGGGGTCTCGGCTCGGTAGTCGTCAGCTCCGGACAGTCCGCCGACACCCCGCTCGCCTTCGCCGCACTGACCCTGCTCGCGCTCATGGGAGCCGGCCTGTTCTACCTCGTCGGCGCACTCGAGCGAATCCTCGTGCCATGGGCCCGGGCGATCTCATCATGACCGGCGCTCGGACCTCTGGGAGCATGATGATCAATCTTAGTGAAGTGTCACGGACGTTCAAGAGCCGGACCGGCACCGTCAAGGCACTGGAGAACATCAATCTGGACATCCGCGACGGCGAGTTCATGGCCGTGATCGGGCGTTCCGGATGTGGCAAATCCACACTGCTGCGGCTCATCGCCGGGCTGATCCCGCAGTCGGCGGGTGACGTCCGGGTCGGCGGCGAGCCGGTGACCCGACCTCGCCGTGATGTCGCCATGATGTTCCAACGCCCCGCGCTGCTGCCCTGGCGGACGGTCCTCGGTAACGTGCTGCTGCCAGTCGAGATATTCCGGTGGCATCGGTCGGAGCACCGCGATCACGCCATGCGCCTGCTGGAGATGACCGGGCTCGACGGATTCGCCAAGCGGCTTCCCCACGAACTCTCCGGCGGCATGCAGCAACGGGTCTCGCTCTGCCGAGCGCTCATCCAGCGACCAAAGGTCCTGTTGATGGACGAGCCGTTCTCCGCACTCGACGCGCTGACCCGGGAGGAGATGGCGGCGGAGTTGCAGCGCATCCACATGGACCTCGGCACGACCGTCGTCTTCGTGACCCACTCCATCCAGGAGGCCGTCCTGCTGGCGGACCGGGTCGCGGTGCTGAGCGCCCGGCCCGGCCGGCTGCAACGGCTCGTGGACATCGACATCCCACGGCCGCGTTCCTTCGGACACAACGCCCACATGGACCAGGTGGCCGCCTGCTCGGCAGAACTACACCAACTGCTGCTGGGCGACGACTACTCGCCGGACGGAGCCAAGTCGTCTGACCTTCCCGTCTGACATCGGTCGCGGGCCGCCGCGGCTGCGGCTCACCGTGCAGCATCCAGGGGACAGGACCGACAGGTCCTGTCCCCTGAGCCATTTCTTCAGCGGCAGGGCTGTCCCGCGTCGCGATGCAGGATGGGCCCCCGTCCCCGCTCGTCTGCGGGCTTGGCGGGGGCCAGCTCGGTGTCGGCGCGATGGTCGGCAATGAGACACCGACCGGAAGCGCGCAGCGCCCGACCTTGTACCGCCATAGATGCGCACCTATAGTTGCGCGAATCGCACCCCTTCCTGACCGTGGTGGTGCGGTGGCATCGTCGAAGCGCTTCGACGATCCGTCGTTCAGGCCCGTCAGCCGGGTGTCGAGCCTGGCCGCGCCGGTCTCGGCGCCCCTTGGCGCCGGTCGTACGACATGAGGAGAAGCAAATGGGGAACAAGCGCCTTCGGCGCGGAATCGCCGTGCTCGCGCTCGCCCTGCTGGCTCTACCGGCCGTTCCCGGCACCGCCCTCGCCGAACCCACCTACCCGTTCCGAGATCCACACCTACCGGTGCAGGCCCGGGTCGACGACCTGCTCGGCCGGCTCACCCTGGACGAGAAGATCTCCTGGCTGCACCAGTACCAGCCGGCCGTGCCCCGGCTGGGCATCGGCCTGTTCAAGACCGGCACCGAGGCCCTGCACGGGGTCGCCTGGTCGACCGACATCGACAACAACGGTGCTGTCGTCAAGGCCCGCGGCACTACCTTTCCCCAGCCGGTGGGCATGGCGAGCACCTGGGACACCGACCTGATCAACCGGGTCGGCTCGGCCGTCGGCGACGAGGCGCGCGGCTACCACGCGCAGAACCCGCGCGTCTGGGGTCTCAACCTGTGGGCACCGGTGGTCAACCTGCTGCGCGACCCCCGCTGGGGCCGCAACGAGGAGGGCTACTCCGAGGACCCGCTGCTCACCGCCGAGATCTCCACCGCGTACGGCTCGGGGATGACCGGCGGGGACCCGGACCACCTGAAGAGCGCGCCGACGCTCAAGCACTACCTGGCGTACAACAACGAGGTCCGTCGCGACGTGACCTCGTCGAACGTGCCTCCCCGCGTGCTCAACGAGTACGACCGGGCGGCGTTCAAGCCGGCCATCGCCGCCGACGCGGCGACCGGGGTGATGGCCTCGTACAACCTGGTGAACGGGCGGCCCGCCACTGTGGACCCGGACCTGGCCACTGTGGTACGCGGCTGGACCGACCAGCCGCTGATGAACGTCACCGACGCCTGGGCCCCCAACAACCTCGTCGCCTCCCAGGGGTACTACGCCACCCAGCCCGAGGCGAACGCCGCGATCGTCAAGGCCGGCCTCAACAGCTTCATCACCGACGACACCAACGCCCAACCGACGGTGACGGCCCTCAAGCAGGCGCTCGCGACCGGTCTGCTCACCGAGGCGGACATCGACGCCCGGATCCGGGAGATCCTGAACGTGCGGTTCCGGCTTGGTGAGTTCGACCCGGGCGGTGGCCGCCATGGCGGCATCACCCCGGACGTCATCAACAGCCCGGAACACCAGCGGTTGGCCCGGCAGGCTGCCGGTGCGGCGATGGTGCTGCTGAAGAACTCCCGACAGGCGCTTCCGCTGGACCCGGCCCGCACCCGCAAGGTGGCGGTGCTCGGCCCGCTGGCCGACACCCTCTACTCCGACTGGTACGGCGCCGACCTGCCGTACCAGGTGACCGCGCTGGACGGGATCCGCGAGCGGCTGGGCAACTCCGCACGTGTCAGCGGGCTCGACGGGGCGGACCGGATCGCCCTGAAGGACGTGGCGACCGGCCGGTACGTCTCGGCCACCGGCACCACCGACGCCGACCTGGTCCTCGGGACCGGCGCCACCCCGGCGCTTGTCGCCCAGTTCGACGCGGTCGACTGGGGTCAGGACGTGGTGACGCTGCGCAACGCGGCCAACGGCCGGTACCTCGGCTACAACTGGGGTCCGTTCATCACCCGCGACGAGCAGCCGAACGGCTGGTACGTCCAGCAACAGTTCACGTTTGAGCCGCAGGACGACGGCACGGTGGTGCTGCGCTACGTCGGCTACGAGACCAAGGAGAGCTGGTTCGCCGCCGAAAAGTACGTCACTGTCGGCGAGGACGGCGCGCTCAAGCTCGGCGCGTCCACCCCGGCCGCCGCTACCCACTTCAGCCGTGAGGTGATCAGCAGCGGGATCGACCGGGCCGTGGCGGCGGCCAAGGCGGCGGACACCGCAGTGCTGGTGGTGGGCAGCAACCCGTTCATCAACGGACGCGAGGCGCACGACCGCGCCTCCACGGCCCTCAGCGCCGGCCAGGAGGCGCTGGTCAAGGCCGTCGTCAAGGCCAACCCGCGTACGGTGCTGGTGCTCCAGACCAGCTACCCGGTCACCCTGACCTGGGAGCAGGAGCACGTCCCGGCGATCGTGTGGACCACCCACGCGGGCGCCGAGACCGGGCACGCAGTGGCCGACGTCCTGTTCGGCGACCGCAACCCGTCCGGCCGGCTCACCCAGACCTGGTACCGCTCGGACAACCAACTGCCACCGGACCTGCTGGAGTACGACATCATCTCGTCCGGGCAGACCTACCTGTACAGCACCGCGAAGCCGCTCTACCCGTTCGGGCACGGGCTGTCGTACTCCCGGTTCCGCTACGGCCAGGCGCGCACCGGCGACCGGCCGATCGCTGCCGACGGCACCATCACGGTGAGCGTCGACGTGACGAACACCGGCAGCCGGGCCGGGTCCGAGGTGGTGCAGCTCTACACCCACCAGCGCACCTCGCGGGTGAAGACCCCGATCCGTCAGCTCAAGGCCTTCCAGCGGGTGCAACTCGCACCCGGGCAGACCCGGACCGTGACGTTGCGGCTGCCCGCCGCCGAGTTGGCGCACTGGGACGTCACCCGTAGCCGCTGGGTTGTCGAATCGTCCACCTACGACCTGATGGTGGGGGCGTCCGCCGAGGACATCCGGGCCCGCACCGCGGTTCGGGTCCGCGGCGAGACAGTGCCCGCCCGGGACCTGTCCCGGCCCACCCGGGCGGAAAACTTCGACAGGTACGCGGGGGTCCGGCTGGTCGACGAGACGAAGGCGCGGGGCACCTCCGTCGGCGCCACAGCGGCCGGCCAGTGGATCTCGTTCGCCGGTTCCGCCCTGCGTCCGGGCGCCCACACCTTCACCGCCACTGTCGCCAGGGCCGGCGCGGACGCCGGCACGATCCAGGTCCGCCTGGGCTCGCCCACCGGCCGGCTGCTAGGCACGGCCACCGTGCCCAGCACCGGCGACGACTACCGGTACGTGAACGTCAGCGCCGAGTTGGCCCGCGCCGCCGGCACCCACGACGTGTACCTGGTGTTCGACTCCCCGCTACGGCTGGCCGACTTCGCCATCAGGTGACCGCAACCCGGGCCGGGACGATAGTCGTCCCGGCCCGGGTCGGCCGGCGCTCTGACCTGGTCAGCGGGTCGCGCTACAGCTCAGGGTGGGTGTGCTGGGGGTGCCGGTGGACGAGCCGAGGAAACCGAAGGTGGTGCTGGCGCCCGCGCCGAGGGCGCCGTTGTAGGCGACGTTGCGGGCGGTGACGGTGGATCCCTGACTCGTGACTGTCGCGTTCCAGGCCTGGGTGACGTTCTGCCCGTTGGCGAAGGTCCATGTCACAGTCCAGCCGCTGATCGCCGCTGTCCCCGCGGTGACCCGTACCTCGCCCTGGAAGCCGCCGGTCCACTGGCTGGTCAGCGCGTACGTGGCGGTACAGCCGGCCGACGGCGGCGGGGTGGTCGGAGACGGCGGCGGCGTCGTGGGTGACGGCGGCGGTGTCGTCGGGGAGGGCGGCGGCGTCGTGGGTGACGGCGGCGGCGTGGTGACGGACCCACCCCAGCCGGCGGTGGAGTCCAACCAGGCGGCGCGGCGCAGCATCCAGTCCTGCATCACCTGGACCTGACCCTGCCAGGTGGGTGAGGTCGGGGTGCGGAAGAAGCTGACCGTCGGCGACGTCAGGTTGGGCCAGCGTTGGAAGTTGCGCTGCGCGGCGTTGGTGAGTGGGGTGGCGAGCGCGTTGATCCGAGCCTGTAGCGCGGTGTCGGAGAGCAGGCCGCGTCGCAGCGTCTGCCAGCGCGAGCGGGCCTGGTTGACGAAGGCGGGGTCCCGCAGCAGCTGGGCGAACCAGTCGTTCGCCGACGGCTGCCTGGTCTGCTGGTACTGCCAGCCCGTCACCTGGTCGTTCGCGAAGAACCCACCCACGCCGAAGCTCAGGTCGAAGTCCCACAGCGGACCGGCGAAGATCTTGCTGTCCCGGTCCTTGTAGAAGTGGGAGCTGCGCACGTACGCGTCCATCTCCCGGCTCAGCTCGTTGACGATCATGAGGTCGACGAACGAGTCGACATCGATGTACCTGCGGTAACCGGTGGTCGGGTCGGCGAAGTTCGACGCGTGCAGCACGTCGTTGAACTCCTGGAGGTGACCGCGCAGCCAGTCGCGCTGTTGCGGTTGCAGCGGCGACGGGTCGACCACCTCGAGGTAGTTCCAGCAGGTGGCGGCCGGTCCGGTGCAGGGCAACGTGGGCTCCTCGGCCGCCATCCACTCGAACTTCCAGATGTACCCGCCCTGGATCTTCGGCAGGGTCACGTCGTCGGAGTCCAACTGCTTGAGGTCGAGACGGTCCTTGGAGTTCTTGATCGTCTCCACGATCATGTAGACGCCCAGGTAGTCACCGGCGCCCACCGGGGTCGCGTCCGTGTTGAGGTAGAACTCGGCGAACGCGTAACGCGGAGCGGGCAGCCCCATCTCCCGGCCGAGGTCGTAGACGAGCGCCTCCCGGATCAGCGCCTTGTCGGTGAACGGGCCGCGCAACGCCCAGTCCGAGTCGGCGGGCATGCCCAGCACCGGATAGTCGGCGTCGTCGTCCTCGTTGTCCCAGAACTCGACGCGGAACGGCGTCTTCTCGAATGTGGCCGACGAGTTGCCGCGCAACCGGAAACCCGCCCGGGTGCTGACCGTCGGGGTGGCTGCCAGCGAGGTGGTGCCGTTGGCACCCGGCTCGAAGATCATGGCGGTGGCGTCGAGGTACTCGCGGTCGGGCCGACCGGCACCGTACGAGTCGATGAGCACCACCGGCAGATCGTGGGCGGTGGTGACGTTCTGCGCGGCGTACATGGCGGTGCCGGGCGCACCCGTGGGCGTCTGACCGACGAACGCCTGCGCCCGCAACTGGGTGGTACGGGTGAAGCGCAGCGCCGAGCCCGAGTAGAGCGACGACTGGGCGGTGGGCGGTGTGCCATTGGTGGTGTAGCGGATCTGCGCGCCGACGACCGTGCTGCTCAGCGTCACCGTCACCTCGCCCTGGAAGGTGCCGCTGGGAACGGAGAAGACGATGTCGCCGACCAGGTCGTCCGCCGCGGCAAGGGCATCGGCGGCCGCGGTGTCCCGGTCCGTGCCGGTGCCGGTCCAACCGGTGGCCGGTTCGGCGGCATTGGGGCCGGTGGATGCGCCGGCCATCGGTTGGGCGCCGGCCATCGGGTGGGCTCCGGCGAGCGGCTCGGCTCCGGCCGATGGTGAGGACACCACGAGGAGGCCCGCGACGAGGATGGCGGCGGCGGTGATCCCGGCGGCCCGGAAGCCGGCCGGAACGCGGGTGCTGCGGACGGTCATGAGCACGATGCCTCCTGTTCTGATCGGATGGGGACGGTCGAGGCCGGACCCGCCAGCGGCGGGCGGGCAGGGAAGTGGCGGCGCAACGTCCGTCGCCACGGCACGTCGGGCAGATCCAGGCGCAGCGCCGCGAGGCCGGTGGCGTACTTCGAGATGCGGACGGGTCGGATCCCGCGCTGCCACAGCATGCGGTCGACAAGTGAGGCGGCCGAACTGGTCTTGGTCTCGACCACGGCGATGCCTGGCAACTGCAGGGTGCGGTCACCGGCCTGCCAGGTGAGCCCGGTGTCGATGGTGACTCGACTCGCGGTTGCTGGCAGCAGCAGAGTGCTACGGCGGTAGTTGGTGGTCAGCACCGGATCAAGCGGGCTGGTGGCGAGGCTGGGCCAGATCAACTCCCGGACGAGGGCCTCCTCCACGAACCCGCGCCCGGACCGGACGGTGTGCCGGTCCTCGGCGAGGTATGGCAGCCGGTGCTTGGTGACAAGCCCTCTCGCCCCGCTGATCTTGACCTCCAGCCAGCACTGGGCGGAGTCGAGGTAGGTGCGGGTCCGTACCTTGAAGCGCCGCCGCCGCCGGTACGCCGCGCAGTGGTAACTGGCCAGGCACGGCGTGTCGAAGTACACCGACTCGTACGCGAAGACGCGCCGGCCGTCGATGTCCAGCACCCGGGCGTACGGGGTGAGCTGGTGCAGCAGGTGCGGCACCTCGTCCACCGCTACCACGTACTTGCGGTCCACCCGGCACTGCAGGGCGGCCCGCTCCATCAGTTCGGCGAGCGCGATCGGGGCGATCCCGGCCAGCGGTGACGGGGTCATCGGGCCGCTCCGGCCCGTGCCGGTCTGGTGGCCCTGGCCGCCCCGCTGCGCCCGGCAACCGAGTATCGGACGTCGACGATTGTCGTCTCGTTGACCATGTCGACTCGTTGCACGGTGGCGGTGTGCACCCGGGCGTTGAGCAGCTGCTCCAGCTGGGCGACGAGAGCGACCTGATCGGTGACGGCGGAGTCGAGCACCATGATCTGGTGCCGGTAGTGCCGGAGCATCCGCCGGTGGTCGCCGACGAACATCACCGCGACGATGAGCGCCATCAGGCCGCCGCTGAGCCAGACCGAGGTGGTGCTGAGCGCGCCGAGGATGCCGAGCGCGAGAGCGGAGAAGTAGTACGCGACCTCGTGTTGGTCGAGTTCGGTCGACCGGAGCCGGATGATGGAGAGCACCCCGAACAGCGCCAGACCCAGCCCGAGCCCGGCCCCGACGTCGCTCGCGCTCAGTGCGCTCGCCACCGCGAGGACGCCGACGTTGACCCCCAGGTAGGCGACGACCAGGTCGCGCCGGCGGTGCCGCGGGAAGTAGAGCCCGAAGACGAGCAGCGCCACCGCGCAGATGTCGATTGCGAACAGGACGAGCTGCGACATCTCTGGGGTTCCTCCTGGTCACCAGGTGGTTCCGGTAAACTTTCGGTATATATCTGGTGACTGTAAGGATGGCATCAGTGTGTGTCAATGTCTTGAGAGTGCGGTAGGCAGGGAAGCGGCCTCCCACAAGGGAGTGCGGCTCTCGACTCGCCGCCGAAAGTTTCGGAGCAGGTGATGCTCGTCCCGGAGGTTGCGGTCCCGGCTGGCCCTTCGGGCTCGGGTCGCCGCCGTCTGCGGGGTGCGGTGTTACGTCTCGTCCCGTTGCCGGCGAGCGCCGCCAACTCACCTGGTAGAGCAGCGGACTCTTGATCCGCGGGTTCGGGGTTCGAGTCCCTGGCGGCGCACCAACGAGATAGGCCCTGACCTGGTGGTTCACACCGGGTCAGGGCCTTCTTCGTGTACGGCCGCGGCGGATGGTGGCTCGGCGGGTGCTCGGAAGCCGTTGGACCTGGCCGGGGTCGGTGGGACGCGGTGCGATGCCGGCGAGCGCCGTTCAAGCGGCTTCGGGCACGGTGACAGCCGGTGGGTCGGACACGGTCGAGATCAGCGCTGATGGCAGGGCGGCATGGCTCACTTCGGACGATCGACAAGGCGTAGGAACCGCGATGGTCACCTGAACCGGCCAGCCCTGCCCTGCTACCACCAGCAAGGGCGCGTCTGCACCGACCACATCAGGCCGGGCACCTCATGACCTTGCCGGGGCCCTGGCCGCCGGCCGTCTCCGCCGGCTTTCTCCACGCGTTCCATCCGCCCCAGGCCACATTTGTGATTGATCACGACGCGCACGACCCGGCCACGGGTCGGGTTTACCACCACGATGCCGGATCTGAGGCAGGGCATTTCGGAACGGGGATTTCAAGCCACTGGCGTGTTCGCCCACTGGGCGAGCAACTTCAGTGCCTCGTGGGATGGGCTGTCTGGTTCGGCGGTGAACACCACGAGGTGCTGGTCGGACTTGCCGTTGACGTCGAATTGCTGCGAATCGAGGGTGAGTGGGCCGACCAGCGGGTGCTGGTAAATCTTGCGGCGCAGTGCGGCGCCGGTCACCTGCTGGCTGCCCCACCATGTGCGGAAGTCCGCGTCTTTGACGGAGAGAGTCCCGACAAGTTCAGCCAGTCGCTGATCGCTAGGGTAGTTACGGGCCTCCATGCGTAGGTAGGCGACGCATTCCTGGGCGGCCCTGGCCCAGTCGGTGTTCATTACCCGATAATCTGGATCGAGAAAGGTGAGCCAGATAAGGTTCCGGTGCCGCTCCGGTAGCGCCCGATAGTCGGTGAACAAGGCGGCGGCCAGGGGATTCCAGGCGAGGATGTCCAGTCTCCGGCCGAATACGTAGGCGGGAACTTCGTACAGGCTATCGAGCAATCGCTGGGTCTGCGGGTCAACCCGCGACGTGGTCTGAGTACGGGATCCTGGGCGCTGTTTCGGCCCTGCGATCGAGTGCAAGTACTCGCGGCCGTCGCGGTCGAGACCAAGCGCGTCCGCGAGGGCGTCGAGGACCTCGGGTGACGCAGTGGTGACGCGGCCCTGCTCGAGCCGGGCCAGATAGTCCGCGCTGACATTGGCCAGTTGAGCGACCTCTTCACGGCGCAGCCCGGGAACGCGGCGCCGCCGGCCGCCGTCGGGTAGGCCGACGTCGTCCGGTCGGATACGTGCACGACTGGCCCGCAGAAACTCGGCAAGCGGATTGCTCACGCTGAACTCCGGGCGCTTGGACATGAAACCCAATCTACCCCCGGGCTCCGGCGGATACCTGGGACTGTCTTTCCCATGAAAAACCGAACCTGGCCGGCCCGACCTACCACGGTGAGACTAGGACGCATCAGCAAGCCACCCCCTGCCCGGACAGCAGCAAAGCCCAGAAAGGGCACTGATGTCCGGGCGGGACGAACTAATAGGTGAGGAAGCCCTCTATGTCGAAAACGATCGTGGTGACCGGTACCGCAACTGGAATAGGCCGGGCCATCGTCGAGAAGTTCGCCTCCGAAGGCTGGAACGTGGTCGCGACAGTCCGCAAGGAGGCCGACCTGACGGTGCACGACGGATTGCAGCGGATCAGGACGCTGCTGCTGGACGTCGATGACGAGCAGGCGGCAGGGCCCTTCGCGCAGACCGCCGTGGAGCAGTTCGGACAGGTCGACGTCTTGGTCAACAATGCGGGTTTCTACCAGATGGGGCCGGTGGAGGTGAGCAGCATGGACCAGATCCACCGGCAGTTCCAGACCAACGTGTTCGGACTGATCGCGCTCAGTCGGGCCTTCCTGCCGATCTTCCGCGCCCAGCGCTCCGGAACGATCATCAACATCTCCTCGTTGACCGCCGAGCAGGGTTATCCGTACAGCGCCGTCTACGCCGCCTCCAAGGCAGCCGTGGCGGCCCTCAGTGAGGGGATGAGCCTGGAGGTGGCCGGTTTCGGCATCGCGGTCAAGGCCGTCCTGCCCGGACAGCACTCGACCCGCATCTTCACGAAGATCGACATTGCGCAGGACGTCCCTGCGGACTATCAGGCTGGAATCGATGCGTTCTTCTCCAAGAACGCGCCAACCGGCTCCGACCCGTCGATCACCGCCGACGTCGTGTACCGAGCCGCCGTCGACGGGGACAACATCAAGGTTCGTTACTACTCCGCACCTGACTCGGCAGCCATTCCCAGGGCCAAGCAGATCCTGGGCACCGACGGCTACTGGGCGGAGTTCCGTAGCGCCGTCCTCGCAGAGCCCAGCCCGCTGTTCACTGCGTTGATCCCGCGCCCGGGCGAGCATCCGATCGATTGGCAGATTTCCTGACCATGCGCTGACTCCGTCTCGGGTGACAGGCGGGGCGGTCGGCTGGCCGATCCCGGCAACCGCCACCGGGGCCGACCAGCGGCCGTCAGCCATGGCTCCCACAGACGCTGCCCGGTCCCGACATGCGACTTGATCAGCTCGACTGAGGTGACGATCCTCGGTCGCCTTCGAAATGCCGGATCTCGCCTTCTTTGTCCTTATGGATGGGAGAGTGATTATCGTGACGACGAACCATCCGACAGACCCGCGGTACGCCGCCGCGCTGGACACTGCTGAGCGTCTGCTGGGCTTCCGCTTGGAGCGCTTTCTTGGCGCCACGCCTGGTGAGCCAGCTAACGGCGCAGACTTCAAACGGATCGCGACGATGCACGCCTTCGGCGACGTCTGGCCGCGCACCGAGCACCTAGATACACGGACGCGGGCACTGGTGTCCGTCACCATCGCGGCGACACTCGGGGTCCTGGAGCCCCTCCGTGGTCAACTTCGCATCGCGCTCAACGCCGGCGCAGCCAAGGAAGAGATCGCCGAAGTCTTCCTTCAGGTCGCGGCCTACGCTGGCGTAGCACGCGCGTTCGACGGCTACCAGGTCGCGGCCCAGGTCTTCGCGGAGAACCCGCAACGCTCAGACCCTGGTAAGTAAGGGGTTCAGGGGTCAGGCCCGGTACGGTTGGACCGGGCCTGGTCCCTTCCGGCCAGCGCCATGAGCCGGACGAAGTGCCGGTTCAGAGCACCGACCCTGGCTGTGGAAGCCTCAGTAGTCGATGTTGATGGCCGCGATCTGGCGGCTGCCGTTGGAGACGATGGCGGGGCCGGCGAAGCGGGAGCTGGCGTAGGTCAGCGCCGTCTTGTGATCGGGGCTGTTGAACCAGGCCTCGATCATCCCCTCGGGCGTGGCGGTCCCCGAGGACGCGAAGAGGACCTCATGGCCGCAGTGCGTCATCGTGCCCGCATCCAGGTTCTTCTTGACGCACTCTTCCGCGGCGCGGTGCTCCGTCGTGCGCAGCGCGACCGCCGGCAGCCCGAGCGCGCGGCGCCGCTCGTTGAGCAGCACCAGCAGCCGCTGTTCCGTGGCGGACACGCCGGCGGGCGCGCTGGCCGCCTTCGTCGGCGCCTTCGTCGGTGACGTGCTCGGCGTCGGCGATCTGGTCGGCGTGGCTGACCTGGTGGGGATGGAACTCGCGCGCGAGGTGGACGGCGACGCCGTGACCGCCGTCGGGGAAGGCGACGCGAACGCGGGTTCGGTGGTCTCATCGCCCGATTCGGTGGTCGTGGTGGAGGGCTGGACGCCGGTCGCGCTCACCGGCCGTTGCCTCGGCTCGTTCGTGTAACCGGCGAAGACGATCGCACCCCCTCCGATCACTGCGGCCGCCGCGAAGGCACCGATCAGGGCCTTGGGCAGGGACAGTGCCGCGACGCCGGCCCGCTGCGCCGCCCCGGCGGTCCTCGCGGACGTGACGCCCCGCAGCGCCCCGGCGGTCTTCACAGGCGCGCCGGTCGGCGCGACTCCCCGCGACGCGCCAGAGACGGTGTACGCCGTGCGCGCCAGGTCCGACGCGAGGCCGGTCGGGAGCGGTGTGAGCGCCAGGCCGGCCAGCAGCCGCTCGGCCGGAACCAGATCCGACGTCGCGTTCGGGCACTGCCCGCAGGTGCGGATGTGCCGCGCCAACCGCTTGCGCCACACCTGCGCGGGCCGACCGTCCCAGTCGGAGGCCGTGTCGATCAGGCCTGCGCAGCCGGGCCGGGCGGAGAGAGCCCGCACCACCAGCCGGGCGGTGTCCAACTGCGCCTTCATCCGGGCCACGCGGACGGTCACGTGGTGTGGGTCCAGTTGGAGGGCATCGACCAGGTCGGCGCGGGAAAGGTGACCGGCCTCGACCAGCCACCACAGGGACAGCAGGTGGCGGTGGTCGTCGTCCAGCCAGCGCGTGGCCAGAACCACCTCCCGGCGCTCGTCCGACAGGCGCAGCTTCGTCAGGGTCAGGTCCTCGAAGTCGGAACCCGGGACGACCAGACTGTCGATGTCCTCCGGCGGCGTCGGCGTGGTGTGCTGGTACTGCCGGTAGGCCCGTACCTCGTTCATGGTGACGGCCACCAACCACGACCGGAAGAGCCGCGGATCGCGTACGCCCGCCAGCCCTCGCACGACGCTCAACATCGTGTTCTGCACCACGTCGTCGACGTCCACCGACCGGCTCAGTGCCCGGCCCACGATGTTGTACACCAGTGGCAGATAGTGCGAGACCAACGCGTCCATCGCCGCCGGGTCGCCGCGGCGTGCCGCGTCCACCACCGCAGACATGTCGGTCCTGTTCGGGTACGCGTGATCGGTCACGCTCACAACCTCGCCTTCACGGGCATCTTCTTACATCGTGGAGACTGGTTGACGCCCGTCCAGGTCACACAAACTGGCAGCGTTACGCAAAGGTTGGGGAGCGGTGGCCGGAGGGTGCCTCAGCGAAGGGCTGACGCCAACCCTCGGCCGAGGAGCACCACAGAGTTCATCAGTTGCTGTTGAGGCGGACGATGGTGCCGTTGAGGGCTGTGGCGAACAGCGTCCACGCGACGTAGGGGGCGAGTGCGGCAGCCGCGATACCGTCGGCCCGCGAAGCGCGGCGGAGCAGCGCGAAGTTGGAGGCGTTGAGCGCGGCGATCTCGGCCAGCGCCACCGCGGGTTTGCGGGCCTTGAAGAACAGCGCGCTCCACCCGAAGTTGAGAGCCAGGTTGAGCGCGTAGGCGCGGGTGAACGCGGCGCGTTCGGCGTCGCTGGTGCGGTCCAGCACGCGGGCGCCGGCCACCGCGATCAGCGCGTACAGCGGCGTCCACGCCAGCGGGAACACGACGGGCGGCGGCTGCCAGGTCGGCTTGCGCAGCCGCTGGTACCAGCGATTGTTCGTGTCGTTCACCGCCGTCCCGGCGGCGGCCGTGGCGGCGACAGCCGCCGCGGTCTTGACCAGAGTTGGAAGTCGCATGCGGTTCTGCTACCCGGCCTGCGCCGGGCCAACCCCCGCCCGGTCAACGGTCATCGGGCGGGGGACGAGCGCGAAATACGTGTCGGAGTGCTCGATTAGTCTCTGCGCCATGCCGTTGATCACAGTCGTCGAGCAAACAACCGGAGCGTCGAGCGGGCCCGAGTGGACCATGGAGGTCTTCGAGGAGACACTCCGTCTCGACGAGTTGATCCGTCGACGGACATTCCTGGAGGTCGCCGAGTCCGGTGCGCAGGTCGACCCCGAGGAACGCACCCGGGTGGCGCTCGAGGGATTCACCCGTAACCGTTTCGTGGTGCTTGTCGACGACCGGCAGGTGACCGCCCTGGACGAGAAGGTCCGCCTGCACGCCGGGTCCCGGGTCACCTTCCTGAAGCTCGTGCCGCTGGTGGGTGGCTGATGGGCACCTACGACTCGGAACTGGACCTGCAACTCCTCGCCGCGCAACCGGTGCCTGTGCGGCAGGCGCTGTTCGACGAATGGACGGTGCCGGGCCAGGACAGCAACCAGTTGTACGGGCGGATCCGCGCTCTGCTCTCGGGCGGCGGCTTGACCGGATCGGGGTGGTTGGACCGACTGGGCGGTCAGGCATGGCTGGGATTCGGTAGGTGGAGCAGGTTGCTCGTGACATTCACCCGGGAGTCGCTACGAACCGAGTACCTCGCTGGGCGTTCGCACCCGGCGGCCCTGGCGACCTGGCGTCGTACGCGCATCGAGTTCTCGTTCCGCGACATGGGCGACGAGGACGCGGCGATGTGGCCCACCGTCAACGTCGGCGAGAAGTGGGCTGACCGGGCCATCGCGGAGATCGAGGCGATGTCGGAGGAGCGCCGATCCCGGTGGCAGGCGTTGCTTTCTCATTGCCTGCTCGGTGCGGACAAGGCACGACCGACGGCCGCCTGGCAGAAGAGTGCCCGGGCCCTGCTCGACGCGGTCGGCGTCGACGAGTTCACCGATCGGCTCGACGACTGGCTTCCGCTGGTGGGTCTGCCACGCAGTCTGCCGCTGCGGATGACCACGTGCTGCCCCGGTCACATCGACGATTTCCCGCCGCGGTTGGCCGACCGCCACAACGTCGGGGTGTTGTGGGGCCTGCTCTGGATGCGGGCGATGTGCCCGCCGTCGGAGGAGACCCTGCGCAGCCTCGGCCACATCGCGGAACGGGCCGCCCGCAAGGTTCCCGGCCACGGCCCGTCGAGCCCGAAGCTGGCGAACGTCGCGGTCGCGGTGCTCGTCGACACCGAGCACCCCGCCGCCCTCGCGCAACTGGCGCGATTGGCGTCGCGACTGACCTACAAGAGCACGCTCCGCATCGTCGAGAAGGGCCTGACCAAGCACGCCGAAGCGCTCGGCGTCGGCCGCGAGGACGTCGAGGAGATGGCCCTGCCCGGCTTCGGGCTGCCGCTCGCCGACAAGCTGGGCGACTGCGCGTACGAGCTCGAGGTGCGCGGCATCGACGCTGTAGTGGTGTGGCGCAACGCGGACGGCAAGGTGGTCAAGGCCCCTCCGGCGCAGGTGCGCAAGGAGCACGGCGAGGAGTTGAAGGAGCTGAAGGCGACGGTCACCGACGTCGGCGTCACCTTGATCGCCACCCGTGATCGCCTGGAGGGGCTGCTGCGGCGCGACCGTACGTGGACCGTCGAGCAGTGGCGGGAGCGGTTCCTGGACCATCCGCTGGCCCGAACCCTGGCCCGCCGCCTGATCTGGTCCGTGGACGGCGTCGCCTGCTGCTGGAGCGGCGACGCCCTGCGGACCGCGGACGACACCGTCTTCGAGCCCACCGCCGACGCGACGGTCCGACTCTGGCATCCGGTGGACGACCCGACCTCGGCACCAGCCTGGCGGGACTTCCTGGCCCGGCACGCGATCACCCAGCCGTTCAAACAGGCACACCGCGAGCAGTACCTGCTGACCGACGCGGAGCGGGCCACCGGCACGTACTCCAACCGGTTCGCCGCGCACATCGTGCGCCAGCAGCGCCTCAACGCACTGCTGTCCCGGCGCGGATGGTCGTACGTCCAGCACCGCGACAACGGCGCCAGCTACGACGCGCCCTGGGTGGCGCTTGCGGACTGGGGGCTGCGCGCCGAGCTGAACATCGCCGGCATCAGTGACGCGTCCGTCGACGGGGTGTTCGACACCATGGTCACCGACCAGCTGTGGTTCGCCAGGGACGGGCGCACACCGGTGCCGCTGGAGGAAATTCCGCCGGTCGTGCTGAGCGAGGTGATGCGCGACGTCGACCTGTTCGTGGCCGCCGCCGGGGTGGGCAACGACCCGAACTGGTTCGACGGTGGTCCGCAGGGCCGCTACCGCGACTACTGGTCGCAGAACAGCTTCGGTGACCTCACCCCGACGGCCCAGACCCGCCGGGAGGTGCTGGCCGAGCTGATTCCCCGGCTGGCGATCGGCAGCCGGTGCACGGTCACCGACCGGTTCCTCGAAGTCCGGGGTGACCTGCACACGTACCGCATCCACTGCGGCTCGGGCAACATCCTGATCGCCCCGGAGGACCGGTACCTGTGCATCATTCCGGATTCGGCGAAGGCGAAGGAGCCGGAGATGTTCCTGCCCTTCGAGGGTGACAGCCGGCTCGCCGAGATCATCAGCAAGGCGTTGCTGCTCGCGGCCGACAAGAAGATCAAGGACCCGGTGATCCTGCGCCAACTGTGAGGCGGCAGGTGACGGCGCCCGGCTGAGGCCACGGCGTCGTCACCTGGATGCCCGCTTCGGGAGTAGCAGCTCCTCGTGGTCGAGTTCGCGTTCCAGGATGCGGAGCTCCTCGTCCGGGAGTCGGCCGGAGTCGCGCCAGCGTACGAGCTCCTCGCGCTGCGCGTCGATGGCTGTCCGGCGGACCCGAAGTGCTGTCTCGTACTGCGGTGAGGTGGGGATCTCGGAGGAGTCGCTCTGCTCCAGAAGGTCGAGCCGTCCCCGGTAGCGCGCCAGTCGGGCCAGCAGTTGGGTACGGGTGGTGCTGACCGCCGTCGCGCTGTCCGGCTCGCTGGCGGCGACCTCGTCGAGGCGGGCCAGGGCGGCCTCGACCGCCGCCGAGCGGGCCTCGTTGCGTACCCGCGCCTGGTCTGTCTCGTTGGCGCGAAGCCCCAGCTTCCGCACGAGCGGCGCGAACGTCAGGCCCTGCCCGACGAGCGTCACCAGGACGACCACGAAGGTGCAGAACAGCAGAAGGTCACGGTCGGGGAAGGGCGCGCCGCTGTCGGTGGTCAGCGGCAGGGTGAAGATCGCGGCCAGGCTGATCACGCCGCGGGTGCCGGACCAGCTCAGCGCCGTCACCTCGCGGAGCGAGAGCCGACGGGCGTTGCGGTCGGCGCGGGCGACCTGTCGGGCGCTGGCCGGCTCGTCGGGGTCGTCCTGCTCGGAGATGCCGCCCAGTCGGGTGTGCAGCGAGCGGGGGAGGGACTGGGTCAGCACCAGCCAGGCGGGGCGCAGGAGCAGCACCACGCCGACCGAGACCGCGACAGCGATGACGATCGTCGAGGTCTCGTACTGCCGCAGGTTCTTGATGACCTCGGGAAGCTGCTGACCGATCAGCAGGAAGACGAAGCCTTCGAGGAGGAAGTCGACAAGCCGCCACACCGCGCTGGTCTGCAGCCGGGCGGCGCCCGAGGTGAGCTGGGGCGTCTGGTGGCCGACGATCAGCCCGGCGATCACCACGGCGAGCACCCCGGAGACGTGCAGTTCCTCGCCCAAGAGGTACGCCACGAACGGTGTCGCGAGGGAGACGGCGTTCGCCAACAGTGGGTCCGCGGTGAACGGTCGGGCCAGGCGAACGACCCAGGCGACGGCGGCGCCCACGGCGATTCCGCCGACCGCCGCCACCAGGAACTTCCCCACCGCTCCCGGGAACGAGAACTCGCCACCCACGGCTGCCGCCACCGCGACGCTGAGCATCGTCAGCGCGGTGGCGTCGTTCAGCAGCCCCTCACCCTGGATGATCGTGACCATCTTCGGTGGCAGGTTGACCCGGCGGCCAACCGCCAGGGCGGCCACCGGGTCGGGCGGCGCGACGGCGGCACCGACCGCGATGCCGGCGGCCAGCGTCGCCCCGGCGACGAACAGGTGGAACCCGATGCCGACGAGCACCCCGGTGAGGAGCACCAGCAGCACGGACAGGCTGACCACGATCCGCAGGTTGCGGCGGATGTCCAGCAGTGAGGAGTCCAGCGCCGCGCTGTAGAGCAACGGCGGCAGCACGACCATGAGCACCAGGTCGGGATCAAGGCCGACGTTGGGGCCGGGGAGCAGCGCGTACGCGATGCCGATGAGCGGCAGAAGCGCCGCCGCTGGCAGACCGGTACGGGCCGCCACCCACCGGACGGCGACGATGACCGCGACGGCGGCGAGCACGAACAGCAGCATCGAATGGGTGCTCACCTGGTTACTTCCCCTGGATCGACGCGAGGTTCCTCGGAGCCACTGCGGGCTTGCGGCCGAGCCGGCCGTCCGGCGCCGTTGGTGCCGGGCAGCGCAGCGTGCAGCGGTAACGAGCCTACCCGCTTGATCAACCGGGCCTGGCCGGCTGCTGCATTGCGGCCACCATGCCCAGCGTCGGCGACCACTACCGGTACGTCACCGTCACGGCTGGGACCGGTCCCCGACAGAGCGTGCGGAGACCGGCCGTCGCGCCCCTACAGTCCGCACCATGAGGTGGACGGTGCGACTCGCGGCCACATTTCCCGTACTGCTGAGCGCCCTGGCCGCCGGCACGGTGAGCGCCGCCGCGGCCCCCGCCGACGGCGGCCTCGGCCTGGCCCTGCGGCCCGGCCAGGCCGTCTACCGGGCCGGCGACCAGGTCCGTCTCGACCTCACTGTCACGAACACCACCGACGCGGCGTGCGCGCTGCCGACCAGCGCCGTCGGCACCGTCCAGGTGACCGGGGTACGCCTCGACGGGCGCGACCTCACGCCGACGCTGGCCCGCAGTTTCCACGACGACGGCATCGGTGCTGCCGCCACCGCCGGTCTCACCACCGTGGAAGCCGGTGCGGCAACGACGGTGAGCCTGACCGGCGTACGCCTGCACGACGGTGACACGCCCGACGCGGTGCTGCTCCGCTCGGTGGCCGCCACCCCGGACGGCGGTGGACTGGACACGCTCTGGCCGGTCGGCGCGCCCGGCCGGTACGAGGTGACCGCCGGCTACCTGCCACTGCCGGTGACCGGCGCGACAAGCCTCTGCGCGGGCGGGACCACACTGCGCAGCGCCACCTTCACCGTTGGCGACGGCGGCGGCCCGACCGGACGGCGCTGGCTGTGGCTGGCCGGCGGAGGGCTGCTGCTGGCGCTGCTCGGCGTCGCGCTGGTGATGGTCCTGCTGCGGACGCGCCACCGCCGGCTGACCGCCGCCGCGGTGGTCCTGTCGCTGGTGTCCGCCGGCGCGCTTGTCGTCGGCGGCTCCCGCCCGGCCCGTGCCGACTACGCTGTCGACCCGACCGGTGGCGTGCCGGTCAGCGGCGTCGACTTCCAGAGCGCTGTCGACAACTGCCTGAAGGGGTTCGCCGCGCCCGGCGGAGACCCGTCCGGCCTGCTGCCACGGCTGCGGGACAAGAAGTCTCCCCGGGTTCGGATCATTCCGACCCCCGGCGGCTCGGGAGCGTTCGAGACCCCGGACAGCCCCGACGGGAAGGGCTCCTCGACTGTCACCTGGAATCCGACCTCCGTCGACCCGTACGGGGACGGCGTGTCCCGGGACCCCTGCGCCGCGCTCTACCACGAGCTGAACCACGCCGACGACATCTCCCAGGGCAAGGTTCCGCAGGGCGACTGCGGCGGCACCGGCATCCGCACCGCCGAGGTGAAGGCGACACTCGCGGAGAACCGCTACCGGACGGCGAAGGGACTGCCGCCACGCACCGAGTACGACGGGAAGCAGCTGCCGAAGAACCTCGACGAGTGCAGGAAACCGGCGAAGAAGACGCCCCCGCAGAAGGGTCCGGTGAAACTCTGCGAGGAGGGCGCGAACTGCGGCGGCAGCAACGGCGACCCGCACCTGGTCACGTTCGACCGGGTCGCCTACGACTTCCAGGCCGTCGGCGAGTTCACGCTTGTCACCGCCACCGGCAACGACCCGCTGGAGGTGCAGGTCCGACAGGCGCCGATGGCCGGCAGCCGGGCCGCCTCGGTCAACTCGGCTGTCGCGTTCCGGGTCGGCGCCCACCGGGTCGCGCTCACGCTCACCGACGGCGGCACCCGGGCGCACGTCGACGGCGCACCACTTGCCGCGCCGCCGGAACGCACCGACCTGCCCGGCGGCGGCACCCTCACCCGCCGTCCCTCCGACACCGGGCCCACCGACGGGTACGACGTGACGTGGCCGGACGGCTCCGCGGCGGCGGTGGACCAGATCGGCCACTACGGCTACCGGGTGCTGGTCAAGCTCGCCGACGGCCGGGCCGGGAAGGTACGCGGCCTGCTCGGCGACTTCGACGGCGACCCGACCGACGACATCGAGTCCTCCTCCGGGACCGCGCTCACCCAACCGGTGCCGTTCGCGCAGCTCTACCCGACGTACGCGGACAGTTGGCGGATCACCCCGGACCGATCGCTGCTGCACTACGACGACGGGCAGGACACCGGCACGTTCACCGATCGCTCCTTCCCCGAACGGGAGGTCACGGTCGGCGACCTCGACCCGGCCCGCCGCGCCACGGCCGAGCAGATCTGCCGGTGGGCCGGCGTCACGGCCCCCGCCCAACTCACCGAGTGCGTCTTCGACGTCGCGGTCAGCGGCCGACCCGAGTTCGCGGTGGCCGGCGCCACCACCGAACGGGTCGTCCCGCCCGCCACCACGCCGATCACCGCCGTGCCCGTGGCGACCGCCAGCCTGACCCCCGGCGGGGCGCCGCTGACGTTCCCCGGCCGGGCCGGTGACGCCGTCTTCGTCGACGCCACCGCGCCCGGGATCGCCAACCGCTGCTCGCCGTACACGCTCATCGACCCGACCGGCCGGGAGATCGCGAGCGGCTGCAACATCAACGGCGTCGGGCACATCGACCGCGTCGACCTCACCGCCACCGGCACGTACACCGTGCGGGTCATCGCCGCCCCCGGCGACACCGGACGGGCCGCCGTCGGTGTGTACGCGGCTCGGGACGTGGACGGCACGCTGCAGGCGAACGGCCCGGCGGTCACCGCGACCCTGGACCAGCCCGGCGCGCGGGCCCGGTACCGGTTCACCGGGAGGCAGGGTGAGCGCGTCTTCGTCGAGGTGCCCACGAGCACACTTACCGACCAGTGCTCCCCGCTGGAACTACGCGACACCGAGGGCCGGCTGCTGCACAGCGGCTGCGTGATCAACGGCGTCGGCGAGATCGACGGCACGCTGCTGCCCGCCGACGGGACGTACACAGTGGTGGTCGACCCGACCGGACGCGGCACCGGCGCGACCACACTGCGGCTGGTCAGCAGCCGCGACCGGGCGGCGACGATCACCGTCGGCGGGCCACAGGTCGTCGCCACCGTCGACCAACCCGGCGCGGTCACCACCTACCGGTTCATCGCCAGCGCCGGCACGTCGGTGCGGCTGACCGCGACCGCCTCCGACCTACCCGACCAGTGTGGCGTACTGGAACTACGCGCCCCCGATGGCAGCCCGATCACCAGCGGCTGCGTGGTCAACGGCGCCGGCGACATCGGGCCGACAGTCCTGCCGGCCTCCGGCACGTACGCCCTGGTGGTGGACCCGTCCGGGGCCGCGACCGGGCAGGTCACGCTGACGCTGCGGTAATGCTTGTTCGGGGCGGCGGCCGGGCGTGCCACCGTCTCGTCCCGTTGTCGGCGAGCGCCGCTAGCTCAACTGGCAGAGCAGCGGACTCTTAATCCGCGGGGTTCGGGGTTCGAGTCCCTGGCGGCGCACCAACGAGATAGGCCCTGACCTGGTGGTTCACACTGGGTCGGGGCCTTTTTCGTGTGCTTCGGTGGTGGGCGGTCGCTCGGTGGGTGCTCGGGAGCCGTTGGACGGCTCAGGCGCTGTCGGGCTCAGGCGCTGTGCTCGTGGGCATCAGCTTCATCGGGTGGCGCCGGTGTTGTGCAGCCACGACCCGGGCCGGGCTGAATCCACTGCTTGTCGGTCGAGTGCGGCAGGGGCATTGCCGTCCTACCGTCTGGCCGGCGAGCGATTGCAGGGTCGTCAGCCGGTGCGACCGCGACACCTCCGTGTTTTTCATGGCCGGCCGCCCCGTACGTGGCCAGGGTAGATTTCCGCTTGTCTTGAGCGGCCTCTAAGTGTGATCCTTCATGCTGGACATGAAGGACGTACGAAATGGCATACGCCCGTTGGCGCCACATCCTGACCGAGTCGCAGCGACACGCCCTAAAGGCAGTGGACGAGTGGAACTGCTCAAGCGGCAACTACTGCGACTTCCTCACCCACATGCACAAGGCCTGGCACTACCTGTTGCATGCTGAGTTCCACCAGGCAAAGATCGACTATCACTACAAGGACGCCCAGACCGGCGAGTACAAGTTGATCGACGGCGAACCGAAGGCGTGGGATCTTGAATTCTGCTTGAAGCAGCGCTATCCCAACAGCAGCGACCCGGTCAGGCTGAACGCAGAGCTATTCGTAGCGCTGCGTAATAAGGTAGAGCATCGATACGAGCACAACGCGAAGGTCGCGACAGGCGGCAAGGCGCAGGCGCTTGTCATGAACTACGAGCATGAGATGGTTAGCCACTTCGGAGGCGCCTTCAGCCTCGCCGAACGACTCCGCTTCCCCGTCTCGCTCCAGTCCCTGACCGCCGAAGGACGTGAGCAGCTTCGAGCGACTGCCGCGAAGTTGCCGAAGGGCACTCGCGATCTGGTCGCGAAGTTCGAAGCGGCCATCGATCCGGCTGTGCTGGATGACTTGAAGTACGACTACCGGGTTCGGCTGGTGCCAGTCATCGGTTCGAAGACCGATGCCGACTTGGCGATCGACTTCGTCAAGCTCGATGACCTGAGCGAGGATGAACGCAAGGTCATGATGGAGGCGGGCCGGCAAGGCACAGTCATCATCAAGAATCGGCATGTCGAGGTGGCGGACAAGGACAAACTGCTTCCCAGTCGCGTTGCTTGTCTTGTCGAAAGCCAGTTGCCCTTTGAGTTCAACGTTCAGCGCGAGCACATCGAGATGTGGAGGCGGCTCGCGGTACGGCCTACTGCCGGGGCTTCCGATCCGTGTGACACCGACGCGCGGTACTGCGTCTACAACGAGGCTTTCAAGAGCTACGCCTACACTCCGGCTTGGGTGAAGCGGATCGTCAAGGAGATCGGCACCGTGGAGAAGTATCGGGCCTTCTTCGGGCGCGAGCCCCGCATGAAGAAGGTGACCAGCCTGCCGAGGCAGGAGGGCCCGACGTCCTCCTCCCTGCACGATGGGCAGCCCATGAGGGAGACAGCCTGAGCTTGCCGAGAGCTCATCCAGCCTGGTTAGTGATCTTATGGTCGCCCGGATCCTCTATGAGATGTCCCAACGGGCCGATGTCGGTTGGGACATGGGGGCCTTCGGCGAGGCCGACCTCATCCTGACCCCTTTGGTCAGGGCGTCCAGGTGTGCGCAGTGCTGCATCACATTCTCGTTTGCAGCGGTGAGTGGACCGTAGGTGTTGAGGAGGCTCTCGCGTAGGTCTGGGCGGAGGGGCCAGATGCGGGTGGCGAGGCGTACGAGGTCGCGGGGCGCGAGGTCGTAGCGGCTGTGTTCGAAGTCGATCAGCCGGACTATGCCGTCGCCGCCGTAGATCATGTTGCGAGGCATGAAGTCGAGGTGACACGGCACGGTCGATAGCGGTGCGAGTTTCTCGTAGTGCTCGCATGTGGGCCCGTACCTCGTTGCCGTCGCTGGATGTGATCCGATCTTCGGCGACATGAATCCAGTACTCGGCTCGGTCGGCGAGCCAGGCCGTCCAGTCCGGTTCGAGGTGGGGCGGTCCGGCGGCGTGCAGTGTCCTGAGTAGTTGTCCTGCCTGCCGGTAAGCGTCCTGCTCGGCTTCGGGGTCGAGCCGCCGCTGGCTGAGCGGGATGCCCGGTACGGCAGTGATGACGATGGCCGGTGGGTCGTCGGTTGTCGCGAGCAGCCGGGGTGCCCGGTCACCGAGGGCGGGGACCCAGGTGAGGTAAGCCTGGACTTCCTGAGTGTGGCGTTCCGCGCTGCGGTGGATCTTGACGATCACCTCACCCTGTGCGGGCCTGGATCCGGACCTTCTCACGCCGGACCCGGGCTGCCGCGTTCATGCCACCACCAGCCGGATACCTCATCACCCCGACCTATCCAAACCATCGACGCAGATCACGTAGACACGTCGAGAGACGTCAGCCTTTCAATCTCTGTAGCGCATTCCAGTCGATGGAGCTTCCTCGGTTGAGCACGATGTCGGTGAGCCGTGTTTGCATCCACTGTTCGGCGGGGTCGTAACCTTCTTCGACGAAGTGGTCGCGGAGCGCTCCAGGTACGCTCGCGAGGCGGTCACCCCTGCTGGAGGTCATCAATTCCTTGATTTGCCGGGTCAATTCCCGTCCAAGTTCGATGTCGTCCCCAACGGCACGGCGCGTCAGGTAAGCAACACCACTGCGCCGGTCAACCAGAGAGATCGTCGCATCCGGGGGTGGAGCCGGGAACCCTCCGCTTTCTGCTCCATGCCATACACAGTTGGCTAACGTCATCTCAACACACCACATCATAAATGCTTCGGGATCGGAGCGCTGGTCCCATCCCCAGCCGATAACGCAGCCACATCCTTGCTCGATGGGCGTCCACTGCCCCTGTTCCGGGTACGGCACGAGGCCCAGCGGCGACGTGCTTCCCGCCGCTGGGAAGATCAGCTCATGGAGGGTTGCGTCCACTTGGGCGGCGATCCCAAGAAGCCTAGCGGCCATGGGGTCTCCTGAGTCCAAGGACCGCCGGATCCACGGCATCGCCTCGTCCGTGTGTCCATGGGTGTACAGGAAAATTCCGTAGCGGGCGTGTATCGCCGGTTCCGGGTATTCGGTAGCCAGTTTGGCCATCCACCGTCGTGCGCCTTCGAGATCTCCGAGGTCTTCCAGTTGCTCGGCAAGCCATCCCACCGCGTTGACCTGGCCGGCTTCGGCGCCGCGAGTAAGCCACCCAAGACCGTCCTCGACGTGACCCTGTTGAGCGAGCAGTTGTCCCAGCAGGCCCCATGCCGGCGCGTAACCGGCGTCCGATGCCTTGCGAGCCCAGTCCATGGCTTCCTCGTGCTGTTCGTGCCCGAGTAGTTGCTCAGCGAGCATTCCCATGGCCTCGACGACGCCGAGTTCTGCGGCTGCTCGCCACCACCGTTCCGCGCCGAGCGTCTTGCCCATGTTCAGGTCGTAACGGGCCAGATTCATCATCGCCATCGGTTCACCGCCTGCGGCCGCCCGTTTCCAGAAGGCCATGGCCTGCTCATCCTCGCCGCGCTTGGCGTGAAGACCGCCGAGACCAGAAGCGGCGGGCACGAACCCTCGATCCAGGGATTGCCTATACCAGTGGAATGCCCCGGTGTCGTCGCCTTGGTCTTCGTGGAGTTGCCCCAAGCCGAACATCGCGGATCTGTCGCCGGCTTCCGCGGCGATGGTAAGCCACCGCCGCGCTTCATCGGTCTCGCCCCGGCTGTGGTAGACGACCGCGATGAGAGCTGCGGCATCGGGTTCGCCGTAGTCGTAGCTTGTGGTGAGCCAAGTCAGAGCTTCAACGAGGTTGCCGCCGTCGAGGTACGACAGTCCGAGCATCGTTGCGGCGTGGCCCACGCCCTGTTGCGCACAGTGTCGCAGCGCCTTCTGCCCGCTGTGGACGTGTCCCGAACGGAGGGCGTTGAACCCGATAAACAGGCATGACTCGATGTCGGTGGTGTCCGCGAGGAGCGCCCAGGTACTCGCTTGCACGTTGCGTGGCGTGAAACCTGACCGCCAGACGTGGGAGGCGACGATGTCGCTGACCTCGTAGCCCGCCAGGACGCCGATTTCCCGGGCGTACGGCTTGAGCAGCGAGACGACGCCGCATACGGGCTGGCGCGCCCATGTAATCGCGTCGTTGAACCAGTCAGCCGGCGAGGTTGCTTTGTCTTCCGGAGTCATTCTAACTGTGGCAAGCCGTTGAAGGAGATCGGCCGGGACAACCTTTGAGTGACCAGACAATCGGGCTTCCACGGCCGCCTCGACGACGAGCCTTCCGGGCGAGTTTGGTGCGGTCGTGAATCGGGATATCAGGTCTGGCGCGCACGCCAGAACGGCGATCGGTGACTGCCCAGCGACTGCGTAGTGCGCCGCCTCGTCGATTCGGGGATCTACGTCGCTGAGAGACCTCGTCTCGTTGAATTCCGCCTCGCTCAGTGAAGCCGGCAGGTCCCAGCGTCGGGCCAACTTCAGCAGCCGACGCGCTGCCTGGAATGGATCTGGTTGGGCCTGCGCCGGTTGCTCGGAGAGTTGGTCGTGGTGCTCGGGCCACATCGTGCCGACGATGATGACAGGGCGGTCGGGGTTGCTGATCAGATCGCGGAATGCCCGCATGGAAAGGTCCGGGTCGATGAGCAGAGGCAGGAGCTCGTCGACCCAGACGATGATCCGCCCGTCGCCGATTTCAGCCTCCGCAAGGCCGTTGACTTCGGCGGCATCAGACGGCACAAAGATCCGCCACGCGGATAGCTCTGCCTTGATTGCCTCGTACGCGGTGCGGGACTTGCCGCACGCTGCCCTTCCCACCAGGACGATGAAGCCCCCGCGGCTGAGATCTTCGCGAAGGGCCGTGCGGAGGTCTGTGTCGAGGTCGCGGCGTATGTAGGTCGGTAGCTGAGAATCCAGGCCCTCCACCGATGTCTTCAGAGGGATCGCCCGGTGGATTCCCAGTAGGACCGGGTCGGTGACTGTGCCGACGGTGCCGAAGGTTTGCGGGTGGAGTGGAGTTACCGGTCGGCGTGCCTGTGCGGGGCGGGCGATGTCGATACCTTCGAGGCGCTGCTCGACCCACCGCTCATGTTCATGCTTGACTTCCAAGAGCCACTCGACGGTGTAGGTCGCCGGCTGGGAGTCGATGAGCTGGTGGTGCACATTGCACAGCAAGATCAAATTTTCGTAGCGGTTGCGTTCGGGCTCCGATAGGGGCGAATCGCCGCGTGGTCCACCGGGGCTCTCGGCGACGATGTGCGCGACTTCGCTCACCACAACGGCCGGGTCCGCGCCGGTGCCCGCCGACGTCAGCCTGACGGTGCATCCCGGGTAGGCACACACATTGCCCGATCGCTGAAGAAGCTTACGCAGTTCAGTGATAGCGACGGTCACTTGGCGCGACCACCTTCATGGTTCAGGCCCGCCATCGTGGGCCGCAACGATGAGGAGACGCTACCGCACCCGCGGCCGGGCGATGTAGGTGCGGGCGCGGGGGTCGTGGCCCGCGCGGACCAGGGCGACGGTGTAGAGGGCGCGGTTTAGGCGTCGGTAGCCGCCGTGGTTGTGTCGGTCGCGGCGGGTGCTGCCCGATGACGCCGAAGCGGTGAGGCTCCGGCCAGCGCAGCGAAGGCCGCCGCGTTGCGGATGCGTCCGGGATGCGACCAGGTGAGCAGGCGGTGGCGACGACGACGGCGCCACCGTGCCGCCCGGGATCTATCTTGAAGGCCGGTCATGGCGTATTGATGGTGGCAGCCCTCGGGGCCGTTGGTCGTTTACTGTGTCGCGGTGCCGAGGTCGTGGGAGGGCGGAGATGGCGAAGACCTTCGAGAGTGGCGACGTTCCCTTGTCGGACTTGCTCAGCCAGGCGCACCAGGGGGTCCTGCAGTTGCCGGATTTCCAGCGCGGCTGGGTCTGGGACGACGACCACATCGTGAGTCTGCTGGCGTCGGTTTCTCGATCCTTCCCGATCGGCGCGATGATGACGTTGGAGACCGGCAACGCGGAGGTCCGGTTCCAGCCGCGGCCGTTGGAGGGGGTTCCGACCCCGACACTCAGGACGGACCCAAAGTACCTGTTGCTGGACGGGCAGCAGCGAACAACGTCGCTGTATCTGGCCTTGCGTTCTGGTGCGCCGGTGCCGACTTGCGACGCGCGGAAGAAGGATGTCGACCGCTGGTATTTCGCTGACATTGACGCCTGCATCGACCCGGATGCCGACCGCAGCGACGCCATCGTGTCGTTGCCGGCGGACAAGCGTCGTGTGGATGGCCGCGGCAACGTGGTGCTCGACGCATCGACGACCGAGGCGCAGGTACGGGCCGGACGGGCGGGCCTGTTCCCGCTTGACATTGTGCTCGACTCGGCGGCCATCACGGACTGGCAGATGGCGTATCTGGACGCCGGGGCACCGAAGGAGCAGGTGCAGATCTGGAAACGGTTCCACGAGGCGTTGATCCAGCCGTTCCAGCATTACAGCGTGCCACGAATCGCGCTGAACCAGAACACCAGCAAGGAGGCCGTCTGCCAGGTCTTCGAAAAGGTCAACACCGGCGGTGTTGAGCTGACGGTGTTCGAGTTGCTGACCGCGACGTTCGCTGCGGAGAACTTCCGCCTGCGCCCGGACTGGGAACGGCGACAGGCCACGTGGTCCGACGAGCCGTTACTCGCTGACCTCGACGCCACCACGTTCCTGCAGATCGTCACGCTGCTCTGGACCCACGGCCGCCGGACCGAGAACCGCCGAGGTGGCCCACGGGACCGTGTACCAGCCGTATCGGCGAAGCGGCGCGACATGCTGTCACTTCCGGTGGACGAGTACCGGCGCTGGGCCGACGCCGTCACTGACACCCTGGACCGAGTTGTGCGATTTCTGCACGGAGAGCGGATCTTCCGCGCCCGCGACCTTCCCTACAGCACACAGCTTGTCCCGCTGACCGCGATCCTCACGCTGCTCGGTGAAAACGCGTTCACGGCGGGGCCTCGCGCGAAGCTGCGCCAATGGTACTGGTGCGGCGTGTTGGGCGAACTGTATGGCGGAACCACCGAGACCCGCTTCGCCAACGACCTCCAGGATGTCCTCCCCTGGATCCAGGACGGTGGCGACGAGCCACGCACCGTGCGAGAGTCCCAATTTCAAGCGGAGCGGCTGCTCAGCCTACGTACCCGAAACAGCGCAGCGTACAAGGGTCTCTACGCGCTCATGATGAAGCGGGGCGGCCAGGATTTCCGCACCGGCGAGCCGATCGACGCCAAGGCGTACATGGCCGACTCGATCGACATCCGCCACGTATTCCCACAGAGGTGGTGTGCCGCGAACAAGATCGACGCCGCGTTCGCCAACTGCATCGTCAACAAGACTGCCATCGACGGCCAGACCTGGAGCTACATCGGTAGCAGCGCACCTAGCCACTATCTGGCGGCGATCGAGACCGGGGTGCCGATCGATCAGCAGGATCTCGACGTGATCATCACGAGCCATGACATCGACCCGGTCGCCCTACGCCAAGACGACTTCGGAACGTTCTTCGACGCCCGCTACGAGCGGCTGATCCGCCAGATCGAAGCCGCGACCGGCCGGCCGGTGAACCGGGGCGACAGCCACGGCAGTCCGTTCGCCGCACACCGGAGCGGTGCGGCGGTCGCGCAGGCCATCCAGTCGCTGATCAAGGCGGGTGAAAGCAAGGTCGTCGAGTTCAAATCGACTGGCCGGAAGAACCTGTCCACCGGCGTGAAGGACTCAGCGATCGAGTGGTCGGTGGTCAAGACGATCGCCGGCTTCATGAACAGTCACGGCGGTACCCTGCTCGTCGGTGTCCAGGACGACGGCTCCGTCCTCGGTCTGGAGGATGACTTCACCGTGTTCTCCAAGAAGGACACCGATAGCTGGGAACAGTGGCTAACCCAGCTGCTGATCAATTACTTCGGAAAGCCGGTGACGACCAATGTCACCGTCAGGTTCGGCACCGTCAACGACCGCACGGTCGCACGGATCGACGTGGCGCCGGCTCCCGAGCCGGTATACACACTGCTAACGAAGACAGGGGCAAAGGGCGAGTCATTCCTCGCGCGGATTAATAACACCACTCAGGAGCTGACCGGATCACAGGCCGCTTCCTACCAGCACAAACGGTGGGCCAGATAGTCCGGCGGCCACCTGGCGCAGCGCCGTCATCCTGTTCCACCCCGGGGTTGATAGAGACACGAGCAGTCGCGGCCTTCCTTCACGCACTGCGGGGCGAACGGTCTCGATTCCCATCGAGCGCAGTCCGATGATCCAGGCTCCGTCCTACCCGGCGTGCTGCTGGGCAAGACGGGCGGCGCTCGGGGCCTATGTCACCTGATCGAGTGAACAGAATGCGCAGGACGAACGCCGAACGTCATACCCGGGCGGTAGGTTCTCCGGCCGTGGATACCTCGGATTCTCGCCTGGATGCCTGCACGCCGGCGGACCGGTCGCCGCGTGGTGCCAGGTTTGCACGGGGCACTCTGTTGCGCGACATGTTTCCGCAGCTGCTGCCGCTGATTCATCCGACCAAGAATCCTGACGTGGACCTGACGACGTTGACGGCCGGGAGTGGGCGGAAGCTATGGTGGCTGTGCCCAGTGGGTGGCGACCACGTGTGGTCGGCGGTCGTATCGAACATGACCCGGCCGAACAGCCGCTGCCCGTTCTGCGTGAACCAGCGGGTGTCAGTGACCAATTCCCTGGCGTCGCGGTATCCGGAGGTGGCGGCGGAGTGGCATCCGACCGCGAACGAGGGCCGCCGCCCGGATCAGGTGGTGTATGGCAGCAACGAACGTGCGTGGTGGCAGTGCGCTGTTGATGCTCATCATCAGTGGGAGACGCAGATTGTCCAGCGCACCGCGGACGGTACGCGGTGCCCGTACTGCACGAACAAACGGGCGTCGGCAACGAACAACCTCGCGGTGCGGTACCCCGAGGTGGCCGAGCAGTGGCATCCAACTCGGAACGGGGCGCTGACGCCGACGACCGTCCCGGCCGGCAGCGGCACGAGAGCCTGGTGGACATGCCCAGCCGGCCCTGACCACGAATGGCAAGTACGGGTAGTGGAACGTACCACCGGCGGATCCTCCTGCCCGTTCTGTGTGAACCAGCGGGTGTCGGTGACCAACTCGCTCGCCACGCTGTTTCCTGAGGTGGCCGCGCAGCTCGACGCCGAACTGAACGACGGGCTGACCGCGACCGAGGTGATCGCCGGGAGTAACCGTCGGCACTGGTGGCGCTGCCTAGCCGGACCCGACCACATCTGGAAGGCGATGCCCAGGGACCGGACGGCCAAGGGCGGGACCGGCTGCCCGGCTTGCTCAGGAAACCAGGTGTCGGTGACGAACTCGCTCGCGACCTTGTTGCCGGAGGTGGCCGCGCAGTGGCATCCGACCCGCAACGGCGTCCAAGGGCCGCAGGACGTGACTGCGTACAGCAACAAACCGGTTTGGTGGCATTGCCTGCAGGACTCCAACCACGAATGGGAAGCCGCACCGAACCAGCGCAACCCGGACGGCACTTGCCCGTACTGCAAGAACCGGCGGGTGTCGGCGACGAACAACCTCGCCGTGATGCATCCCAGTCTGGCGGCCCAATTCGATCCCATCCTCAACGATGGTCGCACCCCGGATCAGGTAGTCGCCGGCAGTTCCTTGTGGGCTGTGTGGCGGTGCACTATGGGCGAGGATCATGTATGGGCAATGCCGGTAGTCTCGCGCGTGGTCCGGGATGCCGGTTGCCCGGCCTGTCGCGGCCGACAGGTGTCGGTGACCAATTCGCTTTCGACGCGGCGCCCGGATCTGGCCGCACAGTGGCACCCGACCCGCAACGGCGATCTCACCCCGGCCGACGTGGTGGCTACAAGTAGCACGACTCCGGTCTGGTGGAAGTGCCCGCAGGGGTCAGACCATGAGTGGTCGACGATGGCATACCAGCGGACTGTCGTCGGCACCGGCTGCCCCTGCTGCGTTAACCTGCAGCTATCGGTGACCAACTCCCTCGCAACACGGCGCCCGGACCTGGCAGCCCAGTGGCACCCCACCCGCAACGGCGACCTCACCCCTGACCACGTGGTATTCGGTGCCAGGACCTCGGTCTGGTGGAAGTGTCCGAAGGGCCAAGACCACGAATGGTCCGCGACGCTCGACAAACGGGCGGGGCGAGAGTCGACCGGCTGCCCAGCCTGCGCCGGAGTGCAGGTGTCGGTCACCAACTCCCTCGCCACCCGATCTCCGCGGATCGCCGCCCAACTCGACTCCCTGCTCAACGACGGGCTCACTGGAGACCGGGTAAACAACGGCAGCGGTGACAAATTGTGGTGGCGATGCCCGGAAGGACCTGACCACACATGGCCGGCCGTCGTGTCCAGCCGCACCGCCGCCAACGCCGGTTGTCCCTGCTGCGCCGGCCAACGCCTGTCGGTGACCAACTCCCTCGCCACCCGGTTCCCGGACATCGCTGCCGAGCTCGACCCGGAACTCAACGAGGGGGTAACCGCCGACCAGCTCACCGCCGGCACCCACAGGCGAATCGGATGGCGCTGCCGCAACAATCCCGAGCACACCTGGACCACCAAGGTGTCGATGCGGACGGCCGGCGACACCAACTGCCCAATCTGCGCCGTCACCGGCTACAACCCGGCCAAGCCTGGGTTTCTCTACCTGCTGCGCCGCGAGTTCGACGGCCGGGAACAACGCAAGATCGGCATCACCAACGTGCCCGATGCCCGGCTGGCCAAGCTACGCCGGTACGGATGGCAGCCGATCGAGGTCTCACCGCCACTGGACGCGACCGTGGCTCGTGAACGGGAGCAGGCGTTCCTGGCCGTCCTGGTCGCTCATGGCCTACGCAGCAGCCGCACGCGGGCATTAACAGCCAAGGAGGACGGCTACACCGAAACGTGGAACTACGCTGACCTGCCGGTTGGGTCGTTGATCGATATCGCTACGACGTCAACTGCGGTGAGCTGTGCGTCTCCTTAGAGGGCGCCCGAGGGGCTGGCCGAGCGGATCCAGGCGCGGCAGCCGGCTGCGGCCCCCAACCGGCGGCGGCGTAGTACGCATCGGTCAGGCGGCCGCGGGTGCAGGTGAACTCCTTCAACTCTGTGGCGTGTGGGAACGTAACCACGAGGTCGCGCTGCATCCGGGACATGAGAGTGAACTGGGCCAGCACGGCGTGGATCATCTCGTCGATCGGCGCCAGCACGACACAGACGGGGCGGACGCGTTGGCGTCCGCCCTGTCGGTCAAACCCGTTCCCATGTTCTACGTGCCCCCGGCAGGGCACCAACCTGCGGTATGCAACGCATCAGCCCCGGCCATGTGGGTGACGGGCAATCATCCCCCGTTTCCCCCGAAAACCCTTGCCAACGGTCGACCAGCGGCGACAAGCGGTGATCACCTTGCCGGGACGTTTGGACAGGTCAGTGCCAAGTTCTGATGGTCGGTAACTAGTTCAAGGTCACGATGTTCGAGGACCGCGGGTTCGGGGTTCGAGTCCCTGGCGGCGCACCAACGAGATAGGCTCTGACCTGGTGGTTCACACTGGGTCGGGGCCTTTTCGTGTCTGAGGGCGATGGGTGGTCGCTCGGTGGGTGCTCGGGAGCCGTTGGACCCGGCCGTCGTCCGATTGGATGCCTGGCTGTCGTCATGGACTCATGGGTCAGATGTCCGGCTGTCTTTCCCGTCGTACGCGGTCGAGGAACCTGTCGGCGTGGCGTCGGCTGGTGAGAGTGATGAGCTGGACGTGTGGCTCGTGATGACGGAGCAGGCTTCGGACGCGAGGTCGCATGGTGTGCCGGTAGCTGACGATGTAGCGGACGAAGTTCCAGGTGATTCGGTCGTAGACGCCGTTGGCCTGGTGCTGGCCGCCGCGGTATCGCCACCGTCGTTGGACGATGCCCCACAGGCATGCGGCGGCGGGTAGGTCGAGGAAGATCACGGTGTCGGCGGCGGCGAGCCGGATGGGCAGGCTGCTGGCGTAGTTGCCCTCGATGATCCACCGCTCGCCGCTGACGAGCTTCTCCTGTTGGGCGGCGAACTCATCCCTGGGGAGCGGCGTCCAGCGCTCGTCGTAGTAAATCGCGTCGAGGTGGACCAGCGGTACGTCGAGGATCCGAGCGAGCTTCCTGACAACGGTGGATTTGCCGCTGCCGCCGCAGCCGATGATGGCGATCCGATCCACGTCTTCCACGGTAGGGCCGAGGAGGCGCACTCCGGCGGAAGGAGGGTTAGCGGCGCTCGGATCCTGCGCTTCATCCCATGGGGACATGGTGAGGCCCCATCGTGGTGTTCCGGATGCTGCCGCATGGGTCAACTCTGAGGTGAGCGCCAACGACTCGACGTGTCGCTGACTTGATGTGACGGCACGCATGCGCTGTGCTTGCAACTGGTCGTCGTTCGATCGGGGTGAATCGTGGCTGCACAGGTGGATCCTGAGTGGTGGAGTTCGGGGCTTTGGAACGGTCGACCGATCAGTGAGTTTCTGCGGCGGCGCGACATCACCGCGGTCTTCCACTTCCTCCACGCCAGGGGCGTGTCATACGGCCGGATTGCGGCTCTTGTTGGCGTCTCGCCCAACCGCGCTGCTGAAATCGCCAAAGGCGTCCGCCAGGTCACGGCCTACGAGGTTTTGGAACGGATCGCAGCCGGTCTGAACATTCCGCGTCCGGCCATGGGACTCGGGCTCGACGAGGACATCGTTGTGCCTCGCGACCCCGACCGCCTGGCTGTGGAGGGTGGAGCGGACCGATCGCCGGCCGGTGCCGCCGCCCGCATCGAGGTCAGCAATCTGGTCAGGCTCCGACTGGGACTGGACGAGGCTCTGGCAGCGGCGAGTGTCGCTCCTCGGCAGCTCGAGCTGATTGAACAAGCTGCGGGCGAGCATATGAGGGTCTACCCCTCGGCCTCGCCGCAGATCATGCTTGCGCTACTGGCTGCCGATTGCCGAGAGGTCCAGGCGCTGTCGCTTCGGCGGCAGCCGGCGGCACTCCAGTCCCGGCTGTCCGGGGTGGCGGCGTTGCTGGCGACGATGTGCGCTGATGCGTTGATGAGGCTCGGAGACGTGTCCGAGGCTCGACGGTGGTACGGCACGGCGATCCACGCGGCGGACGACAGCGGGGATGCTCGTTTCAGGGTGCTCGTGCGGGCCCAAGCGGCGATGCTGCCGTACTACTTCGGGGATCCAACCCAAACCGTTGCCCTGGCAGATGCGGCTCTGGCGGTGACGTCGAAAGCATCGTCGCCGGGTGCCCTGGCGGCGGCGGGCCGGGCGCGTGCTCTGGCCCGGATCGGCGCCATCGAGCAGGCGCGGTCGGCCATCGATCAGGCACGGCGGCTGTTCGATCAGGCTGGCGACGAGGACACCGACGTGGCGTTCAGGTTTCCGGCGAAGCGGCTGCTGTTCTACCTCTCCGGGGCATACACCTGGCTCGGTGACACGGTGGAGGCGTACCGGGTCCAGGACGAGGCATTGCGGCTCTACGGCGCGATACCGGCCGTACCGATCGACGCGGCGCTCATCGCCCTGGACCGATCGATGTGCCTCGCGCAGGACCGGCGGGCGACCGAAGCGGCCCTGACCGCGCGTGATGCCGTCGCGGACCTGCCCGAGACGCAGCGTACGGAGATCATCCTGACCAGGGCCACCGACGTGGCCACGGCGATCCCCGAGAGAAAGGGGCGCGGCGAGGTTGCCAGCTTGACGGATTACCTACGGGCGTGCCGCGAGCGCGCCCGTAGTCTTGGGACCACAGCCGCACTCGGTCCCTAGGAGCCCCATGTTCGTCGAGGCGCGCACCCGACCGGTGCTCGCCGAGGTGTGTCGTCTCCTCGGCTATTCCGACTCGGACGCGGTCCTGCTGCGGCACCACACCAACGCCGTCTACGCAGTCGGTGACGTGGTCGTCAAGATCGCCCCTGGCGATCATGACCTGGAACGGGTGCGCGGGATGGTGGCCGTGCTCGCCTGGCTGGTGGCCCGAGGTTTCCCCACGGTAGGCCTTCATCCGGGCGTCTCCCAGCCGATGCGGGTGGGCGGGTACGCCGTTACGGTCTGGCAGCGTCTGGACCCGGCATACGACGACCCCATCACCCTCTCCGAGCTCGGAAGCCTTCTCCGGGACCTGCACGACTTGCCCGCTCCGCCGGTGCCGCTGCCCGCACTGCGACCGATCCACGGCATCGAGCGGGCCGTCACCCGTTCGGAGATCCTCAACGGCAAGGAACAGGATCTGTTGATGGGCAGGCTCGAGGCGCTGGCCGCAGGCTGGGAGGCGATGCGGTTTCCCCGCGGCACGAGTTTGATTCAGTCAGATCCGCAGGTCCGCAACGCGCTCCGGCGCTTCGACGGCACGCCCGTATTGGCCGACTGGGACGGCGCCGCCCTCGGGCCCCGAGAGTGGGACATCGCCACGGTCGCTGTCCACTGCCGTCGGTTCGACCCGCCCGGTCCCGATGCCTTCGCCGGCTTCACCGCCGCCTACGGCTGGGATGCCACATCCTGGCCGAGATTCGAAGAGTTGTGCCAGCTCCGTGAGCTGCAGATGATCGCCACCAACGCTCGCAAGTCGCGGCCCGGAACTGACGCCGCCGACGAGGTGCACCACCGCATCGCGGGCCTCGTCGATGATGCGTCGGAACTCCGCCGCTGGCACATCCTCTGAGCCGAGCCTTTTAGGGCGGGCACCGCCAGTCCTCTCCGCATTGGCTCAGGCGGGACACGGTGAGGCCCACCGTGGCCCACCACGCTGGGTCTGTCTCCCGGCCAGTGCCGCAAGCGATTGTGGACGTCAGGAACACGTCGGCGAACGGTCCAGGACCATCCTGACCCCCATGGCGCGCCGACGGGCCAGCGGCAATGTCACGCCAGGGAGACCCAGATGGATGTGCCGATCGGCGACAGGTCGGAATGCGACCCGACGCACCGGCAAGTGCTCGCGCTGGGCACTCCGTCGACCGCGAGGGTGACTCCCCGTTCGCGTACCGTCAGTAGGGCTGCGTGGGCGGGTGACCGGCGGTCTGCTCCCAGCCGCTGGCCGACAGTGGTGGGCTTGCCGGTACGCCGGCAAGCCCACCCCGCACCGAGGCCAGCACCGGCCGAGGGCCGGCCATGACGGTGTACGTGTCGCGGTACGCCGTGACCGGCGAGCTGACGACAGACCGCGCAGCGGTGGCCCCGGCGGCGGTGGGACCGGGTTCGGCCGACCCACCGCTGTTGACGCACGTCTGGTGGGTCTTGTTCGAGCAACAGGCACGGAAGCACCGCCGCCGATGAGTACGGACGGGACCGGTGCGGCCGAGCAGCACCGGCCCGTGCCGGCGGAGCATCTGCCGTTGCGTCCGCTCTGGCTGTGTCGCCGCTGCGGGCAGCCCTGGCCCTGCGGACGGGCGCGGCTCATACTGGTCGCCGAGTACCGCGACAACACAGTCGGTCTCTTCCTCTACCTGGCCGGCCTACTCGCTGAGGCCATCGACGATCTTCACCAGCTCACCCCGAGCGCCGGCGGCGACGTCACGCACCTGTTCGACCGGTTCCTCGGCTGGCCCGCCCGACGCCACGGCGGGGCCGAATCGCCGCGCTGACCGGGATCTCCCACCGTCTAACCGCTTTCCTTCCACCGCCTTCTCGGCCGCGACCACTGATCGCGTACTTGCTCTGCGACGTCTGGTGGCGTTGGAGCCGTGCCGGTAGGTTCAACCCTCCTGAGAGCTCTCGTCGTCAGGTGGAGGAATCCGGCAGCGTGTCGCAGGTCGAGAAAATCACTACGGAGCTACGTACGCTGTCGGCCGGGGTCGAGCGCGCGCAGGGCCTCGCTGCCGCTGCTGATCAGCAGGCGCAGGAGGTCGCGCTGCGGGCGGCGGGTGCCGGGTTCGCTGCGGTCGCTGCCGGTGTGGCGCGGGTTCGCGGGGCCATCGCCACCATCCGGGGTGGACTGGGCGGCCTCGGCGGGGCTGTCGGTGATGCCGCGAAGGCGGCCGCTGCTGTCCCGAAGCAGGCCAGTCCGGGGGAGACGATCAGCGGGCTGACTCCGGTCCAGAGTGCGGTCGACGGCATCCGTGACCAGACGGCCGCCACGATCACGCAGGTCGGTGAGGCGCAGCAGCTTGTCGTCGGGGTCTTGCAGGGTGGGCAGCCGGGGCCGCTGATACAAGGTCTGGAGAGCGTCAAACAGGTGCTTGTCATGCTGGTCCAGCGCACCGCCACCACCCGACAGGCCGTTGACGCGGCGATCGCCGAGGCACGACAGTTGGGGTCTTCGGGAAACTGAGCGGGGCTGGCGGTGCCGTACCGGCCAGCCCTGCCTCGGTTCCCACGCCATCCCCCGGCAGGGGCGTGACGACGCCATGGACGCGCAAGCCCACCGGAGAGCGCGGCGGCTCGCCTACCGGCCGGCGTACCCGGATCCCTCCGAAGGAGGACGAACGCGTGCGGCGCTCCCTGGAACTGGAGAACCAGTGCGCCGATACCGTCGCTGCCCAGGGGTACCGACTCCACCAGAACCCGACCCGGCAGGAGATCGCCGATGCCCGGCTCGGTACCGGTGATTCCGGGAAAGCGGGCAAGGATCCCGACTACCTGATCGAGGGACATGTCTTCGACTGTTACTCCCCGATGCCGGCGAAGAGCGTGCGAGGTGTGTGGAGCGGGGTATCCGACAAGATCGCCAGCGAGCAGACCCAACGGGTGATGGTGAACCTCCACGACTGGCGTGGCGATCTCGGGTCGTTGCAGAAGCAGTTCGACGACTGGCCGATCGCAGGATTGAAGGAACTGGTCGCGGTGACGCGCAGCGGGGCGATAATCCAGATTCTGCGACGAGACTGAAGGGCTGTCCATGGCGACCGAGTACCGCTTGACGCTGGCCGGCGATATTCCTCTCGATGTGCTGGCCGGTGTCGTCGCTCCGGACGGCACCGAGGAGTCGGCGGTGGATGGCAGGCCACGGGTGTTGAGTGCGGACCTCAGCGATCGGTGCGGTTACACGGTGAGCATCCACGCCGGATCCCACGGCTACTTCGAGGCCGAGGATGGTGGTGGCGCGATGTGGGAGTGGGAACCGGAGCGGTACGTGACCATCGGCTTCCGGCTGGTTAAGGGCGAATCCTCCGACCGGGCGACGCGGGCGATGCTGGCGTCCGTGGCCCGGGTGCTGGACGAGCGGTCGGAGGACGCCGCGCTGATCCTCGACGCCGACTGGCTGCTGCTGACCCGCTTCTCGGGAACGCTGCGCAGGCACGCGCCGAGTTGGTGGAGCGTGCACGGCGGGGAAGATCTTGTCGACCGGTGACTGGTTCGGAGCCGATCGTCGGCGAACGATCAGACGTTATGGCTTGACCGAGACCACGGCCCTGGACGAGGCCGCCCAGGCCCTCGCGGCTGCCGCCGGGCCAGCCCAGACCGGCCACGACGACGACACGCTTCCACCCGTCGGGTCCCCGTAGAGCGGCCCAGTCAGTTACCGATGATGCAGTGCCGACCACGGCACGAGGGCGGCCAGTGCCCGACAAGGTCATGGCCGTGGCCGGCGTCGGTGGTTCCGGGCCCGCGACGCCAGCCAGTGGTGAGCCCCGGGCCCTCGGGCTACAGGTTGCTGATGCGGGCCAACAGCTCTGCCTCGGTCAGGTTCTCCAGGGCCGCGTCCTGCTTGCGGTCCAGGACCGCCAGCAGCTTTTCCTTCTCCAGCTTCTTGGCCGCCGCCGCCTTCGCCGCCTGGTCCTCCGCGATGCGGATGGCGATGACGTGCTTGACGACCTCCAGCTTGGACTCCAGGGTCGCCTTGGCCGGATTGGCCTCGGTGGCCACGAACGAATCGGTGTCGACGGCCTTGAGTTCGGCGTTGACCGCCTTGGCCACGTCGTCAAGGCTGAAGCCGGACTTGGCGGTCAGCGGAAGCTCCCACAGCTGTTCCGTGGTCAGCAGTCCCTTAATCGACGGGTAGCGGAACTTCTCCCGCGTGGCCTGCTCGAAAATGGTCACGATGGCCTCTCTAGGAAATCAGAACTGGATGCTGATGAGGTGGCGCCGGCCGCCGGCCATTGTCACCTTGGCGATCACCGAGTCGCGGACCGTGGAACTGAAGCCGAGGCCGGACAGCTGATCGGGGGAAGGCTCGCACTTGGTGCGATCGCCGAGAACCTCGAACACCTTGCGGTGCGGCTGCAGGTCGCCACGGAGAAACTCGTTGTAGATGCCCCGGGTCGGCTGGTCGTTCACGCACCCCTTCAGCATGAAGAAGTAGTGGCGATTGCCGACTTCGTTGTCGTCGAAGTAGTTCGGCGAGTACATGATGGTGGACAGCGGCACGAACTGTTCGGTGGTAACACCCCACAGGTCCTGGCTCGCGCTGCCCTGCTGCATGTCCTTGCCCGGGCGGAAGGCGGTGATCACCTCGTCGGCGACCGTCATCCGGCCCACCTCGATGGTCTCCTTCTGGCCGACCGCCCGCTCGTGGCGGTACTGCTCGATCTTTCCGTTGCTCTCGGTCTCGATCACGAAGCCGACCTGCGCGCTGTCCCGCTTGCGGTACTGGTTCACCTCGATCCGGTACTCCCCGTCGGGGATACGGCCTCTCCAGGTGACGTTCTCCACCGGCTCGCGGGAGAGCGTCCCGCCGGCGTTCATGTCGACGTCCAGCTTGTTGCGCCTCTCCTGGTACCAGATGTGTTCGCCGTTGGGTTCATACACGTGCAGGTCGAGGTCGTCACGGTTGAACCAGGACAGACTCACCCGCAGCTTGCCGGTGACGTTGCCGCCCGCCCGCTTGACCCTCTCCCTGATCGAGTCGGTGACGTTGCCGCCGTAGGACCAGGCGAAATCGTTGTCCCACCGGAACAACCTCGGAGCCGTCGGATGCTGGCCGGTGGTGAGGCTGACCAGGTGCGGTTCGTGGGTGCTGGCGACCCACAGGTCGATGGCGGTGGCGCCGGGCAGGATGTTCTTCATGAAGGCGACCACGGGCATCTCCTCCGGCTTGGCGTCGCGGAGGAACGCACCCGACCGGGTGGTGGCCGCCTGCATGAGCAGCCCTTCGAGGCCGTCCTTCATCCGCGGCTGTGTGTCGTTGTCGACCCACAGCACATTGGTGACCGACATGTCGGATAGCCGGGCGAACCGTCGCTGCAACGACTCCTCGATGCCCAGCTCGGCGATGGTCTTCATGGCGGCCTTGACCATGCTTGGGGTGATCAACGCGGTGGGGCGCTGGTAGTTCTGCGGTGCCACCTTCGCCTCGAACGACCGGACCGCCTGCTCCAGGTCCGCACCAGTGGACAGGTCCTGGACGAGGGTGCCGATCACTGTGTTGCGGAACCGGGCCGCCGGGTTCGCGGCGTTGGCGAAGACGAAGGCGCGTCGGTCGGTCGCCTGGGTCCACCGCTTCTGCAGTGAGCGGAACTCGGTCACCGCCGGGCGATGTTCCGCGCCGCGGTAGAGGGCGTTGTCGTCGATGAGGCCGAAGACGGTGTCCAGAGCGTGCGGGGTCAGTTCGTCCAGGCCACGCTGGAAGACCTGCACCGCAGCGTCGAAGGTGCCCTGTGCCGCGCCGACGTCCTCGGTGCGGTGCCGCTTCTCCACCGGGCCGTGCAGGTGGTGCCACACCTCGACCTGGCCGTCGCGCAACGACCGGGTGGTCCTCGTCCCGTACTGCGCCTGACTCGACCGGAAGATGGTGGACAACGGCAGCGTGCCGACGAATTCGTCCATTGCGGCGGCGACCACTGAGAAGACCGGGTCGGATGCAGACACCCCGGACCAGACGGAGCGGACCTGACCGTCGCGGATCTCGACGACGTTACCGAAGTGCTTGATGAACCCGCGGCAGGTCGCGCAGTCGTACGCGGCTCGCTCACGGAACCGCGGGTTGGTACCGGGAGGGAAGGAGTCGAGGAAGGTGAGCCAGAGTGAGTCCCTGTCGAGTCCGTCGCCGACGACGTACAACTCGCCCTTGGCCATAGTGGACAGACGTTGCGTCACATCCTCCACGAACCGCTGGAAATCGCCCACCGAGTCATCCTCCTTGATTGTTGGAGATCTTATGGAGTCCCTGCAATCGAAGGAACACATTTCCAGCCTGTCCGCAGGCTCAGCGACGCATGGTCGTGGGGCAGTGACCGAACGCTCCGTTCTGAGGTCTCCTCCTCGTGAACAAGACGGCACCTCGTTCAGGGTCTGAGGTCCCTGGGTGGTAGCAGCCCGCAGCGTCGGCGTCAGGTACGGCGACCAGGCCCTGTAGCAGCAGCGCATGAGCGCATCCTCGGCTAACGCGGTGGTGAGACGTACAACCCGGTGTTGCAACCCATCTCGCCCGGTTCCAGCCACTCCCGGTCGTACCCCGGTTGTTTGATGGCTCCGTCGGCGGTGCGGACCAGCAGGACGCACTCCCGCTCGGCGGGCACGGCCAGCACGGCGACCAGGGCGTTCTGGTGGGTGGTCGTGTCGACGGTGACGTGCTTCTCGGGGAAGGCGGCCCGCACGGCGGCCGCGAGGGTGTCGGGCGTGGCGGTGCGCAGCACCGCGGTGAGTCGTTCGACAGCGTCCTTGGGCATGTCCGGGTACGGCTTGGCCGTGGGCACCGGAGGGGTCACCACGGACGGGCAGTCGATCTCCTTGAATGATGCGGAGCGATAGAGTTTCAGCAGGTACCTGTAGCACCGGGTGGCCTGGCCGGCGGAGTTGCCGGGAGCGCCGAAGTTCCCGTGACTCTCCTCGACCCGCACGGTGATCCGGACGTCGATGATGGCCTGCTCGTCCCCGAAGACCCGGCCTGACCAGGCCAGCGGCTCACGTTGGACGCCCGGCGGGTCGGCGCTTGTCGGTTCGAGGATGGCGGTCGCGGCGATGTACTCGGCATCCCGCACCCGGTTCGGCGTACCGAGCTTCTCGTTGAGGTTTCTCGCCTCGGCCGCGGCCTGATTCCGTGCCATCGAGTCGCCGTCGCCGTACTGCGCGCAGCCGGCCGACAGCAGGCAGAGCGCCACCACAATTGCACTGGCCAGTGGCGAGGCGATGGCGCGACGACGGGTGCCGGCAGGTCGTCGAGGCGTTGTCCGTCGCCGGCCACGCGGCCGTAGCGGGAAAGCCGCAGTGCCTCGATCGACGTGGTCGGTCGTTGGGTGGGGATGAGCCATGGCGTCGAGCATGCCGACCGACGGTAGCGGCAGGATGAGTGCTCGTACTCATCCTGCTTGGACCGTCCCGGATGCGGTCCGGTCCTCGGCGCGGATTCATCGGACGATGCAGGCAGGCCGTGGAGTGGGCGTCGGACGATCTGCCCGGTACGGGGGACTTTGCGTATTGACCACTCTTAATTGCTGTTGCATTCGTCACACGTTCGACATACAGTCCGGGGGAGAGCTTCGTAGCGATTGGAAAAAGAGTGCGGTCGGGCAACAGCAGCCCTCCGCCAGTCCTTAGTGGCGTCGCTGTTCCGTGCTCGTCGCTCGATACCCACATTCGGCATCCCGTCGACGGCAAGTGAAGGGAACAGTACGTGAAATCAGCCATATCCACCGCTCGAACGTCGTTGTTGGCGCTCGCGGTCTTCGTCTCGGCCGCAGTGCCGGCCGTGCTGACGAATCAGTTGCCGGCCTCGGCCGCGGTCCAGGCGACCTACTATGTCGCCCCGAACGGTAACGACGCGAACGCGGGCACGCTCGACTCCCCATTCAAGACTCTGCAACGCGCCCGGGACGTCGTTCGTACGGTGAACACGAATATGACCGGCGACATCAACGTGTTGCTGCGCGGCGGCAGTTATCCGATCAGCAGCACTGTCGAATTCGGCGCGAGTGACTCGGGCACCAACGGATTCCGGATCAGCTACGGCGCCTACCCCGGTGAGCGGCCCGTCCTCGACGGCGGTGTCCAGGTGACCGGGTGGACCCAGCACAGCGGCAACATCTGGAAGGCGCCACTGGACCGCGCCAACAAGCTGCGGGCGCTGTACGTCAATGACAAGCGGGCCGTCATGGCGACGAAGACGGTCAGCTCCGGGGGCTGCTACGGGACGTACAACATCACGGCCAACCAGGCCGCGTGGGCCTGGGAGTCGGGGTCGCAGTGTGACGGCGCGAAATACAGCCAGAGCGACTTCCCCGCCATCGCGCGCAACCAGGACGACATCGAAATCGAGACGGGCACGACCTGGACCACTGCCATCGTGGGCGTCCGCCAGGTGACCACCGACGGCGCGAACCGGGTTGCCCTGTTCCAGCAGCCGGGTGCCGCGATCGCCCAGGGCGCGTTCAACGGCAACGCCCAGGTCGGCGGCACCCACAAACTCATGAACGCCTACGAGTTCCTGGACGCACCCGGCGAGTTCTACTTCGACAAGGGCACCAAGACGGTCTACTACTACAAGGCCAGCGCCGACAACATGTCGACCGCGACGGTCTACGCACCGAACAACGTCACCACGCTGCTGCGAATCGCCGGCACCTCGACGAGCAGCCACGCCCGCAACATCACCATCTCCGGCCTGACGATCCAGCACTCCGACTGGAACCTGTTCAACGTCGCCGGCTCGTCCTTCAAGCAGGCGCAGCAGGGCAACCTCGGCGCCCAGGTGTACGCGAAGGGCAACTTCCACGTCTACTACTACCGCAACGTCGACGTCACTCCCGGCATCGTCCAGGTGCAGAACGCCGACGGGATCCTGCTTCAGCGCAACAAGATCCAACACACCGGCGCTGATGGCGTCAGCATGGTCAACGACGTGCAGAACTCACAGTTGATCGGCAACCACACGAACGATGTCGCGGGATCGGCCATCGATGTCGGCCATCCCCAGCACGTCTACATCGGAGACGGCACGTCGACCAACCGGGAGAAGTACTCCGCGCAGGTCGAGGGGCTGCCGAAGAACATCGACATCAAGAACAACTATCTGTACGACAGTGCCGTCCTGTTCAACGGGCACAGCCCCATCTCGGCGTACTTCGTCGACACCCTCACCATCCAGCGCAACCGGATCGAGAAGGCGCCGTGGTCCGGCATCACGATGGGCTGGGGCTGGTGGAACTTCGACGGGTCGTCGGGCTCGATCGTGCCCAACCGGCCGACCACGACGGCGCGGAACAACACCATCAGCTACAACCACATCATCGACACGGTGCAGCGCCTCAGTGACACCGCGCCGATCTACACGCTCGGCAGTCAGCCCGGGACGACGATCACCAACAACTACCTTCAGGGCGTGCCCTCGGGTCACAAGTACGGGCTGCACCCGGACGAGGGATCGGCGTTCATCACCTTCCGCGACAACGTGCTGAGCATCGACAAGAACGTCACCTGGATGATCAACTCGGACGACTTCGGCCGCAAGCACGACCTGAGCATCACCCAGATCTACGGTCCCATCAACAAGGTCTCGAACAAGAACCTGCCGAACAGCACTGTCGCCGACATCCTCGTCTCCTCCGACTATGTCTGGCCGGCGGCGGCGTACAGCATCGCGGCGAACTCCGGCCTTGAGGACGCGTACCGGGACATCATCCCGGCGGGCAACTTCTCCGCGCCGAACTACGTGTTGCCGGCCAGTACGTTCGTCGCCAGTGCCACGGCGTCGATCCCGATCCGGAGCACCGGCGACGCCACCAAGTCGGTCTGGCTGGCGCCGTACGGCACTACCACCTTCACCGCCGGGGCGACGATGACCAGGGCGGCCGGCACCGCCACCTCCATCGCCGTACCGGCGACCCAGGGCGAGTACCGCCTCTACGTCGTCGACGCACAGGGCAACCGGTCGGCGGAGTCGACCTCGATCGTCCGGCAGCAACAGGGTGGTGGCAGCGGTACGGGCAGCGGGCAGCTCGTGGGTAGCCAGTCCGGCCGCTGTGTCGAGGTGCCCAACTCCTCGACCACCAACGGCACCCAGACGCAACTCTGGGACTGCTCCAACGGCACGAACCAGCGTTGGACCCAGACCGCCAGCAAGCAGCTGACCGTGTACGGCAACAAGTGCCTGGACGCCTCCGGGGCCGGTACCGCCAACGGCACCCAGGTCATCATCTGGGACTGCCACGGTGGCACGAACCAGCAGTGGAACGTCAACAGCAACGGCACCATCACGAACGGTCAGTCCGGGCTCTGCCTCGATGCCAACGGCGCCGCCACCGCCAACGGCACCAAGATGATCCTCTGGTCGTGCAACGGCGGCGCGAACCAGCAGTGGACGCTGCGTAGCTGACCGATCAGACCCCGGGGCCAGGCCGACACGGGCCTGGCCCCGGGCTTTTTCTGGCCCTCCCCGGGGTGTGCGGCTCGGGTGTCCACACTGGTCGGTGTGTCACTGCTGGCCACGGCCGCGGAGCAACCGAATGTTACGGATTGTCGTTCTTCATTGGTGATATCTATCGCGCTGACGTCCCGTCGCGGGCTGCGGCCTGCCGGGACTAGCGTGACGACGGTTCGAAGATCATCGTGGGCGGCCGGCACCGGTCGCACCGCGGGAACCGGGTAATCACCCGAAGGAGGTTCCATGGCACGCACCCGCATAGCTGGGGCGCTCGCCGCCGTCCTCGTCCTACCGGCGCTCACCGTGGTGGCCGCTACCTCGCCGGCGTCGGCGCAAGCCGTCGCACCGAAGGTCGCCCCGCCGAGTGACATGCGTGAGCTCACCCGCAAGGACTTCACGCTCGACGGGCAGCCGGTCGAGACACCGTCGCGGTACCAGCCGCGCACCGGCGCGCGGAAGCAGGCGCAGTCGGTCGAGACGCCGGCGGTCGGCACTGTCCGTCAGTGGCTCGGCCTCGACGACGTCCAGGGCTCGATCTACCGCAAGGACTACACCCTGCGGGCCGTCGGTGAACACATCGAGGTCTGGGTCGCCAACGACCTGGCGTTCCCGGCCGGTGACTGCCGGGCGCAGGTGCCGTCGTCGACGCAGATCACCGACGCGCAGGTGCAGCACCTGGTCGACGCGTTCGACACGAACATGTACCCGAAGGAGACAACCGCCTTCAGCACCCCGCCGGACCGGGACGGCACCAACGCCCTGATCGGGCCGGACGCCAACGGCGGTGGTGGGGTCTACACCGGTGCCGGCAACAAGACCGTCACGCTCGTGGACAACGTGCGGGACGACAACTACTACACGTTCCCGGCCGCGCCGACGTACATCGCCGGGTTCTTCTCCGCGCAGTTCAACGAGTTGTTCGACCGCAACGTGATGACCGTCGACGCGTTCGACTGGCTGCACCGGATGACGGCGAACCCGCCGGACGAGCCGACGAACGACCTGTGCACCAGTCGGGGCGCCCGGCCGAACAGCTACGAGGGCACGTTCGCGCACGAGTGGCAGCACCTCACGCACTACTACGCGGACCCGTTCGAGGGTAACTGGATCAACGAGGGGCTCTCCGACTTCGCCATGTCGCTGACCGGGTACAGCGACTCGAAGGCGACCGTCTTCGACCGGGGCGCCGACAGTCACCTCTACTGCTACCAGGGGTTCGGCACGGTCCAGACGCCGTACAACACCAACCCGCGTGACTGCGGCGGACCGGAGAACTCCCTCACCCTGTGGGACGAGAGCCCCAACCCGAACGCGGTCCTCGCCGACTACGGCAGCGCGTACTCGATGATGTTGTTCCTGTACGACCGCTACGGGGCCGCCTTCATGTCGCGGCTGCACCGCGACGGGGAGCGGCAGGGCCTCGCGAGCCTGGACGCCGCGCTGGAGACGGTCGGGGTGCACGACGTCTACCAGGTCATCCACGACTTCCAGTCGATGACGCTGCTGGACAAGCTCGTCGGCGAGTCGAAGTTCGGCATCACCCTCGGCGTAGCCCGGAGCCGGGTCACCACGCCGAGCCTGCGCTCCACTGTCAACCTCGCCAGCACCGCGGCGAACGGTACGCCGGGGGCCGCCCCGAACGGCGCCGACTACGTGCAGCTGGGCACGGCCAAGGGCAAGGTGCTCAGCGGTCGCGACCTGCGGTCGGTGAAGTTCTGGGGCGCGCAGACGCTGCCCGCGCTCCCGCTGTCCTGGACGACCACCAGCCAGGACCCGGACCGGCCGGGCAACGCCGTGCTCTTCTCCGGCAATGCCAACAGCCTCGACTCGGTGGCTGTCACCTCCGTCGCCGTGCCGACCGCCGACCCGACGCTGCGGTTCCAGGCCAAGTACGGCGCGGAGGCCGGTTACGACTACGGCTACGTCACGGTGTCGACGGACGGCGGCGCCACGTACACCGCGATCCCCGGTGACCGGACCGTGGACGGGCCGCGCGGCCCGGCGCTCAACGGCACGACCACCGGCTTCGAGGCGCACTCGTACGACCTGTCGGCGTACGCCGGGAAGACCGTGCTGCTCGGCTTCGAATATGTGAGCGATGGCGGCACCAACGAGGGCGGCCTGCTGATCGACGACATCACCGTCGGCGGCAAGCTGGTCAGCGACGGCAGCAGCCTGGCGCCGTTCGACTCGCCTACCGAGATCCGGCCGATCCGGGTCAGCAACTGGAACCTGCGGCTCATCGGCATCGACGAGAAGCACTCGATCGCCTGGCAGTTCGAGTCCAACGGGCGCTCCGAGGTCACCATTGGCAAGCTTGAGCTGGCCGTGCTGGACGCCTTCCCGAAGGTCGTCGCCGTGGTGGCGTACGACGAGCCGACCGAGCAGGTGCGGCAGTACGCGCCGTACCAGCTCACCGTGAACGGTGTGGTGCAGCCCGGGGGTAGCGGCTCGCTGAGCTGATCTCCACCCAGGTCGCGGGGCACCCGGCGTCGACATCGACGGCGGGTGCCCCGCCCGCGCCGCCAGGTCGACGGGCCCGGAAATTGTCGGCGGGGGAGGTGCTGGCGCTCGACGTGCGGGTAAAGCGGGGTGATGAAGTCGACCTGGAAACCCCACGAGAAGCACGGCGGCCTGTCGAGCAAGGACAAGCGCGAGCTGCCGGAGACCGTCTTCGCGTTCCCCAAGGAGCGCAAGGAACCCATGACCGACGCGGGTCACGTCCGTAACGCCATCGCCCGGTTCGACCAGGTGCAGGGCGTCACCGACGCGGACCGGGAACTGGCCTTCCAGAACATCCTCGCCGCCGCCAAGCACTACGGCGTCGAGGTCGCGGAGACCGACTGGCGGCAGCTCGGCAAACTCCCGCACACCCCCAATCCCGCCCACTGACCGGGCCACCCACCCGGTTCGCGGATAGGTACGCCGTCGGCGGGTAAGCGGCGCGAATGCCCGCGAAGCAGGAGCCGACGGCCCACCCCGGCCCGGAACCGAACGGGGTGTCCCGACGGTTGGCCGGCCTGCGCGAGCGGGCTTGGCGCACGGTACGCATCCGCGCCTGGCGGTTGCGCCTGTTCGGGCTGCTCGCCGTGCAGGCCGGCGTCGCGGCGTCAGTCGCCTGGTTCGTGGGGTACCAGTTCCTGGACAATCCGACCCCGGTCCTCGCGCCCACCACGGCGGTCGGCATCGTGGCCGCCTCGATGGGGTCACGGGTGCGGCGCACCATCGAGCTGCTGGTCGGGGTGGTCCTCGGGCTTGCCGTCGGTGACCTGCTCATGCCGCTGTTCGGCATCGGCGCCTGGCAGACCGGTGTGGTCGTCGTGCTGGCGATCATCGTCGCCGTGCTGCTCAAGGGTGGTGGATCACTGCTCACCCAGGCCGGAGGCACGGCGGTGCTCATCGCCACCCTGGAACCACCCGTGCGTGATCTGTCCATCCCCCGCTTCGTCGACGCCGCGGTCGGCGGGTTGGTCGGGTTGGTGGTCGGCCTGCTGTTGGTGCCCATCCACCCGCGGCGGACGGTGCGGCGGCTGGCCGAACCGATCATCGACCCGACACTCGCCATCCTGCACGACCTGGCCACGGCGCTGCGTCGTCGGGACCTTGGGGTTGCCGAGCAGAGTTTGGGCAAGCTACGGACTCTTGGACCGCGGATGACCGCGCTGGACGAGGGTCTCGGGGCTGCCCAGGAAGTGGCGCGACTGGCACCGACACGGTGGCACGAACGTCGGTCAGTGGACTTCTACTCCGAGGCCGTCCGACATATGGAGCGCAGCTTCTACGCCTTTCGGGCCATCGCGCGCAGACTCGTCAAAGCGCTCCGGGATGAGGAGCCGCTGCCGGAGGAGTTCGCCACGGCCGTCGACCTGCTGGCCACCAGCATCCAGACCCTGAGATGCGCCATCCGCGCAAAGGCCGAGCCGAAGGTTGCGCGCCAGCAGATCCTGACGGCCGTCGAGCTGATCGGAAAGGCCCAGGGGGGCGCCGCGCCAGATCCCACCCGCCCGCACACCCACCGGCTGGGCTACTCGGGAATGATCGCCACGGGTGATTTCCGCACCGCCGCCCAGGACCTCCTCATCGCCAGCGGGTTGGAGACCGACAGGGCGGCAGCGCTGGTGCGGCAGACGGCGGACCGGGAAGAGTGGGACTGAGCCGACAAGCGGCGCCCGCGTGGGAGCCGGCCACGTCAGGTCGGCTTGAGCGAGGCCAGCACGGAAAGGTGGTGCGCGCCACCGAGTGGTTTCGACGGTGTCGGGGCGTGTACGCACCCCGGTTCCCGGGTAGTCGCCGCCGTCGCGACGACTGATGGCGGGGGAGAGCGTGGAGAGCTACCCGGCGGTCGAGAACCACGGGCTGATCGGTGACCTGCAGACCGCGGCGCTGATCAGCACGGATGGGACAGTCGACTGGTTCTGTGCGCCGCGTTTCGACTCGCCGAGCGTCTTCGCCGCGCTGCTGGACCGTCGCAGGGGCGGCCACTTCCAGCTGTCGCCCGACGGCGTCGACTACACGAGCAAGCAGCTCTACCTGCCCGGTACGCCGATCCTGATCACCCGTTTCCACAGCGCCGACGGCGTGGGCGAGCTGTTGGACTTCATGCCCGTCACCGGCGAACGCGCCACCGACCAGCACCGCCTGATCCGACTGGTCCGAATGGTCCGGGGCAGCATGCGCTTCCGCTTCGACTGCCGCCCACGGTTCAACTACGGGCGCGACCCGTACGAGCTGGAGGTGCACCCCGAGGGCGACGTCTTCCGGAGTCGGACGCTCACCCTCACCCTCGCCGCCTTCAAGAACGTGGAACGGATCTTCAACGCGACGGACATCCGACGTGACACCGAGGGCGTGTCCGCGTCGTTCACGCTTCGCCACGGCGACATCGGCGGGGTCACCCTGGAGACGGCCTCCCCACACGCGCCCCGAGCGCTCAGCACCGACGAGGCGTGCGAACTGCTCGCCGAGACCCGCGACTACTGGCGGCGGTGGGCGGGCGGTTCCCGCTACACGGGTCGCTGGCGGGAGATGGTCGAGCGGTCGGCGATGACCATCAAACTGATGACGTACGCGCCGACCGGCGCCCTGGTCGCCGCGCCCACCGCGGGCCTACCGGAGCAGATCGGCGGGCAGCGCAACTGGGACTACCGCTTCACCTGGATCCGGGACGCGTCCTTCTCGGTGCACGCGTTGCTGAGCCTGGGCTTCACCGAGGAGGCCCAGAAGTATCTGCTCTGGTTGGACGCCCGTATTCGTGCGGCCCGCGACGGCGACATCCCCCTCCAGGTGATGTACCGGATCGACGGCTCACCGGACCTGTCGGAGGAGGTGCTGGATCACCTGGAGGGGTACTGCGGTTCGGCCCCGGTGCGGATCGGAAACGGTGCGGCGGGCCAACTGCAACTCGACATCTACGGGGAGGCGCTCCTCTCGTTGGAACTCGCCGACCGCAACGGGCTGATCCCGCCGTACGAGGGTTGGCGCAAGACGACAGGGCTGATGGACTGGCTCTGTGCGCACTGGGACCAACCCGAGGACGGCATCTGGGAGACCCGGTCCGGCCGTCAGGACTTCACCTACGGGCGGGTGTTGTCCTGGGTCGCACTCGACAGTGCAATCCGCATCGCGCAGCGCAGGGGGCGCCCCGGTGACACCGCCCGCTGGGCTGCCGAACGCGACGCGATCTACGAGCAGGTCATGACCCGTGGGTTCAGCCAGCAGCGGCGCGCGTTCGTGCAGCACTACCGGTCGGAGATCCTGGATGCTTCGCTCCTGGCGATGCCCGGGCTGAACTTCATCTCACCTACCGACCCGATGTGGGAGTCGACGCTGAAGGCGATGGACGCCGAACTCGTCTCCGACAGCCTGGTCTACCGCTACGACCCGAGGGCCTCGCCGGACGGCCTGGCCGGCACCGAGGGCACCTTCAACATGTGCACCTTCTGGTACGTCCAGGCGCTCGCCCAGGCCGGTCGACTCGATGACGCACGGTTGACCTTCGAGAAGATGCTCACCTACGCCAGCCCGCTCGGGCTGTACTCGGAGGAGATCGCCCCGACCGGTGCGCAGATCGGCAACTTCCCGCAGGCGTTCAGCCACCTGTCGCTGATCAGCACCGCCGCCCACCTGGACGGCCTCCTCGACGAGCGGCGCTGAGCACCCCGGGTCAGAAGAGGGTGAGGGGCTCGACCGGTATCGGTTCGGGCAGCGCGTCGAGTGCGGGTACGCGGGCCCGTACCTCGTCGTGGAATCGGCGGGCGAGCACCGGCGCGTCGGCGTTGTCCGGGGTGTGGATGAACACCGTCGGCGAGCGCCCCTCGCGGAGCCAGGTGACAGTGGTGTCGACCCAGCGCTGCCACCCCTCGACGGTGCGCACCGGGTCGTCGCGGCCGAGGTAGCGCACGATCGGCCGGTCGGTGAGCGCCACCGTTCGGCGCGGCACGCGTGGTTTCTTGGTCCAGGCGTCCCGCTCGGCGTCGCTGCTGGGTGGGCTCGCGAAGAAGGCGGTGGTGTCGAACGGGATCCACTCGGCGGACGCGACGTCGAGGGTCGCCTCCAGCAGCCGGGCCGCGTCGGCGTCGGTGAAGAACGCGGGATGGCGGACCTCCACCGCGTACCGGTGTGACTGCGGGAGTTGACCGAGGAAGCGGCGCAGGGTCGGGACGTCGGCGGGGGCGAACGAGCCGGGCAACTGGATCCAGAGGGCGTGTACGCGCGGGCCGAGCGGTTCGATCGCGTCCAGGAAGGCGTGCAGCGGTTCGCCGACGGCGGTGAGCCGGCGTTCGTGGGTGATCACCTTCGGAAGCTTGAGGACGAACCGGAAGTCGGAATCCGTCTGCGCGGCCCACGACGACACGGTGTCCCGGGCCGGGGTCGCGTAGAACGTCGTGTTGCCCTCCACGGCGTCACACCAGCTGGCGTAGTGCCGCAGGCGCTCCGCCGGTGGCAGCGGGTGTCCCGGCCACGACCGGTGGCTCCACATCGCGCACCCCACGTGCAGACGCATGCCCGCCCTTCCCGCCGGTGACCCCGCGCTTCGACCGGAGCCCACCGTAGCGGGCCACCGCGCCCACCAACCGCCGACCGTCGTCAACTCGTGGTTGACGAAGTCAGGTCGTCAACCTATGGTTGACGCATGACAGAACCTCTTCCGATGAGCAACACCGTCAAGCTCGACGACCTGATCCAGGCCATCAAGAAGGCACACACCGACGCGCTCGACCAGCTCACCGACGCGGTCATCGCCGCCGATCACCTCGGCGAGGTCGCCGACCACCTGATCGGGCACTTCGTCGACCAGGCCCGCCGCTCGGGCGCCTCCTGGACCGACATCGGCCGCAGTATGGGGGTCACCAAGCAGGCGGCCCAGAAGCGCTTCGTGCCGAAGGCGACAGATGGCACGCCGCTCGACCTGAACGAATCCTTCGGGCGGTTCACGCCCCGGGCCCGCAATGTGGTGATTTCCTCCCAGGAGGAGGCCCGCGCCAGCGGAAACGCCGAGATCCGCCCCGAGCACCTGGTGCTGGGCCTGCTGGCCGAGCCGGAGGGGCTGGCGGCCAGGGTGATGGCCGGCCGGGGTGCCACCGCCGAGGCCGTGCGGGAGGCGGTCGCCGCCGTCCTCCCGCCGCCGGCCGCGCAGGTCCCGGACCTCATCCCGTACGACGCGCGCGGCAGGAAGGCGCTGGAGTTGACCTTCCGGGAGGCGCTGCGCCTCGGGCACAACTACATCGGCACCGAACACCTCCTGCTCGCCCTGCTGGAGCAGGAGGACGGCACCGGCGTGCTGACCGATCTCGGCCTGGACAAGGCGACGGTCGAGGCCGACCTGGCCGCCGCGCTCGCCGCCTTCACCGCGCCGCAGTGAGGACCCGACGTCAGGGTGCCTCGGGGAAGCCGTAACGCAGGGCGTGCTCCGGATCGGTCGGATCGATCTGGCGCACGCCCGCGTCGGCGAGGCGCTTGTTGACCTCGTCAAGTTGCTCGCGCACCAGTCGGGCCTCCTCCTCGGTGACCCGGCCGCGGTGTGGCTTGCCGGCGTGCTCGAGCGTGCTGTAGTCGATCTTCTCGGCGCTCTTGCGGGCCTTCGGCGGGCGGACCCGCTCGGCCGTCCGCAGCAACCGCGCCATCGGTACGTCGGTGGCCATCGCGTCGAACTCGCTCGCCGTCAACACCACTCGACGCGGCTCGCCGCCACCGTGCCGGTCGTGGATCTCCACCACCGCCACGTCCAGGGCGGCGTCGTCGATGTTCTCCACCTCGCCCGGGGTGGCGTCCAACTGCACGGGCCCGGCGACCAGGTCCGGGTGCTCCAGCACGACGACGCGCACCACCTCGTCGTCCTGCTGCAGAACCGTGCCGGTGAAGTCGGAGACGTGGATCGTCTTCTTGCCCATGCGCGGAGCTTCTCCTGTCGTAGGCCGGGATGCCGGACCACAAGAAATTACCCGACAGGTGTGCGAAAGCCCGCGCTGGACCTCCCCGGTGTGTCGCCACCCGACGCACCGCGGGCACCCGGGCCGGCGGGTCAGTGCGTGTTCGGCCGGTGCCGGCTGGAACTGCCGGCGGCCAGGTTGTTCAGCCCCGCCCAGGACAGGACGCTCCCGCCGATTCGGCGGGGATTCCGGTAACGGGGCTGCGGCGGGATGCCGCGTGCGGTCTGCGCCGCGTGCCAGCGCGACTCGGGGTCCTGCTGATAGCGATGGTACGGCTCATTCGGCATGGCCCTACCGTTGCAAACAAAGGTGTCCAGGTAAGGAAATACCTATGACGGTCGATCGGTGCGTCCGGTCGAGGTGTCCCGACCGATCGTCCGCCCGGCCGGCCCAGCCGGCGTACGGTGATCCACGACGGGTGGACCGACGGGGAGGTGGACATGCTCGACCGGCGGGTCCATCTGCATCTGGCCACCTGGCTCGGCCAGTGGCCAGCCGGAGCGGGGCTGCACGTGGTCGCCTCGCACCGGCGGGCCGCACCGGCCTGGGACGGCAGGCTGCGCCCCGCGCTCGCCGTGGACACCGGGCGCAGTGGCGTGCTCTCCGTCGCGCCGGACCGGGTGGCGGCGATCCGCTCGCTGCTCCGGCGTACCCCGGACCGGTTGCTCGCCGCGCTGCCGCAGGCCGTGGGGCTGCCCGACTGGTGCGTGCACGACGGCTCCTTCCGGTGGAGTGTGTCCCCCGCGCCGCTTCCCGACGTGGGGGAGTGGACCCCGCCGACGGCTCCCGGGCTGCCGCCCTGGCTGCGGCTCTTCGACCGGCCGGTGCTCGTGGTCCGCGACCCGGACGGCGACTACCTGGCCGGTGTCGGGATCAAACGGCACGACGCGTACGGGCACGAGTTGGCCGTCGGCACCGCACCGGTGGCCCGGGGTCGCGGCCTGGCCCGCCAACTCGTGGCACAGGCGGCCCGGCGGGTCCTCGACGAGGGGGCGGTGCCGACCTACCTGCACGAGCGGGACAACGTCGCCTCGGCCCGGGTCGCCGACGCGGCCGGGTTTCCGGATCGGGGCTGGCGGGCGTACGGGGTCTATCCGCGCTGAGCGGCGCCGGGCGCGGGCGGACCGTGGATCCCGGGCCGGATCCACGGTCCGCAACCTCCCCCCCAGGCCCCGGTTTCGGAATGCCGACCCACCTCGGGCCGGCACGTGTCGATCACGCTACGTATCGAATTGGCGTGGGGCAAGGTGTGAGCTGTCGGTTCGGAGTGTCGAAAAGTGGACTTGACCTGCGGTTGAGCTGATTGAGGGTGTCGGCCGGCTCGGTAACGTAGCGTGCACCATCGTGACCTGTCGGGACCGGTGGCCGCCGTGAGACGCTCAGCGGGCCAGCCCGAGCGCCTCGGCGGCCGCGCGGCCGTTGGCGTGGCTCGCGCCGTAGGTGGTGACGAAGGCGCGTACGCCCGCGGGGCGCCACTGTGCCGGCCACCCCATCTCCACCACTGTCACCGGATGCTCGGCGGCCAGCCCGGCGACCAGTTCCGGGCCGCCGGGCAGGCGGTGCAGGTGCCGCCCCACCAGCACGATGGGACGGTCCCCGGCCAACCCGCGCAGCGTCGCCGGGTCGGTCTCGGTGGCGATCACGCGGATTTCCGGGACCCCGTCGAGGTGGGGGCCGAGTCCCCACGGCACCCGCCCCTCGGCGATCGTCGATTCGGTGTGCAGCTGCACCACGAGCGGGCGGTCCAGGCCGGTGAGCTCCCCGTCCACCCGGACCGCGCGCCGCGCTGCCGCGTACCCCAACTCGGTGTCCCCGGCCGTCGACGACCCGGCGGCGGCCCGGGTCCAGGCGGCGAGCTCGGCGGCGCGACCGGCGGCCTGCTCGACCCGGGCCATCGCCAGCCGGCCGTCGGCGAGGGCGTCGACGATCTCGGCGGCCACCCGCTCGACAAGGTCGGCGTCGACCCGCGCGCCGATGCAGAGCAGGTCGGCGCCGGCCGCCAGGGCACGGACCGCGGCCGGGCCGACCCCGCCGGCAGCCAGGGCGGCCCCCTTCATCTCCAGCGCGTCGGTGATGATGGTGCCGGTGAAGCCGAGGTCGGCGCGGAGCAGGTCGACAAGGACGGCCCGGCTGAAGGTGGCCGGATCGGCGCCGGTGAGCGACGGCACCCGGATGTGCGCGGTCATCACGGCGCGGGCCCCGGCGGCGACGACCGCCCCGAACGGCGGCAGGTCCCGTTGGCGGAGCAGGCTCAGCGATGCGTCCACTGTGGGCAGTTCGTGGTGGGAGTCGGCGACTGTGGCGCCGTGGCCGGGGAAGTGCTTCGCGCAGGCGGCCACACCGGCGGCCTGCAACCCGGTCACGGCGGCGGCCGAGTGGGCGGCCACCCGCACCGGTTCCGCGCCGAAGGACCGGGTGCCGATCACCGGGTTCTCGTCGGCGGTGTTGACGTCCACCGTCGGGGCGAGGTTGACGGTGATGCCCAGCGCCGCCAGTTCGGCGCCGATCGACTGGTAGACCCGGCGGGTGAGCGCCACGTCGCCGATCGCGCCGAGGGCGGCGTTTCCGGGGTACGGGCTGCCGGTGGAGTGCGCCAGCCGGGTCACGTCACCGCCCTCCTCGTCGATGGCGATCAGGGCGTCCGGTCGACCGGAGCGCAGCGCGGCGGTGCTCGCTGCCACCTGGGCCGGGTCGTGCACGTTGGTGCCGAACAGGGTGTGCCCGGCCAGGCCGTCGGCCAGCAGGTCGATCGCCCAGTCCGGCGGGACCGGTCCCGGGTACGCGGCGAGCAACGTGCCGAGCGCCAGCCGGCGCAGTCCTGGATCCAGCCCCACGCGATCTCCCCCTTCGGTGCCCCTGCGGGTACGAAACGTCGTACCGGTGGTGGTGCCCGCCCTGCCGAATCGGCGGAGCGTCCCACCTCCGGGTGGCCGATACGCTACGGCTACCCGTTCGCAGGTCGGTTTACAGTTAGCAAAGTTTACTAAAACTAGAGGACGTGTCATGAGTGCGACCCGGCTGCCCGGCACCCCCCGTCTGTTGCGGGCGCTCAACGACCGTGCGGCACTGGAACTGCTCCTCGAACGCGGTCCACTCACCCGGGCCCGGCTCGGCGAGCTGACCGGGCTGTCGAAGGTCACCGCCTCCCAACTCGTCGAGCGGTTGGAGGAGCGCGGTCTCGTCACGCGGGTCGGCGAGCAGGCCGGCGGGCGGGGGCCGAACGCCCAGCTCTACGCGGTCAGCCCTGGCAGCGCGCACGTGGTGGGCGTGGACGTCGGGCCGGACCGCGTGGTGGCCGCCTGTGCCGACATCACCGGCTCGGTCATCGGCCGGGTGGAGCAGTCGACCCGGGACACCGACGACCCGGTGGGCGTCGTGCACAACGCGGTGGTGCGGGCCGCCAGCAGCGCCCAGGCGCAGCTCAGCAGCGTACGACGGATCGTGCTCGGCACCCCGGGCCTGGTCGATCCGGGCACCGGCGACATCACGTTCGCCTTCAACCTGCCGCGCTGGCACAGCGGTCTGCTCGCCGCGCTGCGCGACGACCTGCGCACCCCTGTGGTCTTCGAGAACGACGTCAACCTGGCCGCCGTGGCCGAGGCGCAGTCCGGCGCCGCGCAGGGGTTGGCGGACTTCGTGCTGGTCTGGGTGGGCGCGGGCGTGGGCCTGGCGATCATGTTGGGTGGGCGGTTGCACCACGGCAGCACTGGTGCGGCCGGTGAGATCGGCTATCTGCCGGTGCCCGGCACGCCCATCCCACGCGACGTCTCCCGCCGCGCCAAGCCCGCCTTCCAGCAGTTGGTCGGTGCGGATTCGGTCCGGGAACTGGCCCGTGAACACGGCTACCCGGACACCGACGCCGCCGGGGCGGTGCGCGCGGCAGTCGCGGCCGGCGCCGACGGCGGCCCGATGCTCGACGAGTTGGCGCGTCGGCTCGCGCTCGGTGTGGCAAGCACCTGCGTGGTGCTCGACCCGCCGCTTGTCGTGCTCGCCGGCGAGGTGGGCCAGGCCGGCGGCGCCGCACTCGCCGAACGGGTGCAGCACGAGGTGGCCGCGATCACCCTGGTTCAGCCGCGCGTCGTGCCGACCGGGCTGACCGAGGAGCCGATCCTGCACGGCGCGCTGCGCACCGCCCTGGACGCCGTGCGCGACGAGGTCTTCGGCTCCACCGTCGGCTGAGCCCGCTGCGCCGGTCATGTGAAGGAATATTTCACCGGTGCTTGAAAGGTTGCAAGCTCTTGTCGTGCTGCCACGGCGCCCGGAGAGCGCTCGGGTCGCCGGGGCACGGCTCGCCACCGGGCCGCCCGCGGCTGGGCGGGCGGCCCGGTGGACCGCGACTCAGAGCAGGTCGCGGCGACGGAACACGGCGAACGCCGCAGCGGTCAGGCCGCCGGTCAGCACGAGCAACACCGCCAGGGCCGGGCCCCAGGTCAGGCTGTAGGTGCCGTCGCAGAAGCCGGTGTCGGAGGAACACCGCTGCGGATCCCAGAACTCGCCCTTGCCGGTGAGCCACGCCGCGATGTAGCTGGAGAGCATGTACTGGTCCGGCCGGCGGGCATCAACGATTTCCAGGACCAGTCGCGCCCCCAACTCCCACACCACCAGGTACGCGGCAGCCGCCCCCAGCGCCGCCGAGGTGTGCCGACCCAGCGTGGCGATCGAGAAGCCAAGCGCCGTGGCCAGCAACACAAGCACCAGGCCACGGCCGTGTACCGCACCGAGGGACGCCCAGAAATCGCCGTCCAACTGGCTGGGCAACCCGGCGGTCTGCCCGATCACCCAGAACGTGGCGAGGTAGGCCACCGAGGCCAGCAGCGCCAGGACCAGCACCGTACCGAGCAGGGTGCCCAACTTGGCCCCGAGCACCGTCAACCGGCGTGGCCGCCAGAGCAGCAGGTTCACCACACCGCCGGAGTTCAGGTCAGCGCCGATGTAGGAGGCACCGACCAGGAAACCGAACAGCACCAGGAACGCGATGAGGAAGTAGAGCAGCGGCCGCGCCTCCTGGGCGAAGCTGAACACCCCCGGCAGGAAGTCGGCGACGATCGGCAAGCGCTCCTGACGCACCGGGTCGATTTCGGAGCAGTCGGCGGGCAGGTACCGTCCGCTGTCCTCACCCGGGAACGACCCGCTCTGCCGGGCCAGGCACTCCTGGTAGGCAGCCTCCATGCTCTGCCGCCGCTCGGCGGCCTGCTCCCGCGCCGAGTTCAGCTCGCTGGCACTCGGCTTGTGCGAGCCGGCCAGGGTGGTCGCCGCCGTCACGGCGAACGCCAACGCCAACAGGACGACCATGAGCTGCACGAAGCGACGACCGGAGAGCCGCTCCACCTCGGCACGAACCAGGTTCACGCGTCCACTCCCCGATCGAGGTCAATCACAGCTTCGCCCCGCTCGCCGTCCGGCGGCGCCGAGCCGTCGACCTGCCGGGGCACCGACGGCGACTGGTACCCGCCGGTCAGTTCCAGGAAGACGCTCTCCAGATCCGGCCGCAGCGGCGTCAGCTCGCCCACCCACAGCCCCTGCTCGCCGAGCACCCGACTGACCTCCGTCGGGTCACTCACGCCACTCACCACGAGCGCCTCGCCGTCGACGACCGCCGTCAGCCCGGCCGCGTGCAGCAGCTCGACAGCGCGCTCCCGCTCGGCCACCCGCACCAGGAACTCGTGCCGGTCGTGGCCCGCCAGCACCTCGTCCACCCGACCGGCCGCCACCCGGCGCCCGCGCGAAATGATCGTGACGTGGTCGCAGATCAACTGGATCTCACCCAGGATGTGACTGGACACCAACACGGTCACGCCGTTGGCCGCCAGCGACCGCATCAGGTCACGCATCTCCCGGATGCCCGCCGGGTCCAGCCCGTTCGCCGGCTCGTCCAGGATCAGCAACCGTGGGTCCTTCAGCAGCGCGGACGCCACCGCGAGGCGCTGCTTCATGCCGAGCGAGTAGCCCTTCACCCGCTCGTCGGCCCGGTCACGCAGACCCACCAGGTCCAGCGTCTCGTCCACCCGCGAGACCGGCACCCCACCGGCCCTGGCCAACAGGCGCAGCGTGCGGTACCCGGTGAAGTTGCCGAAGAACTGCGGGCTCTCGACGATCGCGCCGACCTGTCCCGCCACCCGGGGCAGCAGCTCCGGCGACGGTTCACCGAGCACTGTCATCCGCCCACCGTCGGCGCGGACCAGCCCGAGCAGGGCCCGCAGGGTGGTGGTCTTGCCAGAACCGTTCGGGCCCAGGAAGCCGTGCACCTGACCGGCCTCGACCAGCAGGTCGAACCCGTCCACCGCCACCCGCCGGCCGTTGCGCAGGCTGCGGAAGGTCTTGCGCAGACCCTCGATCTCGATGACCGCGCTCATCCGCGCGGCTCCGAATCTTGCCGGTACATCAGCGTCCTCAGGGTTGGTGATCAACGACACGGCGCTTCACCCTATGGCCGGGGCGCTGCCCGTGGGGGGCGCTGCGCCCTTGCGTGGTTGGATGGTGCCGTGACTGGTGACCTGATCCCTGGCGCTGCCGGCGCCGTGCCTGTGGACCCGGATCTGGTGGTCAGCCTGGACGGCGTCGGGGTACGCCGCTCCGGCACCGCCCTCCTGCAGGACCTGACCTGGCGCGTCGAGTTGGACGAGCGCTGGGTGGTGCTCGGCTCCAACGGTGCCGGCAAGACCACACTGCTCAACCTGGCCGCGGGTCGGCTGCACCCCAGCACCGGTGTCGCGCACGTGCTCGGCGAGCGGATCGGCCGCACCGACGTCAACGAGCTGCGTACCCGGATCGGGCTCACCACCGCCGCGCTCGCCGAACGGCTCCCCGCCGACGAGCGGGTCAGCGACGTGGTGGTGACCGCCGCCTGGTCGGTGGTCGGCCGCTGGCGGGAAAACTACGACCCGGGCGACGAGGCGCGGGCGCGCGCACTGCTCAGCCAACTGGGCGTCGGTGGGCTCGCCGAGCGCCGCTACGGCACCCTCTCCGAGGGTGAGCGCAAGCGGGTGCAGATCGCCCGCGCCCTGATGACCGACCCGGAGCTGTTGCTGCTCGACGAGCCCGCCGCCGGGCTCGACCTGGGCGGTCGGGAAGACCTGGTCGCCCGACTCGCCGAGCTGGCGTACGACCCGGACGCCCCGGCGATGGTGCTTGTCACCCACCACGTGGAGGAGATCCCGCCCGGGTTCACCCACGCGTTGCTGCTGCGCGAGGGCGGGGTGGTCGCCCAGGGTCTGCTCGCCGAGACGCTCACCGGCGACAACCTCTCCAAGACGTTCGGCCTGCCGCTGGTGGTCGAACGCCGGGGCGACCGCTACACCGCCCGGGCCGCCTGAGCGCCAGGACAGGGCGGAGACGACAGTGCCGCAGACCCGCGTTGCCGTGGTGGGCAGCGCCAACATGGACCTTGTCGCGATGGCACCCGCGTTGCCGCGACCGGGCGAGACCACGCTCGGCACCGACTTCGTGATGGTGCCCGGCGGTAAGGGCGCCAACCAGGCCGTCGCCGCGGTCCGGGCCGGCGCCACCTGCGCCTTCCTCGGCGCGATCGGCTCGGACGCCTTCGGCGTCACCCTCAAGGCCCGCATCACCGCGGCCGGGGTGGACACCAGCCAGCTGCGCGTTGTCTACGGCACCTCCGGGGTCGCGCTGGTGATGGTCAACGCCCAGGGGGAGAACGCCATCATGGTGACCCCCGGCGCCAACGACGCGCTCGTCGGCCTCAGCGAGGAGGAGTTGGCCACGGTACGCGCGGCTGACGTCCTGGTCGCCCAACTGGAGATCCCGGTGCAGACCGTGACGGCCGCCGCGGTGGCCGCCCGCGCCGCCGGCACCCGGGTCATCCTGAACGCCGCACCGGCCCGCGACCTCCCGGCCGACCTGCTCGCCGCCGTGGACGTCCTCGTCGTCAACGAGGGCGAGGCGCAGACGCTCACCGGCCGTGGCCGGGAGGATCCCCGGGCGTTGCTCGCCCTGACCCCCCGGGCCGTGCTCACTCTCGGCGGGGAGGGCGCCCGGTACGTCGACCGGGACGGCACCGACGTGCACGTGCCGGCGGTACGTGTCGACGTGGTCGACTCCACCGCCGCCGGTGACGCGTTCACCGCCGCGCTTGCCGTCGGCTGGGGTGAGGGACGCGACATTGTCGACGCGGTGCGGTGGGCCTCGGCGGCCGGCGCGGCCTGCGTACGCAAGCTCGGCGCCTCGGTGGCGCTACCGAGCCGCGCCGAGATCGACGAGCTGTACGCGCCGGTCTGACCCACCCGCGTCACGCCGGCCGGCCCGCGCCCGTCCGGAAGGCCCGGCGGTGCGCCGACGGTGAGGTCAGCACGACCCGGCCGAAGTGGTGTCGGAAGATCGCGCGGGCGGGCGAGGCCTCAGCTCACGGGTTCGTCGGCGAGCTTCTCGCCGCGTCGCCGCAGCATGCCCAGCCCGGGAATGCCAGCCACGGCGAGCTTGAGGTCGCGGGTCACGTCCAGCAGGTCGTGCAGGTCGGGCCCGACCCGGTCCAGGGTGGCCAGGATCGGCAGGATGTCGGCAGTCAGGTGCTCCTTGAGCTTGGGCAACTCGTCGACCAGGTGGATCGCCGCGCTGATCTCCTCGTGACTCAGCTCCTCGACGAACCGCCCGGCCATCGGCGCGGCCCGGCGCAGCGCCGGCTCGTACGCCGCAAGCAACTCAGCGGCCGTGGCGGCGGCCTCCGCCGCGGTGCCCACGGTGCCGGCGGCCTGGCCCGCCACCCGATCGGCCTCGGCCACCACCGTGCTCGCCGCCCGGGACACCCGGTCGGCCTCGGCCACCACCACGGCGGCGGCGGTGGCCACCTCGGTGGCGGTGTCGATGGCGGTGGTCGCGGCGGCGCTGATGACTGCCACCTCGCGAACCGCCGCCTCAGCGTCGGTGAGCACCTGATCGGTCCGGTCCAGTGTCGTCTCGATCCGGTCCACCACGCCGTTGATCCGGGCCAGCAGGGCCTCCACCCCGTCCAGCACCGCGAACGCGCGGGCGGGCACGGCGGCCATCGAGGTGGCCGAGCCGAGCGCCTGGTCGAGAGCGGAGCGGGTCAGACCGACCACGGCTGCCGGGGTGGGGAGGGGAATCGCCATGGGGTCAAGTGTGCGTCGGCCGCGCCGCAACCGCTCGACCGTCTCAGCTCAGCGCCGACCGTCAATGCTCACTCTGCTGCTCGACGGCACGCTGCACGGCCCGGTAGATCTGCCCGAACCGCAGCGCGTCCGGGGTGCGCACCAGCAGATCCTCCCGGCCGTGGTGCTGCACCCACAACTCGTGCACGTGGCTGCCGCGCTCGTAGGAGCGGTCCAGCCAGCCGAGCGGGATCTCCAGGAACGGCAGCGCCACCAACGCCCCCACCGCGCAGGCGGCGAGGATGATCAGCGCCAACTGCCAGTTACCCCGGTCCTGTGCCGACCAGGCCAGGGACAGCACGCAGACCACGGCGACCAGCGGCGGCAACGACAGCAGCAGGACCAGGACACCGCGACCGAGTACGCGACCGCGTACGGCGAGGGTCTTCTGCCCGCGCGCGTGCCAGACGAACGTCACGTCGGACAGCGCGATCACGTGACCACCGGCCCGGATCGACTCGGAGGTAACCTGCACCGCGTCGTCCCGGTAATAGAGGGCCATCACTAAGCCTAACCACCGACGGGCAACCCCGCGCCTCGTCGGACCCCGCTCAGTCGGCCTCTGTTCACCCGGCCTCCGCCGCGGCGGGTTTCGACGGAGGCCGCCCAAGGGCGAATGTCGGTGCAGCGCCCTTTGGAGCTGAATCGCTTGTGACATCGCGCGGTGCCCTCTCGGCGCAGCGGCAACGAGGGCTTCGGTCGAGGCGACGGGGAGTTGCAGCCGATTCGTTTGCGGCATCAGCTCCAAAGGCAGTCTCGGAACATCGCTGTCCGCTGCGGGCTGTCCGTTTTGCGGCCCGTCCCCTCGCTGTCGCTGTCCGTTGCCGCTGTCCGTTGCCGCTGTCCGTTGCCGCCGTCGGCGGCGCTGGTGAGCGTGGTCGCTCCGCGGGTGGCACCGGGCCGGGCCGGGGTGGGTTGGTGCGGTCCGGTGCGTTGGGGTGCGGTGGGTGGGGGTGGGTTGGGGCGAGGTGCGGTGGGGTGGGGCGAGGTGTGTGGAGGCCAGGGTGATTAGCGGCGGATGGCGGGGCGGGCCGGTTGGCTCTGCTCGACCGCGCGCTGCACCGCCCGGTAGATCTGCCCAAAGCGCAACGCGTCGCCGGTGCGCAGCAACCGCACCGGCTGGCCGCGCCAGCGGGCCCAGATCTCCAGTTGGCGGCTGCCCCGGGTGTACGAGCGGTCCAGGTGCTCGAAGAGGAAATCGGCGACCGGCCCGACGGCCAAGCCGACCAGCACCGACGCGCCGACGATCGCGATCGTCACGGTGGGTGAGCGGTGCAGCCAGACGGCTACGCCGATGCCGAGCACCGCGGCGACCAGCGGCCCGGCGAGCGCCGCACCGATCGCGCCGCGCCCCACCAGGACGCGCCAGGAACGGCTGCCGCGCCGGTGCCAGATCATTGTGATGTCGGTGAGCGCGTAGCTGCGGCCGTCGGCTCGGAGGGTGGTGGAGGTGACCTGCACCGACCTGTCGTCGTAATACGTGACCATTGTTGGACTCCCGCCCATCGGGCTGACACCACACTACTTACCCAAACGAGCCGGGTCGTAAGGTTGGCACGCGACTTCGACGAGGAAGTGAGGCAGCGTGGGCGAGTTCGTTCGGCTGGAGATCAACGGCGGCATCGGCACGATCCGGCTGGAGCGGCCGCCGATGAACGCGCTGAACACCCAGGTGCAGGAGGAGTTGCGCGCCGCCGCCGCGGTGGCCACCGCCGACCCCGAGGTCCGCGCCGTCATCCTGTACGGCGGGGAGAAGGTCTTCGCCGCCGGTGCGGACATCAAGCAGATGGCCGAGATGTCCTACGTGGACATGGTGGACCGGGCCCCCAACCTGTCGAGCGCGCTCGGCGCGATCGCCCGGATCCCCAAGCCGGTGGTCGCCGCGATCACCGGGTACGCCCTCGGTGGCGGCTGTGAACTGGCGTTGGCCTGCGACTGGCGGGTGGTCGCCGAGGACGCCAAGCTCGGCCAGCCGGAGATCAGGCTGGGCATCATCCCCGGCGCGGGCGGCACCCAGCGGCTGGCCCGGCTGATCGGCCCGGCCCGCGCCAAGGACCTGATCATGTCGGGGCGGATGGTGGACGCGCAGGAGGCGCTGCGGATCGGCCTGGCCGACCGGGTCGCGCCGGCCGCCGAGGTGTACGACACCGCCGTCGCGCTGATCACTCCGTACCTGACCGGCCCGGCGCAGGCGCTGCGCGCGGCGAAGCTGGCTGTCGACGGCGGCCTGGACATGGATCTGAACTCGGGCCTGGCCTGGGAGACCCAGCTCTTCGCGGCGCTGTTCGCCACCGACGACCGGCGCGAGGGCATGACCGCCTTCGTCGAGAAGCGCAAGCCGGACTTCACCGGTCGTTGACCCGGCGGCCGCCCGCAACCGCCCGTGACCTCGGTGGCGCCCGTCGGCCGGGACCACGCTCGGACGGCCAAGTGACTGGCCGGTAACCTGTGATCCCGGCCACGGACGATGGGAGCGACATGACGGAGCGGATCGAGGGTCACGGCGGCGAGTTGGCGCTCGCGGCCCTACGCGCGCACGGCGTACGGGAGATGTTCACCCTCTCCGGCGGGCACGTCTTCCCGCTCTACGATGCCGCGCACAAGACCGACTTCCCGATCTACGACGTCCGGCACGAGCAGTCCGCTGTCTTCGCCGCCGAGGCGGTGGCCAAGCTGCAGCGCCGGCCCGGTCTCGCGGTGCTCACCGCGGGCCCCGGTGTCACGAACGGCATCTCCGGCATGACAAGCGCGTTCTTCAACGCCTCCCCGGTGCTGGTGCTCGGCGGGCGGGCGCCCGCGTTCCGCTGGGGCTCCGGCAGCCTCCAGGAGATGGACCACCTGCCACTGGTCACCCCGGTCACCAAGCACGCCGAGACGGTGTTCAGCACCGACGACATCCCGCGGGCGGTGGGTGCGGCGCTCACCGCCGCGCTCACCCCGCACCGCGGTCCGGCCTTCCTCGACTTCCCGCTGGAGACGGTCTTCTCGGTCGCCGAGGTCGACCTGCCCGCCGTCTCGGGCGTCGACCCGGTAGCGCCGGACCCGGAGGAGATCGGCCGCGCCGCGCTCCTCATCGCCGCGGCGCAGCGACCGGTCATCATCGCCGGCTCCGACGTGTACGCGGGCGACGCGGTCGCCGCACTGCGCGAGGCGGCCGAGGCGTTGCAGGTGCCGGTCTTCACAAACGGCATGGGTCGCGGCGCACTCCCGCCGACGCACCCGCTCGCGTTCGCCAAGGCCCGCCGGGCCGCGCTCGGAGGCGCCGACGTGGTGGTGGTGGTGGGCACCCCGCTTGACTTCCGGCTCAGCTTCGGTGACTTCGGCGACGCGAAGGTGGTGCACATCGTCGACGCGCCAAGCCAGCGGGCGACGCACGTGCAGCCCGCCGTGGCCCCCGCCGGCGACCTGCGCCTGATCCTCTCGGCGCTCGCCGATCACTCAGGTGACCGGGCCGACCACACCGACTGGATCGCCGACCTGCGCCTGGCCGAGGACGCGGCGAAGGCCCGCGACGCCGCCGAGATGGCCGCCGAGACCGACCCGATCCGCCCCGCCCGGATCTACGGCGAGCTGCGTCGGGTGCTGGCCCCGGACGCGATCACCATCGGCGACGGTGGCGACTTCGTGTCGTACGCCGGGCGCTACCTGGAGCCGTCCCAGCCCGGCACCTGGCTGGACCCGGGCCCGTACGGCTGCCTCGGCACCGGCATGGGCTACGCGATGGGCGCCCGGGTCAGCCACCCGGACCGGCAGATCTGTGTGCTGATGGGCGACGGCGCCGCCGGGTTCTCGCTGATGGACGTCGAGTCGCTGGTCCGGCAGAAGTTGCCGGTGGTGATCGTGGTCGGCAACAACGGCATCTGGGGGCTGGAGAAGCACCCGATGAAGGCCATGTACGGCTACGACGTGGCCGCCGACCTCCAGCCGGAACTGCGCTACGACACGGTGGTCAGCGCGCTCGGCGGTGCGGGGGAGACGGTCGCCAAGGCGGCCGACCTGGGCCCGGCCCTGCAGCGGGCATTCGACGCCGGAGTGCCGTACCTGGTGAACGTGCTCACCGACCCGACCGACGCGTACCCCCGCTCGTCGAACCTGGCCTGACGCGCACCCGTCGCCGTCGTCGCTCCGCAGGGGGCGACGGCGGCGCGCTCACACCTCCGGCCGGTCACCCTCGCGGGGTGGCTCACCGTCGTGCCGGCGCAGGTCGTCCTCGCGCCGGCGCAGGTCCTCCTCCCAGCGGCGGAAGAGCTCCTGGTCGTCCTGCTTGGCGCGGTCCTGCACGGAGCGCAGGAACTCCGGGTCGTCGTCCGGCGCGACCGGCCGGGGGCGTTGCCGCTCGGGCAGCCCGGCGCTGCCGGGCCAGCTCGGCCGGGCACCTGGGGTGGGCTCCCGGCCGGCGACGAACCAGGCGATCGAGCCGACCAGCGGGAAGAACAGGATGATCAGCACCCAGGCGATCCGGGGAAGGGCACGGATCTGGCCCTCCTCGGCGGAGAGACAACTGATAAGCGCGCAGACGGCGAGAACGATCTGCACCAGGAAGAGGAGTACGCCAAGCCGGGCCATGCACCCATGATGACGCACCGAGTCGCGTCACCACAGTCCGCGAAGCACCAGCAGCACCCCCAGTAGCGCGAGCCCTACGGTGCCCACCGCGACCAGCGGCAGGGTCCGACCGCCGGTGCGAGCAGGCCCGGTGCCGGTGCCGCGCGGCCAGCAGAGCACCAACAGGGTGCCCCAGACCAGCACGGTGACCCCGGCGAGCAGCGCCCCGAACGGGCCGCCCTCCGCCGCCAACCGGACGGCGAGCGCTGTCACCACCGTCACCGTGAGCAGTGTGCGTCGCCAGGCCAGCCGGGTGCGCTCCGGTTGCAGCCCGGCGTCGCGCCCGGTGTTCATCGCCCACCGATCGCCCGGGCCAGGACGGCGATCACCAGTAGCACCGCGCCGGCACCCACGGCCAGGGCCAGGATGGCGGGAAACCGGGACGCGGGCAGCTCCTGACCGAGCCGGATGGCCCGCTCCGTCCGCGCCCAGTGGTCCACGGCGCGGACCGCGACCGCTCCGCCGAGCAGCAGCAGCGCCACCGCGATCACCTCCCGCAGGTGGCTCATCGGCAGCGGCGGCAGGAACTGCGCGGCGGCCAACCCGCCGCCGACGAGTGCCAAGCCGGTGCGCAGCCAGGCGAGGAAGGTGCGTTCGTTGGCAAGCGAGAACCGGTAGTCCGGCGGTTCACCTACCGAACGCAGCTCCGCCGGGTCGAACCATCGCCTGATCGCCGCCCACACGCTGGGAGAATATCCGCTTCCCGTGCCGCTTAGCCTGACTCGGTGACTGATCTCGACGCCATGACCCTGCGTGCCGCCTACGACAACCAACTCCGCCCGGAGATCCCCGACCCGGTTCCGGCCGGGGTGACCGTGGAGCGGGATGGGCCGCTGGTCCGGATCACCGGGCTCGACGCCGGGGGTTTCCTCACCTACCGCGACCTGGGCGGCTTGACCGGGGACGCGCTCGACGAGTTGATCGCCCGGCAGGTGGCGCTGTTCCGCGAGCGCGGCCAGTCGGTCGAGTGGAAGCTCAACGGGCACGACGAACCGGCCGACCTGGCGGACCGGCTGCGCGCCGCCGGCTTCGTGCCGGAGGACCGGGAGACAGTCGTGGTCGGGCCGGTCGCCCCGCTGGCCGCCGCGCTGCCCGTCGTCCCCGAGGGGGTACGCCTGCGTGAGGTGACCGCCCGGGAGGACCTGGAGCGGATCGCCGCGATGGAAGAGGAGGTCTGGCAGGAGGACCGCTCGCACCTCGTGTGGGGGCTGGCCAAGGAGATCGACGCCGACCCGAACTCGATCACCGTGGTGGTGGCCGAGGCGGACGACGCGGTGGTGAGCGCCGGCTGGGTGCGCTTCCCGGCGAACACCGGCTTCGCCACCCTGTGGGGCGGCTCGACCCTGCCGCAGTGGCGGCGCAAGGGCATCTACCGGGCGCTTGTCAACTACCGGGCGCGGCTGGCCGAGCAGCGCGGTCGGACGCTCATGCAGGTCGACTGTTCCGAGGACAGCCGGCCGATCCTCCAGCGGCTCGGCCTCGTCGCGGTCACCACCACCACCCCGTACGTCTACACTCCGTGATCATGGTGCAGCGGTTGACGGACGAGGAGCGGTTGACGCTCAAGACCGGTGCCTTCGGTGCCGTCTTCCTGGTTTCCAACGCCGACCCGGGGGTGCTGGGGGTGATCCGGGAGAGCGTCGCCGCGTCCAGCGCGCTCGCCGACGCCAGCGGAACGGTGAAGGAGGCTCTCACCACCGGTCCGCTGCCGAGCCTTCCCCGTGACTCGCAGTTGGAGATCGAGTCGGTGGTGCTGCCGGCGTTGCGGCTGGCGGTGCGGATCCTGCGGGACAAGTCGCCGCAGGACGTGGCGGCGTACCGCTCGGTGGTGTTGGGCGCGGCGGACCGGGTGGCCCGGGCGCACGCCGGGGTGGCGCCGGCCGAGGCGGCGGCCATCGACCAGATCCGGGGGGCGTTGGCCGACCCGGCCTGACCGGCTGCTCGTCGGTGAGCTGTGTCACTCTGAGTGCCTCGGGGAGCGCAACCTACCGGCAGGTAACATTGCGTCGTGGGCAACTGCACAACAGCCCGCGGTTGACCTGGCGTCGACCGACGCGCGACGCTGCGCCCCAGACCGGGCGAGCGAATCGCATCACCACACAGGAGGGTCGTCGAAGCGCGATGAATATCGTCGTACTCGTCAAGCAGGTGCCTGATTCGGGCGCGGACCGCAACCTGCGCAATGACGACAACACCGTCGACCGCGGTTCGGCGAACAACGTGATCAACGAGATGGACGAGTACGCCATCGAGGAGGCGCTGAAGATCAAGGAGGCGCACGGCGGCGAGGTCACCATCCTGACCATGGGTCCAGACCGGGCGACCGAGTCGATCCGCAAGGCGCTCTCCATGGGCCCGGACAAGGCCGTGCACGTGCTGGACGACGCCCTGCACGGCTCGTGTGCCGTCGCCACCTCGAAGGTGCTCGCCGCCGCGCTCGGTCAGCTCAATGCCGACCTGGTCATCTGCGGTGCGGAGTCCACCGACGGTCGGGTCCAGGTCATGCCGCACATGATCGCCGAGCGGCTGGGCGTCGCTGCGCTCACCGGTGCCCGCAAGCTCACCGTCGACGGCAGCACGCTCACCGTCGAGCGGCAGACCGAGGAGGGCTACGAGGTGGTCACCGCCGCCACCCCGGCCGTGGTCTCCGTCTGGGACACCATCAACGAGCCGCGCTACCCCTCCTTCAAGGGCATCATGGCCGCCAAGAAGAAGCCGGTGCAGACGTTCTCCCTGGCCGACCTGGGCGTCGCGCCCACCGAGGTGGGCTTCGACGGCGCGACAAGCGCCGTCGTCGAGCACACCAAGCGCCCCCCGCGCTCCGGCGGCGCCAAGATCACTGATGAGGGCGAGGGCGGCGTCAAGCTTGTCGAGTTCCTCGCCACCGAGAAGTTCGTGTGAGAGGCGGGTTCTGACATGTCTGAGGTTCTCGTCGTCGTCGAAGCCACAAAGGAATTCGGCGTCAAGAAGGTCACCCTGGAAATGCTCACCCTCGCCCGTGAGCTGGGCACCCCGAGCGCTGTGGTGCTCGGCGGCGCCGGTGCCGCCGAGGCGCTGAGCGGCAAGCTGGGCGAGTACGGCGCGGAGAAGATCTACGCCGCCGAGGGTGACGAGATCGACGGCTACCTGGTGGCCCCCAAGGCCACAGTGCTGGCCGAGCTGGTCCGGCGGGTGCAGCCGGCCGCCGTGCTGCTGGCGTCGGCCCAGGAGGGCAAGGAGATCGCCGCCCGGCTCGCCGTCAAGCTCGACAACGGCATCCTGACCGACGTGGTCGGCCTCGACGCCGACGGCACCGCGACCCAGGTCGCCTTCGCCGGCTCCACGATCGTCAAGTCCAAGGTCACCAAGGGCCTGCCGCTGGTCACCGTCCGACCCAACTCGGTCACCCCCGCCCCGGCGGCGGCCACCCCGACGGTCGAGCAGCTCACCGTGTCGGTGGGTGAGGCGGACAAGCTGGCGAAGGTCGTCGAGCGGGTCGCCGAGCAGAAGGGCTCGCGCCCCGAGCTGACCGAGGCCGGCGTGGTCGTCTCCGGTGGTCGTGGTGTCGGTAACGCCGACAACTTCAAGCTGGTCGAGGAGCTTGCCGACCTGCTCGGCGGCGCGGTCGGCGCGTCCCGTGCGGCTGTCGACTCCGGCTTCTACCCCCACCAGTTCCAGGTGGGCCAGACCGGTAAGACGGTGTCCCCGCAGCTCTACGTGGCGCTCGGCATCTCCGGTGCCATCCAGCACCGGGCCGGCATGCAGACCTCGAAGACCATCGTCGCGGTCAACAAGGACGGCGAGGCGCCGATCTTCGAGCTTGCCGACTTCGGCGTGGTGGGCGACCTGTTCAAGATCGTCCCGCAGGCCGCCGAGGAGATCCGCAAGCGCAAGTAACCCGTCAACGAGACGGTGGCCGCCCCCTCCAGGGGGCGGCCACCGCTTTTCCGATGGGAGCTGATCGGCGGGCCGGGGAGCTGAACCGGCCCGCCGATCAGCCCGTCAGGGTGCCCCTCAACAGGCTGTCGCCGGAGTGGCGGGTGTTGTTGTCGTACTGCTCGGCGGAGACGTCGACCACCGAATAGCTGGTCAGGTCGACATTCGGGGGCAGCGGCAGCAGCGCGTCCGAACCACCTCCCAGGGTGCCCACCGAGAACATCGCCATCGTCGTCGGATTGATGAGCCAGACCTCGTAGTACCCCGGGACGCGCGGGAGATTCGCCACATGCAGATGTAGTTGGCCGTCGCGCAGCACCCGGGCGTCGCCCTTGGCCGTCGGGGGCGTCGACCCGTACGCCGCCAGCGGCGCGCTCGCCACCACCGCCTGCGTCGGGGCGGGCGCCGGGTCGTCCGGGCGCAGCACGGAGACAGTGCCCACCACACCGACCGCCGCGGCGGCTGCCGCGGTCACCGCGGTGGCCGCCCAGCGCGACCAGCCGGAGCCCCGGCGGGACCGGTGGGACCGGCGGGTCGGATCCAGCCGGGTGACCGTCGCCTCCGTCGTGCCGGTGGTCGGCCCCGACGATGTGTCGTCGTCGGTCTGCTCGGCCACCGTGCCGACGGCTTGACCGGGGACCTGCTGCCGACGGGTCTCGACCCGTGACGGCTGGGCCTCGGCCGCTCTGACCTCGGTGACGGCCTCGGCCGCTCTGACCTCGGCGACGATGCCGTGCCAGATGTGCTCCGGTGGGGCGGGCAGATCGGTCAGGCCCTGCGTCTCGGCGCCGAGCCCCGCCACCCGTTGCAGGGTCGCCAGCTCCGCCCGGCATTCCGCGCAGGTCCCGAGGTGGGTGCTCTCCCCGTTGTCCGCCTCGCTCTCACCGAGCGCCAGAAAGACCAGCCGCTCGTGGTCCAGGTGCTGCACCGTCCACCTCCCATCTGCGTTTCAAGCTCGCCATGCCGCGCCGGATGTGGCTCTTCACGGTGCCCAGCGGCACCCCTGTCATCGCCGATATCTGCTGGTGTGTCAGATCGTCGTAGAAGGCCAACTCCAGCATGCGCCGCTGGTCGTCGGGGAGGCGGGCCAGCTCGTCGGCGATCACCAGGCGGTCCACCACCTGATCCGGTCCGGGGCCGGTCTGCGCCGGCTCGGGCAACTGCCGGACCGTGTCCACGACCCGGGTCTCGCGGGCCGAGGCGCGCATCCGGTCGATCACCTTGCGCCGGCCGATGCCGAGCAGCCAGCCGATCAGCGATCCCTTGGTGGGGTCGAAAGTGTCCCTCCCCAGCCAGGCGGCGACGAATGTCGCCTGGGTCACGTCCTCGGCGTCGGCGCGGTTGGCCAGCATGGAGGTGGCCAGGTGGAGCACGGCACGGCCGTAGCGGTCGTACGCCTCGCGCAGCGCCACCTCGTCGCCAGCGCGGAACCGGAGGGCGATGTCGTCCACCGGGGGGTCTGGATTCTGGGGTGGCGCCGTCATCGGGCGGCTCGCCTTCGATGGGGCATACCCGACTGTAGCTGCCACAGCCTCCGCCCCAGTCTCCCGGTCGATGTCATCTCACCTGCTCTTCGTCTCGGGACCCCGATCTGGATGCGGTCCGGGCCGAAAAAAGAAACTGCGTCCAGAGCGCATCCGTCCGTCCCGCGGCCGGCGTAACCCGTTCTGCAAGCCAGGTGTGACGAATCAGCAGTAATCACCAGGAGGCAGACATGCAGCTCTCGTACTTTCGTCGGGTCGCCGCCGGCGGCGCCGTCGCCGCGCTGGCCTTCACGGGTGTCGGCGCGTTGACGGCAACCCCCGCGTACGCCGCCACGTCGAAGGTCTCCGTCGTGCACGGCATTCCGGACACCCCTGTCGACGTCTACGTCAACGGCAAGAAGACGCTCGAGAACTTCAAGCCCGGTGACGTGGCCGGCCCGCTGAACCTGGAGGAGGGCGACTACGACATCGCGCTCACCAAGCCGGGCGAGCCGATCGGCAGCGCGATCCTCAAGGCCGACAACGCGGCGGTGCCGGGTGGGGCCAACATCAGCATCGCGGCCCACCTCGACGCCGCCGGCCAGCCGAAGATCACCCCGTTCGTGAACGACGTGTCGAAGGTCGACGCCGGCAAGGCCCGGCTGATCGTCCGGCACACCGCCGCCGCCCCCGAGGTGGACGTGCGCGCCGGCGGCACCCCGGTCTTCAAGGGCCTCACCAACCCGAACGAGGCCAAGGGTGACGTCGACGCGGGCAGCGTGAAGGCGGACGTGGTGCTGGCCGGCACCGACACCGTGGCCATCGGCCCGGCGGACCTCAACCTCAAGGAGGGCACCGCGACGATCGTCTACGCGATCGGCTCGGCCGAGGGCAAGAACCTCGATGTGGTGGCCCAGACCATCACCGGCCTGCACTCCGCCCCCGGCGGCGTGCCGAGCGGTGACGGCGGTCAGGCCGGCACGGGCGTGGACACCTGGTGGTACGCGCTCACCGGTGCCGGCGTACTCCTGCTGCTCGCCGGTGGGGTGCGGATGGCGACCGCGCGGACCGGTCGCAAGTGACGGTGCGCAACCGCGGCGCGCTGGCGGCCCTGGCCGCCGGCGTTGCCGCGCTCACCGTCGCCACGTTGGTGGCCTGCGGCTCCCAGCCGGCCGAGGACGTTGGCGCGGAGGAGGCGAGCACCCTGGCTGCCACGCCCGCGACCCCACCGGCCGGCGGTGACGCGACAGTTCCGGTGACCACCGGCGACCTGCCGGCCAGCGCGGACATCGTCCCGCCGGTCCGGCTGGTGATCCCGGGGATCGACGTCACCGCCACCGTCAACGCGGTAGGCATCAACAAGCGGACGAACGAGTTCGAGGTGCCGCCGAGCGTCGACCAGATCGGCTGGTACCGCTACGGGCCCGGCCTGGAGACCGACGCCGGCTCGGTGGTCGTCGCCGGTCACGTGGACAGCGCCACGCAGGGCAAGGGCGCGTTCTTCCGACTGCGGGAACTGGACCAGGGCGACACCCTGACCGCGACCGGCAGCGACGGCAGGGAACGGCAGTACCGGGTCGTCGCCCGGGAGGAGTACGCCAAGACCAAGATCCCGTTGGACCGGTACTTCGCCCGGGACGGCAAACCGCGGCTGACGCTGATCACCTGCGGCGGGCCGTTCGACGCCAAGGCCCGCAAGTACCGCGACAACATCGTCGTCACCGCGGTGCCCGCCTGACCGACCGCGCCGCCACGGCCGGGGTGGGGAATCCCGCCCCGGCCGTCGCGCGGGTCCCCTCCGGCATCGGGGTGTCACCAGGTCGGCCGTAGGCTGAACGGTGATGGCATACCTGGATCACGCGGCGACGACTCCGATGCTCGATGAGGCACTGGAGGCGTACGTCGCTACCACCCGCGAGGTCGGCAACGCGTCCTCCCTGCACGCGGCGGGTCGTCGTGCCCGCCGCCGGGTGGAAGAGTCCCGCGAGCGGGTGGCCGCGGTGCTGGGCGCCCGACCGTCCGAGGTGATCTTCACGGGCGGTGGCACGGAGAGCGACAACCTCGCGGTCAAGGGCGTCTTCTGGGCCCGCCGGGGAGCCACCCCGGGCCGCCGTCGGGTGGTGTCCAGCGCCGTCGAGCACCACGCGGTGCTCGACGCGGTCGACTGGCTCGTCGAGCACGAGGGGGCCGAGGTCGGTTGGCTGCCGGTGGACGCCGCCGGTCGGCTCGACCCGGGAGACCTGCGCGCCGAGTTGGCCGCGCACCCCGACCAGGTGGCAGTGGTCACCGCGATGTGGGCCAACAACGAGGTGGGCACCGTCCAGCCGGTCGCCGAGCTGGCCGCCGTCGCGACCGAGCACGGTGTGCCGTTCCACACCGACGCCATCCAGGCGGTCGGCCAGGTGCCTGTGGACTTCGGCGCCAGCGGCGTCGCCGCACTGACAGTGACCGGGCACAAGTTGGGCGGCCCGACCGGGGTGGGCGCGTTGCTGCTCGCCCGGGACGTGGCGGCCACCCCACTGCTGCACGGCGGTGGCCAGGAACGTGACATCCGGTCCGGCACCCTGGACACGGCCGGCATCGTGGCCTTCGCGGTCGCCGTCGAGACGGCGGTGAAGGGCCAGCAGGAGTACGCGGCCCGGGTGGCCGCACTCCGCGACGACCTGATCGAGCGGGTGCGTCGGGCGGTGCCCGAGGTGATCTACAACGGTGACCCGATCGACCGACTGCCCGGCAACGCGCACTTCTCCTTTCCGGGTTGCGAGGGCGACGCCCTGCTGTTGTTGCTCGACGCGCAGGGTATCGCCTGCTCGACGGGGTCGGCCTGCTCCGCGGGGGTGGCCCAGCCCTCCCACGTGCTGCTGGCGATGGGCGCCGACGATGACCGCGCCCGTTCCTCGCTGCGCTTCTCCCTCGGCCACACGAGCACCCAGGCCGACGTCGACGCCCTCATCGCGGCCCTGCCCGCGGCGGTGGACCGAGCCCGCCGAGCCGCCGCCCTCCGCACCCCCCGCCCCTAACCACCACTCCCTCGTCGGGTCGATCATGGAGTGGTGGTGGGCACAAAAGGTGCTTCTTTGTCGCCTTCGGGCACCACAACTCCATGATCGGCGGGGTTGGGGCGGGCGTGGCGTGGGGGGCGGGGATTTCGGGCTGGTGGATAGGGTTGTGGTGGTGGAACGGGTGGGTCGGGGGAAGGGGAGTGGGTCGGTGAGGGTTCTGGCGGCGATGTCGGGCGGGGTTGACTCGGCAGTGGCGGCGGCGCGGGCCGTGGCGGCCGGGCACGACGTGACGGGCGTACACCTGGCGCTGGCCCGCAATCCACAGACCTATCGGACCGGTGCGCGCGGCTGCTGCACGCTCGAAGACTCCCGGGACGCACGACGGGCCGCCGACGTGATCGGCATCCCGTTCTACGTGTGGGACATGGCCGACCGTTTCCACGAGGACGTGGTGGACGACTTCGTCGCCGAGTACGCCGCCGGCCGCACGCCGAACCCCTGCCTGCGCTGCAATGAGAAGATCAAGTTCGCGGCCGTGCTGGACCGCGCGGTGGCCCTGGGCTTCGACGCGGTGGTCACCGGGCACCACGCCCGGCTCGGCCCGGACGGGCTGCTGCGGCGCAGTGTCGACCTCGCCAAGGACCAGTCGTACGTGCTGGCCGTGCTCACCCGCGAGCAGCTGGACCGGTCGATCTTCCCGCTGGGCGACTCGACGAAGGCGCAGGTGCGCGCGGAGGCCGCCGAGCGTGGCCTGGCGGTGGCCGACAAGCCGGACTCGCACGACATCTGCTTCATCGCCGACGGCGACACCCGCGGCTTCCTGGCCGGCCGGCTCGGCGAGGCGCCCGGCGACGTGGTGGACGCCAGCACCGGCGCGGTGGTCGGCAGTCACAGCGGCGCGTACGCGTACACGGTGGGGCAGCGGCGCGGGCTGCACCTGGACCGGCCGGCCCCGGACGGTCGACCGCGTTACGTGCTCTCCATCACGCCGAAGACCAACACGGTGACCGTCGGCCCCGCCGAGGCGCTCGAGGTGTCCGAGGTCCGGGCCGTCCGAACGGTCTGGACCGGCGGCGCGCGTCCGGACACGCCGGTGGAGTGCGAGGTGCAGCTGCGGGCGCACGGCGACGTGGTGCCGGCGACCGTCGCCCTCGACGGCGACCTGCTGCACGCCGAGCTGCGCCGGCCGGTACGCGGCGTCGCCGCCGGCCAGGCCGTGGTCGCCTACCGGGCGGACCCGGCCGGTGACGTGGTGCTCGGCTCCGCCACCATCACCGGCTGACCGCACGGCCCAGGTGTCCGCGGGATAGCCTTCGGCCGTGACAGATCAGGCGTGGCCCTGGCCGGCCGGAGCGGCAACCGGAATCGGTTCGCTGCCCGGCACCGACATCGGCGAGGCCCAGCGGGTGATCCTCGGTGAGCTTCCCGACCTGCCCCACCTTGCCGAACTGCCCGCCCGGGGTCCCGGTGCCGACCTGATCGGCAGGTCCGCCGGGTTGCTCGTCGACCTGCCCGTCGAGGTCTACGCCGGCCGGTGGCGGGTCGCCCCGCGCCCGGGCCGCGACCTGCGCCGGGCCGCTGACCTGATGGAACGCGACCTGGACCAGCTCGCCGAGCAGGCCGAGGAGTACGCCGGGCCGATCAAGGTGCAGGCCGCCGGTCCACTGACCCTGGCCGCCTCCGTGGAGTTGCCGATCGGTGGTCGCCTGCTGCGCGACCCCGGCGCGGTCCGCGACCTGACCGGCTCCCTCGCCGAAGGGCTGCGCGCGCACCTCGCGGCGGTCACCCGGCGGCTGCCCCGGGCGTCGGTGCTGCTCCAACTGGACGAGCCGTCGCTGCCGACGGTGCTGGCCGGGCGGGTGCCGACCGAGAGCGGGCTGGGCGCGTACCGGGCGGTCGACGCGGTGGACGCCGCCGCACTGCTGCGCACCGTCGTCGACGCGGTAGGCGTACCGACGCTTGTGCACTGCTGCGCCCCGGACGTGCCGCTGGAGCTGATCCGCTCCGCCGGCGCCGTCGCGGTCGCCCTCGACCTGGACCTGGTCACCAAGCTGGACCCGCTCGGCGAAGCGCTCGACGCCGGCCTCGGACTGCTGGCCGGGGCCGCGCCGACCCGACCACCGGCGGCCGGCGGCGGGCCGACCTCCGCGCAGATCGCCGACCGGGTACGCCAGGTCTGGGACCGCCTCGGCTTCCCCCGTCGGCAGCTCGCCGAGCAGGTGGTGATCACGCCGGCCTGCGGTCTCGCCGGTGCCACCCCGGAGTACGCGCGGGCGGTGCTCGCCGCGTGCCGGGACGCCGGTCGGCGACTCGCTGAGGTGTGAGGTTTCCTGTCGTACCCGGTGGCAGGATGACTGTCATGATTGGACAGCTGCGTTCAGTGGTGATCGACTGCCCGGATCCGCGCGCGCTCGCGGAGTTCTACGCCGAGCTGCTCGGCGTGCCTCTCGCCGAGGGTGAGACGGAGGACGACTGGGTGGTGCTGGGCGGTCCGCCCGGTCACCAGCCGCGTCTGGCCTTCCAGCAGGCGCCCAACCTGCGGCCACCGGCGTGGCCGGATCCGGAGCGCCCGCAGCAGTTCCACCTGGATGTGACGGTGGACGACATCGAGAGCGCGGAGCAGGCGGCGCTGGCGCTCGGTGCCCGGCGACTGCCGGGCGAGGGCGAGGGTTTCCGGGTCTACGCGGATCCGGCCGGCCACCCGTTCTGCCTCTGCTGGGACTGAGCTGGCGCGGGTCACGGCGGCCGGGCATCATGGCCGCCGTGATCTCCACCTCCGCGCTGCGCGCCTCCGGGTCGCTCTTCGGTCTTGCCTACGGCGACGCGCTGGGCAGGCCGACCGAGTTCCTCACCGTCGCCGAGATCGAGCGCCGGTACGGCCCGGCCGGCCCCCGTGAGCTGTCCGGGGAGCCGGCGTTGGTGACCGACGACACGCAGATGGCGTTGGCGGTGGCCTGGGCGCTGCACGAGGCGTCCGCGCTCACTCCGGAGGTGGTGGAGCCGCTGGTGCGCAGGCGTTTCCTGGCCTGGGCGGTCAGCCCGGACAACAACCGTGCGCCGGGGATGACGTGTCTGCGCGCCTGCGCGGAGTTGGGCCGGGGCCTGCGGTGGCAGGAGGCGACGGTGGCCGGCTCGAAGGGGTGCGGGGCCAACATGCGGGTTACTCCGGTCGGCCTGCTCGACGTCGACCTGGACACGCTTGCCGGGTTGGCCCAGTTGCAGGCCGGGTTGACCCACGGGCACCCGACCGGGCTGGCCGCCAGCGAACTCACCGCTTACGCCGTCCACGCGCTGCGGGCGGGCGCCACGCTCGCCGAACTCCCCGCCGTGCTCATCGAGCGGGCGCGGTCTCAGCGCCAGGTCTACCGGGAGCAGTGGTTGGGTGATCTCTGGCAGCGCCCGGGGGTCGGCACACCTGAGGAGTTCATCGCCCGAGGTTGGGACGAGTGCCTGGCGGCGCTCGGCCGACTGACGAACGCGCTGGGGCAGCCGGACGACGGCGGCGACCCGTGCCGGGCCACCGGCGAGGGTTGGGTGGCGGAGGAGGCCCTGGCCACCGCGCTGCTCTGCGCCGTACGGCACGCCGACGATCCGGTGGCCGCGCTGGCCCGGGGCGCCACCACCGCCGGCGACTCCGACTCGATCGCCGCCCTGGCTGGCGCGTTCGTGGGCGCGGCGGTCGGGATGGTGGCCTGGCCGACCGAATGGGCCGACCGCATCGAGTACGCCGACCAGCTCGCCACCCTCGGCGCCAGCTGGGACTGACCCGCCGTGGCGCTGGGTGCGCCGGGCCGGTCGGCTTGATCGGCGCTGGGTACGCCGGGCCGGCCGGCTTGATCGAGTCGGATTCCTGGAAGCCGGGGTGTCGTGGGGCCGTTGATGCCGCGCCTTTCAGGAAGCCGAGTGGATCACGGCGCGGGGACACACCTTCGGCGGCGGCCGGCGGCCGGCGGCTGGCGGGGCGACCGGACGACCGGGCGGCGGGTGGTCAGGCGGTGGGTAGGTGGCGCAGGCTGCGTACCGTGCGCCACAGGTCGGCGTCGCAGCGACCCGCGTGGTCGGCGAAGGCGGCCGAGTCGATGCGGATCGGCTCGGCCAGGCTGAGGTAGCTGTCGTGCTCCGCGTCGGGGTCCCAGTCCCGGGTGGGGATCCGTACGTGGTCGTCCCGGTCGCTCTTGTCCTGGCTGGTGATCTTCAGGACGTCGGCGCCCCGGGAGTCGACGCGCAGCACCAGGCAGGGACGGACCTTCGATCCGCTGCCGTCGGCGTACGGCACGTCGGCCCACCAGATCTCTCCCGGTGCCGGAGCGCCGGTCGCACGGTCGGTGCCGCGGGAGCGGGGCTTGGTGGCCGGTCGGTCGGTGCCGCGTGGCCTCGGCGCCGTGGAACGGCGGTCAGGCCGGGTGCCCCGATCCGGCCGGGTGCCCGGACGCCGGTTGGCCACCCGGTGCCGCCAGCTGTTCCACGCCCAACCGGCGGTCACCGCCAGCAGGATCGCCACCGCCCAGAGCAGCGCCTCGGGCATCCGTACCTCCGCCTTTCGGCGACCCCGGGGGTCGCACCGTCCGGCGATCCTCGCACGTCGCAGCCCGTCCCGCCCGTCGACGACACCGCAGCGTGACCGAATCCAGGTCGCCGCTGTGGTGTCGGTCATCGTGCGGACGGAGCCCGAACGACCACGGGACGGGGTGCGGGCGGCGTCGCCTCCGGCACGGCCGGACGACGGATTGTCCCACCGGCCCGATACCGTGCCGGAGTAGCGTGATCAGGGAGGTCGCAGGCGTGTCCGAAGGTGGCGGTGTGTCCGAGGAGCAGATCGGTCAGCAGGTCAGCCCGGCCCAGGAGGCGGCGGCCGGGGCTGAGCCGACGCCGCAGGCCCGGGAGCGGCATGCCACGCTCAGCCAGGAGTTGACCGAGCATCAGTACCGCTACTACGTGCTGGACACGCCGACCATTCCCGACGCCGACTTCGACAGGCAGTTGCGCGAGTTGGAGGCGTTGGAGGCGGAGTTCCCGGCGCTTCGGACACCCGACTCGCCCACCCAACGCGTCGGCGGCACCTTCTCCACCGACTTCACCCCGGTCACCCACGCCGAACGCATGCTCTCGCTCGACAACGCCTTCGCCGACGAGGAGTTGGCCGCCTGGGCCGAGCGGGTCGAACGGGACGCGGGCGGCCCGGTGCCCTACCTGTGCGAGCTGAAGGTCGACGGGCTGGCCATCAACCTGACCTACGAGAAGGGCCGGCTGGTCCGGGCGGCGACCCGGGGTGACGGCCGCACCGGCGAGGACGTCACCGCCAACGTGCGCAGCATCCGGGACGTGCCCAGCCAGCTCACCCCGTCCGCCGAGTTCCCGGACATCCCCGAGCTGGTGGAGGTGCGGGGCGAGATCTACTTCCCGGTCGCCGCGTTCGCCGACCTCAACGCCGGCCTGGTCGAGCAGGGCCGGGCGCCCTTCGCCAACCCCCGTAACGCCGCTGCGGGCAGCCTCCGCCAGAAGGACCCACGGGTCACCGCCTCCCGGCCGCTGCGCCTGGTGGTGCACGGCATCGGCGCTCGCAAGGGCTTCCAGCCGACCGCGCAGTCCGAGTCGTACGCGGCGCTCAAGTCGTGGGGGTTGCCGACAAGCGACCGTTGGCGGGTCGTGCCCGACCTGGCCGGCGTGGCCGAATACATCGGCTACTACGCCGAGCACCGGCACGACGTCGAGCACGAGATCGACGGGGTGGTGGTCAAGGTCGACCCGGTGTCCATCCAGGGCCGGCTCGGCTCCACCAGCCGCGCGCCGAGGTGGGCGATCGCCTTCAAGTACCCGCCGGAGGAGGTCACCACCACGCTGCTCGACATCGACGTCAACGTGGGCCGCACCGGGCGGGTCACCCCGTTCGCCGTGCTCGAGCCGGTGCGGGTGGCCGGCTCGACAGTCGCGCTCGCCACCCTGCACAACGCCCGCGAGGTCGAACGCAAGGGCGTGCTGATCGGCGACACGGTGGTGCTGCGTAAGGCCGGCGACGTGATCCCCGAGGTGCTCGGCCCGGTGATCGACAGGCGGCCCGCCGACGCCCGGCCGTTCGTCATGCCGACCACCTGCCCGGCGTGCGGCACCCCGCTCGCGCCGTCGAAGGAGGGCGACATCGACATCCGTTGCCCCAACACCCGCAGCTGCCCGGCCCAGCTGCGCGAGCGGGTGTTCCACCTCGCCGGTCGTGGTGCCTTCGACATCGAGGCGCTCGGCTACAAGGGCGCGGCGGCGCTGCTGGACGCGGAGGTCATCGCGGACGAGGGCGATCTGTTCCAGCTCGACGCCGAGCAGCTGTCCCGGTCCCCGTTCTTCGTCAACAAGGACGGCAGCCTGGGCAGCAACGCCAGCAAGTTGCTCGACAACCTGGCGGTCGCCCGGGAACGGGAGCTGTGGCGGGTGCTGGTGGCGCTCTCCATCCGGCACGTCGGCCCGACCGCGGCCCAGGCGCTCGCCCGGCACTTCCGGTCGATGGACGCCATCGACGCCGCCACCGAGGAGGAGCTGTCCTCGGTCGACGGCGTCGGGCCGACAATCGCGGCCAGCCTCCGGGAGTGGTTCACGGTGGACTGGCATCGCGAGGTCGTCCGCAAGTGGGCCGAGGCCGGCGTACGGATGGCGGAGGAGGCGGGCGACGAGGGGCCGCGCCCGCTTGAGGGCTTGACAGTGGTGGTGACCGGCACGCTCGCCGGTTTCTCCCGGGACCAGGCAGCCGAGGCCGTGCAGAGCCGGGGCGGCAAGGTCAGCGGGTCGGTCTCCAAGAAGACGAGCTTCGTCGTGGTGGGGGACAACCCGGGGTCCAAGGCCGACAAGGCGGCCAGCCTCAAGGTGCCGGTGCTCGACGAGGCCGGGTTCCAGCTCCTGCTGGACGCCGGCCCGGACGCCGCACGGGAGGTCGCGCAACCGGGCGGCTGATCGCGCGTCCGCGTCGCGCGACCACCGGTCACGTATACCAACTTAATTACGACTACGACCGATTCGTGACTGTCATACCGGGAAACCAGGGCCCGAGGGCGTTTCATTGGGTCACGGCGTGCGCACCGGCACGTCGACGGTCGGTCGGGAGGTGTGGTGGAGGTCGCCGACCCACGCAACTCGCTGCCCCCGGGACGGGTGGCACCGTTCGCCACCTTCGTCGTCGGCATCCTGGTGGTGGCCACGGTGACCGCCGCCGTTCCCCTCGCGACGGTTCCCGATCAGGTGTCCCGGCTGCCGGTGGCGTTCTGGACGATGGCCGCGCTCGCCGTGGTCTGCGACGCCCGCCCGTTCGTCCCGCCGGGGCGCCGGCAGACCTCGGCGGTGTTCCCCTCCACCTGCTTCACCTTCGCGATCCTGCTCGGCTGGGGCCTCGGCCCGGCGGTGCTGGTGCAGGCGGTGGGGGTGGTCGTCTCGGGTTGGCGGATGCGGCACGCGGCGTGGCGGACGGCGTTCAACGTCGGGCAGTACGCATGTGCGCTCGCCGCCGCTTACGGCGTACTCCTGCTCGGGCCCGGCACCATCTTCCCCGGCGGGGGGTTGCACTGGCCCGACGTGGCTGCCGTCGGCGGCGCGACGCTCGCCTGGTTCGTCGTCAACTACGGGTTGGTCAGCTGGGCGGTGCGGCTGCGCTTCGGTGACCGGTGGTGGCCCACCCTGCGGCAGGGGCTCGGCTTCGAGTTGCTCTCCACCGGCTCCCTGCTGCTCCTCGCGCCGGTGCTGGTCGCGGCGGCGCGGGTCAGCGCGGCACTGATCCCGCTGGTGCTGGTGCCGCTGTTCGCCGTCTACCGGATGGCGCGGCTGACCGTCGAACAGCAGCACCTCGCCGCCGCCGACCCGCTCACCGGCCTCCCCAACCGCAAGGCCCTGTTGGCCGAGGTGGCCGAGCAGGTGCACGTGCATGCCGAGCGGACGGCCCGCGGCGAACCCGACGGCCAGCTGGCACTGCTGTTGATCGACCTGGACCGCTTCAAGAACGTGAACGACGCCCTCGGGCACGCCGTGGGCGACCGGCTGCTTGTCGAGGTGAGCGCGCGGCTCACCGACGTGCGGCCCCGACCGCAGATGATCGCCCGGCTCGGCGGCGACGAGTTCGCCATCGTGATGACCGGGCTGACCGACGTCGGTCAGGCGCGGGAGTTGGCCGACCAGGTGGTCCAGGCGCTGGCCGAGCCGGTGCCGCTGGACGGGCTTCCGTTGGACGTGGGCGGGTCGATCGGGATCGCCCTCTTCCCCGAACATGGCGAGGACTTCGCCACCCTGATGCGCCACGCCGACGTGGCGATGTACGACGCCAAGCACCGCAACGACACGGTGGCCGTCTACGCCCCCGAGTCCGACCACAACTCCGCCGAGCGTCTCGGTCTGCTCGCCGACCTGCGCCGGGTGCTGGAGTCCGGCCCACCGGTCGACGAACCGTTCGACGCCGCCGGTCACCGCGACCGCGAGCCGGCCGACCAGGTCGAGTCGGCCGAACGGGGCGACCGGCACGACCACGCCGGTGGGCCGGGTCAGGTGGCCGGCACGGAGCGGGTGGTCGACGTACCCCGTAACGCGACGGCCGAGGTGCGCGGCGGTGACGGGGCGGCGCTGCCCACCGGGGCGCCGGCCGAGACCGTGCCACACGCGGACCTGGCACCGGCGATCGTGGCGGCACCGGCGTCCGGCGGCCGGTGGTGGGGACGCCGACGGCGCGACGCCGCCGAGCCGCCGCACGCCGACGAGCTGATCAACCAGATCGCCACCGGTGCCGACCCGATCCGGGGTCGCAACACCCGGGCCGCGGTGACCGGCAACCGGTCGGGTCGGGCCCGGGAGCGCCGTGCCGGACTCGGCAACGGCCGGCGGTCCCCGAACGCAAGCGCGGTCGCCGCGCTGGGCAACGGCGGCCTCGGACCGCGCCGGGGCATCGGGCCGGACACACCGGGACGACAGTTCGACCCGACGGGCTGGGTGCACGCCACCGGTGGGCTGGCCGACGACGCCGGCGAAATCACCATGTACTACCAGCCGCAGATCGCCATCGCGACCGGCGAGGTGGTAGGTGTCGAGGCCCTGCTGCGGTGGCGACACCCGAGGCGGGGCATGGTCGACCCGGAGGAACTCATCCGCGTCGCCGAGCAGAGCGCCGTGATGCGGCTGCTGACCCGGCGGGTGGTCGACGACGTGGTGGAGCAGCTCGCCAAGTGGTCGGCGGCCGGCATCGGCCTACGCGCGGCGCTGAACGTGAGCGTGCGTGACCTGCACACCGGCGAGATCGCCGACCAGATCGCCGACCGGCTGGCCCGCTACGGGGTGCCGGCCGAGCGGCTACAGGTGGAGATCACCGAAGGCGCGTTGATGGCCGACCCGCGCCGGGTGCTGGCGACCATCTCCCAGCTGCACCGGATCGGGGTGGGCATCGCGCTTGACGACTTCGGCACCGGCTATTCGTCGCTGCAACACCTCCGCCGGTTGCCGCTGTCCGAGGTGAAGGTGGACCGGTCGTTCGTACTCGGCATGGCCGACGACGCCGACGACGCGGCGATCGTCCGGTCGATGATCGAGTTGGCCGGCGCGTTGGGGTTGCGGGTGGTGGCCGAGGGCGTCGAGGACGAGCGGACCTGGCGGCTGCTGCACGCCGCTGGTTGTGACGCGGCACAGGGCTGGTTCTACGCCCGGCCGATGCCCGCCGCGGAGCTGGTCACCTGGCTGGCCCGGTACCGGCCGGTGCGCCCCACCGGCGGGCACCCGCAGTCGGACGTGGCACGCCGCCCCACCCGCTGACCCGGCACGAGGGCCGCCGGAGGGGGAGTCCGGGGACGCGGCACCGAGGCGGAACAATAGACTCGCTCCGGTCACCGCGCGTCACGCTCCAGTCGTGGCGCGGCGGGCACACCGCCCGACCAGCAGGACATCAGAAGGGGGCACGGATGGCCGCCATCTCCCGCGAGGAGGTCGCGCACCTGGCGCGCCTGTCGCGGCTCGCCGTCACCGAGGAGGAGCTGGACACGTTCGCCGGTCAGCTCGACGTGATCCTCCAGGCGGTCGCCCAGGTCGGCGAGGTCGCCGCCGCGGACATTCCGCCGACCTCGCACTCGGTGCCGTTGACGAACGTGTTCCGTGAGGACGTGGTCACGCCGTGCCTGACCCCGCAGGAGGCGCTGTCGGGCGCGCCCGACGCCGAGGACCAGCGGTTCCGCGTGCCGCGGATCCTGACCGAGGATGTGGCCTCATGAGCGAGCGCGAGCGAGCGAATCAGCAGTGCAGCGCTGTGCTGCCTCATGGCGTCGCGGAGCGAAGCGGAGTGACGGCATGAGCGACTTGATCAAGATGACCGCGACGGAGATCGCGTCCCTGGTCGCCGGGGGCGAGGCCTCCGCCGTCGAGGTGACCCAGGCGCACCTGGACCGGATCGCCGCTGTCGACGACCGGGTGCACGCCTTCCTGCACGTGGACAGCGACGGCGCGCTCGCCGCCGCCCGCGCGGTGGACGAGCGCCGGGCCGCCGGCGAGGTGCTGGGCCCGCTCGCGGGTGTGCCGGTCGCGGTGAAGGACGTGCTCGCCACCCGCGGGGTGCCGACCACCGTGGGGTCGAAGATCCTGGAGGGCTGGCGTCCTCCGTACGACGCGACGATCGTGCAGCGGCTGCGCGACGCCGGCACGGTGATGCTCGGCAAGACGAACATGGACGAGTTCGCCATGGGCTCCTCCACGGAGTACTCGGCGTACGGGCCGACGCACAACCCGTGGGACCTGAGCCGGATCCCGGGCGGCTCGGGCGGTGGCAGCGCTGCCGCGCTGGCCGCGTACGAGGCGCCGCTGGCGATCGGCTCGGACACCGGCGGTTCGATCCGCCAGCCGGGCGCGGTCACCGGCACGGTGGGTGCGAAGCCCACCTACGGCGGCACCTCCCGCTACGGGCTCGTCGCCTTCTCCTCGTCGCTGGACACCCCCGGCCCGTGCGCCCGGAACGTGCTCGACGCGGCCCTGCTGCACCAGGTGATCGGCGGGCACGACCCGCGGGACTCCACCTCGATCCCGCTGCCGGTGCCGGACGTGGTGGCGGCGGCGAAGCTCGGCGCGACAGGCGACCTGACCGGCATGCGGCTCGGCATCGTGAGCGAGTTCGTCGGCGAGGGCGCCGAGCCGGGCGTGATGGCGGCGTTCCGCGAGTCGGTGGACGCGCTCACCAAGATGGGCGCCGAGATCGTGGAGATCTCCTGCCCGACGTTCGCGTACGCGCTGCCGGCGTACTACCTGATCGCTCCGAGTGAGTGCTCCTCCAACCTGGCCCGGTTCGACGGCGTCCGGTTCGGCCTGCGGGTCGGCGACGACGGCAACCGGTCGCTTGAGGAGGTCATGTCGCTGACCCGGGAGGCCGGCTTCGGCCCGGAGGTCAAGCGCCGCATCATGATCGGCACGTACGCGTTGTCGTCTGGTTACTACGACGCGTACTACGGGCAGGCGCAGAAGGTCCGGACGCTCATCACGCGGGACTTCACCGCCGCGTTCGAGCAGGTCGACGCGTTGATCTCGCCGACCACGCCGTCGGTGGCGTTCCCGATCGGCGCGCGTACCGCCGATCCGTACCAGATGTACCTGGCCGATCTGTACACGATTCCGACAAACCTGTACGGCGGGCCGGGCATCTCGGTGCCCTGCGGGCTCTCCGAAGGGCTGCCGGTCGGTCTGCAGGTGATGGCCCCGACGATGGCCGACGACCGGATGTACCGGGTCGCCGCCGCGTTGGAGTCCGCGATCGGCACGTTCACCCCACCGACGCTCTGAACCCACTTGGTACGGAGGCAGGTCGCCCGCGTCCGTACCGGACGTCGTCACGCGCCCGGCGCGGTCACCACGACCGCGCCGGGCGCCGTGTCGTCGCGGCGACAACACGACGATCTGCGGTCGGTGGATTGTCCGTGTCCAGTTGCACTGGTCGAATAAGCTCCGAGTCTGCTGGATCGACTGGACCTGGTCCGCTGGCGGTCGCGAGCGGTCCCGATCAAGACCTGGATGTGCGATGGGGACACTTCGCCCGGTCATGGCCCTGACGATGGCTGTCGCAATGCTGCTGGGCGCCGCGCCGCCAGCCGCCGCCGCCCCCGCCCCCGCCCCCGCCGAGACCGTAACGATCACCTCGGGTAAGCCCCGCTCGCTCATGTATCTCGGGCAGACGTACGCGATCCATACCGTCGAGGCGACCGGTGGCACCGGGCCGTACGCGTTGTCGGTGGTGTCGGGCAGTCTGCCGCCGGGGATGCTGGTGGTGGGGACGTCGCTCGGTGGCGCGCCGAACACGCCGGGCACGTACACGTTCACGCTGCGGATGACCGACAAGAACGGCCTCTTCGGCCAGCAGAAGGCGACGATCGAGGTACGCCACCAGAAGGTCGTCATCACCTCGGGCAAGCCCCGGTCGCCCAGGTATCTCGGGCAGACGTATGCGATCCATACCGTCGAGGCGACCGGTGGCATCGGGCCGTACGCGTTGTCGGTGGTGTCGGGCAGTCTGCCGCCGGGGATGCTGGTGGTGGGGACGTCGCTCGGTGGCGCGCCGAACACGCCGGGCACGTACACGTTCACGCTACGGATGACCGACAAGAACAAGCTCTTCGACGAGCAGGACGCCACGATCGTCGTCGCCACGGCCGCGGCCGCGTTCACCTCCGACGATCCGCCGACCGGCACGGTCGGCCGGCCCTACTCCTTCCGGTTCACCGCCGACGGTGATTCGGACATCGCGTTCGCCCTGGCCGGCGGGGCGCTGCCGGGCGGCCTCACCCTGGACAAGGATGGCCTGCTCAGCGGCGTCCCCGGCAGCGTCGGCACGTTCACCTTCACCGTCGGAGCGAAGGGGCGCAGCACCAGCGCCACGAGCGAGGTGTCGCTGATCGTCGCCGCCCGGGCCCCCAGCACCCCCACGACGACCCCGACCGGCCCGACGGCCACGCCGACAGTGAGCGATCCGGCCGCCACACCGTCGGAGAGCAGCCCTGCGGCGTCCCAGCCGACGCCCGTGCCCACGCCGTCGAAGTCGATGGCGAGTGGCGGGTGGCTGCCGGTCACCGGACCGGGCTCGCCCCTCGTGCTGCTGCTGATGGGCGTCGTGGCGTTCTCCATCGGCGGCATTCTGCTCGTGCTGGCCTACAACCGTCGGCGCTTCACCACACCCGAGTGACGCCCGGCCCCGGGCCGTCCCGCCCGTGCCGGCGGCCGGCCCGCGCGCGTCCGGGCGGGGTGGGTGTGGATCAGGGCTGGTTCGGCGGCCCGGCGAGGTAGCGGCGGGCCTCCCGCAGGCCACGCCAGTGATACCAGGCGGCACCTCCCCAGAGCAGGAGCAGCGGTACGGCCAGCACGCGGGTGAACGGGTTGACCGGACTCACCAGGGGTGGCAGTTGGCTGAGGAAGCCTGCCGTGAACAGCAACAGCAGCCAGCGTCGACTGATGCGGGATCGAGCCTCCTCGCGAGTCAGCGCGTCCAGACGAGGGTCGTCGGTGGATCCGTCGCGTAACACCTGCGCGATCCGCCGCTTGGTCGTCGGGTCGGCACCGGCCGTCGGGGGGAACCGCCTGATCAGCCGGCGGCCGATGACGAGGGCGACGACCGCGCCGACCAGCGGCGGAATGAGCATCAGCCCGAACGCCGCGAGGAGGTCGGGCCGCCCGGTGTCGCCGTCGGTCAGCGCGGCGGTGCCCATTGCGGCAGTGCCGACCACGGCTATCGCGGCGACGGCGTAGGTGCTGGGGCGGTGCCGCCTCTGCGTCACCTGGTCATCGGCGGTGCCACGGCCCTCGGTGGTCATTGTCGCTCCCTACCTCGCTGCCAGCGACGCCACGCGCGCCGGTGTCACGACTTCGCCCGGTCGCGCTGACGCCACTCCACCAATCTGCCCGTCCCCCAGGCGACGGCCAGCCCGATCAGGCCCGGGATGATGAGCAGGACCACAAGTAGACCGAGGTCGTCGGGCTGCCGTTCACCGTCGGCGACGGCCCAGCCGATCAGAGCGACAACGGCCCCCACTGCCCATGCGGCCAATAGCACAAGCAGGATCTGTCTGTTGTTGTACCGACGCCCCGACCCGGCCTGGGTGACGGATCGATCATTCCCCGTATTCGTCATGGTCGACAGATACCCCGGTGTTGGTACGGACACACTCGGTCACGGGCATCGCCGGTGGGTCGGGAAACCCGGGCGACGCCCACCCCGGCAACCCCATTAGGCTGGACAGGTTCTGTCCGGATCGCGCCTGGAGCGTCTCATGACCACGACACTGCCCGCGTACGACGAGGTCGTTGCGCGCTTCGAACCGGTGATCGGCCTGGAGACCCACGTCGAGCTGGGCACGAACACCAAGATGTGGTGCGGCTGCCCGACCGACTTCGGTGGCGAGCCGAACACCCGGGTCTGCCCGGTCTGCCTGGGCCTGCCCGGGTCGCTGCCGGTGGCCAACAAGGCGGCGATCGAGGCGATCATCCGGATCGGCCTGGCCCTGAACTGCTCGATCGCCGAGTGGTGCCGGTTCGCCCGGAAGAACTACTTCTACCCGGACATGCCGAAGAACTTCCAGATCAGCCAGTACGACGAGCCGATCTGCGTCGACGGCTACCTGGACGTCGAGGTCGGCGGCGAGACGGTGCGGATCGAGATCGAGCGGGTGCACCTGGAGGAGGACACCGGCAAGACGCTGCACGTCGGTGGGGCCACCGGCCGCATCCACGGCGCTACCGAATCGCTTGTCGACTACAACCGGGCCGGCATCCCGCTTGTCGAGATCGTCACCAAGCCGATCACGGGCACCGGGGCGCTCGCCCCCGAGGTGGCCAAGGCGTACGTCGCCGAGCTGCGCGACGTGATCCGCACCCTCGGCGTCTCGGACGTGCGGATGGAGGAGGGTTCGCTGCGCTGCGACGTGAACACCTCGCTCAACCTGCCGGGTCAGGAGTGGGGGACCCGTACCGAGACGAAGAACGTCAACTCGCTGCGGTCGGTGGAGCGGGCGGTCCGCTCGGAGATGCTGCGGCAGGCGTCGGTGCTCGACGCGGGCGGCCGGATCACCCAGGAGACGCGGCACTTCCACGAGGACACCGGCGACACCACCCCGGGCCGCTCGAAGGAGACGGCCACCGACTACCGGTACTTCCCGGAGCCGGACCTGGTGCCGATCGCCCCGGACCCGGCCTGGGTCGCCGAGTTGAAGGCGGCGCTGCCGGAGTTGCCCCGGGTGCACCGGCGTCGGCTCCAGGAGCAGTGGGGCCTGTCGGACCTGGACATGCAGTCGGTGCTGAACGCGGGCGCGGTCGAGCTGATCGAGGCCACCGTGGCCGCCGGCACCACCCCGGCGGCGGCCCGCAAGTGGTGGCTGGGTGAGTTGTCCCGCCGGGCCAACGAGAACGGCGTGGAGCTGGCCGACATCGGTGCCACCCCCGCCCAGGTCGCCGAGCTGCAGGGGCTTGTCGACGCCGGCAAGCTCAACGACAAGATGGCCCGGACGGTGCTGGAGGGCGTGGTCGACGGTGAGGGCTCGCCCACCGAGATCATGACCAGTCGGGGCCTGGAGGTCGTGTCGGACACCGGCGCGCTCACCGCCGCCGTGGACGAGGCGATCGCCGCGAACCCCGGCATCGCCGACAAGATCCGCAGTGGCAAGGTCGCGGCGGCCGGTGCGCTTGTCGGCGCGGTCATGAAGAGCACCCGTGGCCAGGCCGACGCCGCCGCCGTCCGCACGCTGATCCTGGAGCGCCTCGGCGTCCAGGGCTGAGACCGACCGGAGCAGGCCGCCGCCGTGACCGGCGGCGGCCTTCCGTCACCCCTGTCGACCACGCGGCCACCCCGCACCCCCGCACGAGGGCGTCAACGGCGACGCCTGGATGGAGCCACAGTGAACCAGCACGACCTCGATGTCCTCGACGAGATCCAGCGGCGGGTGCTCTGGCTCGCCACCCGGATCGTGGACGCCGCCAACCACGACCGCACCACCGGCGACGGGGTGAAGGTCGGCGGCCACCAGGCGTCCAGCGCCTCCCTGGTCACCGCGATGACAGCGCTCTGGTTCGCGCACCTGGACGCCGAGGACCGGGTGGCCGTGAAGCCGCACGCGTCCCCGGTGTTCCACGCCATCCAGTACCTGCTCGGCAACCTGGACCGCTCGTACCTGCCCCGGCTGCGGGCCCGGGGCGGCCTCCAGTCGTACCCGTCGCGCACCAAGGACCCGGACGCCGTGGACTTCTCCACCGGCTCGGTGGGGCTCGGCGCGGCGGCGCCGCTCTTCGCCGCCGCCACCCGGCGGTACGTCGACGCGCACTTCGGGGCCCGCCCCCACTCCCGGTTCGTGGCGCTGATCGGCGACGCCGAGCTGGACGAGGGCAACATCTGGGAGGCGGTCGCCGACCCGGCCACCACCGGGCTGGGCAACGTCATGTGGCTCGTCGACTTCAACAGGCAGTCGCTGGACCGGGTGGTGCCGGGCATCCGGATCAACCAGTGGCGCGGCCAGTTCGAGGCGGCCGGCTGGCACGTGGTGGAGGTCAAGTACGGCCGGCGGCTCGCCGAGGCGTACGCCCGGCCGGGTGGCGAGGCGCTGCGCGACTGGATCGACGCGATGCCCAACGAGCAGTACCAGTCGCTGTTCGGGCTGACCGGCCCGGTGCTGCGCAAGCAGTTCCTGGACGGCGCGCCGGCCGGCATCGACGAGCTGATCGCCCACGTCAGCGACGAGGAACTGAGCCCGCTCGTCACCGACCTGGGCGGGCACGACCTGTCCGCGATGCTCGACGCGTACGCCCAGTGCGACGCGGTCACCGACCGGCCCAGCGTCGTCTTCGCGTACACAGTGAAGGGTTGGGGTCTGCCCATCGCCGGCAACCCGCGCAACCATTCCGCGCTGCTCAGCTCGGAGCAGGTCGCCACGCTGCGGGCCGCGCAGGGGTTGACCGCCGAGACCGAGTGGGACCGTCTCGACCCGGCGTCACCGGCCGGCATCCGGGCCGGCGCCCGCCGGGAGGCACTGTCCCGCGCGCCCCGCGAGCGCGCGCTGGGGGTCACCGTCCCGGAGAGCACGGGAGTACGCGCCACCAAGCCGATCTCCACCCAGGAGGTCTTCGGTCGGGTGCTCGTGGACCTGGCGCGGCACCGGGAGGTGGGCCGCTACCTGGTGACCACCGCCCCGGACGTGGCCACCTCCACCAACCTGGCCGGGTTCATCAACAAGACCGGGGTGTTCGCCCCCACCGAGCAGCGTTCCTGGACCGAGGACCGGATGCTGCGCTGGACGGAGAGCCCGGCCGGGCAGCACATCGAGCTGGGCATCTCGGAGATGAACCTGTTCCTGCTGCTGGGTCAGCTCGGCCTGTCCTGGGACCTGTCCGGGCAGCCGCTGCTGCCGGTGGGCACCGTCTACGACCCGTTCGTGCTGCGCGGCCTGGACGCGTTCCTCTACGGCACCTACTCGGGGTCCCGGTTCGTGGTGGCCGGCACCCCGTCCGGCATCACCCTCGCGCCCGAGGGCGGTGCCCACCAGTCCACGATCACCGCGTCGGTGGGCCTGGAACTGCCCGGGGTGACGTTCGTGGAGCCGGCGTACGCGGCCAGCCTGGACTGGCTGCTCTGCGACGCGCTGGGGCAGATCGCCGGCGGGTCGACCCCGGCGGCGACCGCCGCGCCCGCCGAGGACGGCGCGTACTACTTCCGGTTGAGCACCCGCCCGCTGGACCAGGCGCCGTTCGAGGCGGCCCGGACCCGACTCGGTGACGCGGTGCTGCGTCGGCAGGTGGTCGCCGGGGCGTACCGGCTTGTCGACGCGCACCAGGCGTACCCGCATCTGGTCGACGCCCCGGTGGTGCAGTTGGCCGCCTCCGGTGCGGTGCTGCCCGAGGTGCTGGCCGCCGCCGCGGAGCTGGCCGAGGAGGGCGTCGCCGCGCACGTGGTGGACGTGACGAGCCTGGACCGGCTCTACCGGGCCTGGCAGCGCACCCTGCGGCAGGGCGTACGGACGGCCACCGTGCCCAGCGTGCCGGGTGCGCTGCGGTCCGCGTTCGCCGACCGGGTGCCGGTGGTGACGGTGCACGACGCCGCCTCGCACGCGATGGCCTGGCTCGGTTCGGCGGTCGGCGCTCCGGCGGTGCCGCTCGGGGTGGACGAGTTCGGCCAGTCCGGCAGCGTCGCCGAGCTGTACGACCTGCACGACCTGCTCCCCGGCAGCATCGTCAACGCCGCCCTCGCCGCCATCGCCCTACGCTGACCCCGCCGCACCGCGTCCTGCCGCGCCTCGCCTCGGCCCCGCCGCGCTGGGTCGCGGCGCGGCGCTGCGCCGGCGGCGTGGGGCCAGGATCAGCTGGTCGGGCTGGGGGTGGGGCTCTGCAGCGGGTTCGGTGACTCCGGCCCGCCCCGGGTCGGCGTCGGGGTGACCGACGCCGGCGCGCCCTGCGCGGGATCGGCCACCACGTGCCGCTCCAGGTTCACCTGGGACTGGCCGGTGCCGCCCACTGTGATGTCGTCGTACGCCTGGAGCATCTTCTGCTGGTCGAAGTAGAGCACCGTCATCGTCAGCGGGGTGGGTTTCTCGCCCTCCAGGCCGCGCAGGCCGGCGCCGCCGGTGGAGCCCTCGACCATCAGGGCGGTGGGCTGCTGGCCGGGCGCCTCGGGCAACCGGGACACCTGCCGGGCGTGGGTGTGCCCGGCCAGCACCAGCGGGCAGGTGCCGGCGAGCGGCCCGGCCGACGCCGGGTCGTGCACCAACGCGATGTTCACCGGCCGGGGTGAGCGGCGCACCGTGGTCGCGAGCTGCTCCCCGGCGTCGATCACCTGGTCGGCGACCTGTTGGGTGAGGCCGCTGCCGGCGGGTGAGGTGTTCTTGTCCGGGGTGAACCGGGGGTCGCCGATGCCGGCGATGGTCAGCCCGGCGACGGTGGTCGTGGAGTTGTTCAACACGATCGCGTTCGGCTGGCGGGCGACCGCGGCGGCGGTCTTGCCGGAGTCGTGGTTGCCCCGGATGAAGACGTACGGCTTCTTGAGCAGGCCGATCGAGCCGACGAAGGACGCCTCCGGCTCGCTGCCCCAGTCGGTGATGTCACCGGTGTCGATCACCACGTCGATGCCGAACTGCTCCACCACGGTCCGGATCAGTTGCCAGCCGGTCGGGTTGAGGTGCATGTCGGAGACGTGCAGCACCCGCGTGGTGCCCGGGGTCGGCTCCAACAACGGCAGCGCCGAGACTGTGGTGTAGAGCTGGCTGACGTTGCCGACCAGGCGTTGCAACTGCTCGGCGTACTTGGTGTAGTCGTTGGCGATCCGGCGCGCGTCGCCGACGATGGCCGGCGCGTTGACAAGCAACCCCTCGTAGCGTGGCTCCTCGATCGCCTGGGGACGGATGGTGGCCGCCGCCGCGCCGAGGCTCCCGGCGGTGACCAACAGCGCCAGCCCACCCGCCCAGGCGGTCCGGCGGACGTTGCGGAAGATCAGCCCGGCCAGGATCAGGGTGACAAGCACCGACGCGCCGAGCGTCCGCAGGCCGAGTCGCATCACCCCGGAGCGGACGTCCTCCACGGCGCTCTGGCTGGCCCGGCTGATGCTGGCCGGGTCGTCGATGAGCGCCTCGGTGCGGCCCTGGTCGAGTGCACCCAACCGCACTGTGAGATGGGTCGGCCCGTCGTGGCTGTCGAGCAGCAACGCGCCGAGCGGCGGTATGTCGACGGTGGTGCCGCCGTGGCGGGCGGGGGAGATGCTGAGGCTGGCCCGGAACGGCCCGATGTCGGTGTCGACCTGACCGCCGGCCAGCACCCCGAGCACCGCCCCGGCCAGAGCCACGGCGAGGACGGCGACGATCAGCCCGAGGCGGCGCAGCGGGCCGTTGGGGCCGACAAGCGAACGCGTCGGGCGTGGCGAACCGCTGTCGGTCACCGGGGTGTCCCGGTCACCGGCGTCGTCGTGCTGCTCGTCGCGCTGCCCGTCCATGCTGAGATTCTGACCTGCCCGTCGGAAGATCTTGGTAAACCTGAACGGATGGTGACGAAGGTCAGCTGCGGCCGCCGTCGCCGCCGGCGAAGACCACCCGCAGGAGCCGGTCGTCGTCGCCGCCGGGGTTGCCCCGCCCATCGTGGTTGGAGGTGCTCACCCAGAGCGAACCATCCGGCGCGGCGGCCACCGCGCGCAGCCGGCCGTACCGGTTGGTGAGCAGTTCACTGGGCTGGCCGAGCAGCGTGCCGGTGTCGGTCAGCTCCATCACCCAGAGGCGTTTGCCGCGTAGGCAGCCGGTGACCAGCAGCCGGTCCGTGGCGGCCAGACCCGAACAGGACGCGTCCTCGGTCGCCCACTGCGTGATCGGGTCGGTGAACCGCCGGTCGCCGGCCCGCCCCTCGACCTCCGGCCAGCCGTAGTTGCCGCCCTTGGTGATCTGGTTGATCTCGTCCCAGGTGTTCTGGCCGAACTCGACTGCGTACATCCGCTTGGCGGCGTCCCAGGCGAAGCCCTGGACGTTGCGGTGGCCCTGGGACCAGACCGGGGAGCCGGGGTACGGGTTGCCCGGGGCGGGCTTGCCGTCCCGGGTGATCCGGAGGATCTTGCCGCCGAGGCTCTTCACGTCCTGCGAGAGAGGGCGCTGACCGGCGTCACCGGTGCTGACGTAGAGCTGCCCGTCCGGGCCGAAACCCAACCCGCCGCCGTTGTGCACGTTGGCCTTGGGGATGCCGGTGAGGATCGGGGTGGGCTGCCCGCCGAGTTGCAGCCGAACGACCCGGTTGTCCCGCTCGGCGGTGTGGTAGACGAAGACCGTCCGGTCGCGCGCGTAGTCGGGGGAGACGGCGATGCCGAGCAGGCCGCCCTCGCCGGCCGCGGCCACGTCGGCGATCGTCTGCACCACGCGGATCCGCAGCCCGTCCGGCCCGGACTCGGGGCCGACCTGCAGGATCCGCCCGCTGTCCCGTTCGGTGACAAGCGCGCCCCCGTCCGGCAGGAAGGCGATGGCCCACGGCACCCGCAAACCCTTCGCGAGGACCGTCGCCACCGCCTGCTGGCCGGCGCCGCCGGCGCTCGCCGACGCGGACGGGGTGGGCAGGTTGGGTGGCTCGCCGGCCGGGTCGGGCTCCGGTTCGCCGAAGCTGCAACCCGTGCTGAGCAGCAGGGCCGCGCAGGACGCCGCGAGCGTCACCCGGAGGCTACGGACGCGAGGGTACGGGGGACGGGCTCTCACCCGGCCCAGGGTAGCCCGCCGGACGGCCCGGTCGAGTCCGATGGGTGCCGGCGACCCCGGCCGGTGCACCGTTCACCGGGCCCGTACGGCCAGCAGTGCGGTGTCGTCCTCCCGGTGACCGATGGCGGCGAGCAGCAGGTCGCACAGCGTGTCGAGGGGCAGCGTGTCGGTGCCGGTCAGCCGGGCCATCAGCTCGGCCAACCCCTCGTCGATGGGCCGGTCCCGCCGCTCGATCAGCCCGTCGGTGTAGAGCAGCAGGGTGTCGCCGGTGGCGAGGCTCGTCGACTGGCTGGTCCGCGGCGACGGCCGGGCCAGGCCGAGCAGCGGCTCCGGTGTCGCCTCGAGCATCTCGACCGAGCCGCCGACGCGGATCACCAGGGCCGGCGGGTGCCCGGCGTTTGACCAGGTCACCTCGTGGACACCGGCGTCCTGCGGACAGATCCGGACCAGCGTCGCGGTGGCGGCGATCGGCAGCCGCAGGCCGCGGATCGCGCCGTCCAGGTTGCTCAGCAGCGCCCCGACCGTGTCCGGCCGGCCGAAGGCGTTGCCCCGCACCAGGTTGCGCAGCTGACCCATCGTCGCCGCCGCCTCGATGTCGTGCCCGGCCACGTCCCCGATCGCCGCGATCAGATCGCCGTCGGGCTGGATGAACGCGTCGTACCAGTCGCCGCCCACCTGCACCCGGTCGGCCGCCGGCTGGTAGCGGGCCGCCAGCTCCAGCTCCGCCACGACCGGCAGCCGCGGCAGCATGCTGTGTTGCAGCACCTCGGCGACGTGTCGCTGTTCGCCGTACATCGAGCTGTTGCCGACGGCCTGGCCGGCCCGGCGGCCGATATCGACGGCCGTGAGCAGGTCGCGGTCGTCGAACTGCTGCCGCTCGGCGCCGTTGACGAGCGTGATCGCGCCCAACACGGTGCCGCCGGCGCCCCGGACCGGCACACTCAGGTAGGACGCGATGCCCAGGCGGTCGGCGATCGACGTCATCTCCGGGTCGGTGGTGCCCCTCGTCACGTCGGCCAGCGAGGCGACGCTGCCGAGCCGGGGCTGGCCGGTCCGGAGCACCGCCCGGATCGACGATTCTGGGCTCAGCCCGGTGCGCAGCAACTCACCGAAGCGCTCGATGTCCGCCGTGCGGGCCGGATCGCGGTGCACCGAGACCACCTCACGCGGCACGCCGGTCGGGTCGATCAGGGTGAGCAGGCACCAGTCGGCGAGCAGCGGCACCATGGCGGCGGCGAGTCGGCGCAGCGCGGTGCCCACGTCCAGGGTGCCGGCAAGCGTCTCGCTCACCCCGGCCAGCAGCTCCAGCCGCTCGTGTGCCTGCACGACCCGCCGCCGTGCCTCCTGTGCGCCGTCCAGCGCGATGCGCAGCCGCAGCTCCGACGAGCAGGCGGCCGCCAGGTCGGCCAGGGTCCGCAGCTGCGCGGCGGTCCACGCGCGGGGCTTGCTGTCGATGGCGCAGAGCGAACCGAGCACCCGACCGGAGAGGTCGGTCAACGGCATCCCGGCGTACGCGACAACACCGAGGTCTTCGATGGCCAGATTGTTGCGAACGCGGGGGTAGAGCCGGGCGTCCGGCAACACCATCGGCACCTCGATGTCCACCACGTGCTGGCAGAACGAGTGGCTCAACGGTGTCTGCCGCCGCTCCGACCAGGGCTCCGGCAACCCGAACGCGCCGGGGAAGAACTGCCGGTCGGCGGAGACCAGGGAGACCAGCGCGACAGGCACGTCCAGCAGGTCGCTCACCAGCCGGGCGAACCTGTCGAACGCCTCGTCCGGGGCGGCGCCGAGCCCGGTGTCGCCGAGCGCGCGCAACCGCTCCGGGTCGGCGAGTGCCGCGGGTGCGGCGATCGGGCGCCGGGCGGTGGCGGGGGAGCCGTCGGTCATCGAGAACCTGTCTGCTGGGGCGGAGGCCGACCGGCCCTCCGGCCCTTCGTTATACCTCGTTCAGGCCCGCGTCGAACATCTGTGTGCTGAGTCTCGCCCGCCCCGGCGGCGCGCGCCATCCCCCGGCACGCCGGTTCGCGCCCGTGCCCGCGCCAGCCGCGGCGGTGGGGACTATCGTCGGCTGACGTGAAGGTATGGATTCCGAACCCGGCCGGCCTCAACCTGATGGGCGAGCTGCCCGCGGATGTGACGGTGGAGGTCCTGGAGCACGCCGACCGGCTGCCCTCGTCGGTGGCCGACGTCCGCATCTGGGTGCCACCGTTCCTGACCGGCGGCGACGCGACGGCGCTGTTGGGTGAGCTGCCCGACCTGGCGGTGGTCCAGTTGCTCTCGGCAGGTGCCGACGCCTGGGCCGGCCGGACGCCGCCGGGCGTCACCCTCTGCGACGCCCGGGGCGTGCACGACCCGTCCACCGCCGAGTGGGTGGTCACCGCGGTCCTCACCCAGCTGCGGGCGTTCCCGGCGTTCGTCCGCGCCCAGGCCGACCGGCGCTGGGCGTACCAGGGCAACGCCCCGACCGACGAGCTGACCGGCAAGCGGGTGCTCATCATCGGCGCCGGTTCGATCGGCACCGCGGTGCGCGACCGGCTCGCCCCCTTCGAGGTGAGCTTCACCCTGGTCGCCCGGACGGCCCGCCCGGAGCAGGGGGTGCACGCGGTCGAGGAGTTGCCCCGGCTGCTGCCCGAGGCGGACGTGGTGGTGGTGCTGGTGCCGCTCACCGACCAGACGCGGGGCCTGATCGACAAGGACTTTCTGGCGGCGATGCCGGACGGGGCGCTGCTCGTCAACGCCGCCCGCGGGCCGGTGGCGCACACCGAGGCGCTCGTCGCCGAGCTGGGCACCGGCCGGATCTCGGCCGCGCTGGACGTCACCGACCCGGAGCCGCTGCCTGCCGACTCGCCGCTCTGGGTGATGCCGAACGTGCTGCTCACCCCGCACGTGGCCGGGTCGGTGCGCGGCCTGCTGCCGCGGGCCTACCGACTTGTCGGTGATCAGGTTCGCCGGTTCGCCGCCGGCCAGCCGCTGATCAACGCGGTGGTCGACGGTTACTGACCGGACACCTCAGCCGGCGTGCGGCAGGCTCTGACCGGTGGCCGAGATCAGTCGGGGCAGGTCCACGCCCCGGACGGCCGGCAGGGTGACCTGCTGGCCGTCGTCGAGCCGGGCGATCGCCCGCCCGCGCTTGTCGGTGGCGAGCTCGACGACCTGGTCCCAGGTGAGGCGGCGTTGCCCGACCAACGCCCGCAACCGTAGCTCCCGCGCGTCGGCGTCGGTGCCGGCCCGCCAGGCCCAGACCCCGACGGCGAGCGGAACGAGCAGCACCGGCAGCAGGTAGACCCGGGCGTTGGCAAGTGGCAGCGCACCGAAGAAGGCGATGACCGCGGCGATCAGGATGGCTTGGTTGTAGCGGAAGCGGACCGTGTCGGACTTACTCACCCTCCGATGATCCCACCCCCGACCGGTCCGGCTCGCGGCGGGCGGTGCCGAGGGGGTGCAACGTCGTAGAGTGACACAGGTCGTTGTCTCCTCTGGGTGACCGACACGTAACCGATTTGGCCGCCGATCGTTCACAATTGTTGGACAGCGGACCAGGAATGTTCGATGTCCCGCACCGTCGTACCGCCCCGTGCCCCCTCACGAAGGCGACCGCCGTGCTCCTCGCGTACCCGTTCCGCGTCCTCGTCCCCCGCCGGGCCCCGGAGACCGCCACGTCCACGGCGGTGGCGCTGCTCCTCTTCGCCGGTGCCCTCGACCTGGTGCCGACCGCGGTGGTGATCGCGTCGGCAGCCGGTGCCGGCGCCACGCTCGCCGGGCTACGGCTCTCCCGGCTGGCCGTCTCGCGCCGCGTGGGCCGGTCACCGCGAACGGCAGGCGTGCTGCTCGACGCGGCGGTGGTGACGGCCGGGCTGACCGCCGTCGCACTGCCGTTGGCCGGTGGCGGGCACGGCGTCGCCGTGCTGGTCGGGGCGCTACTCGTGGCGGCCCTCGCCGGGGCCGGGCTGCGCCGGCTGCCCGGCCGGACGCGCCCGGCTGTCCGGGTTCGGCTGCGCGGGCTCGTCGAGTCGGCCGGGCCGGCCGTCGGGCTCGCCCTTGCCGGCTGGTTGCTGCTGCCCGGTGCCGGCCCGCCGGTTGCGCCCCGGCTGCTTGCCGCGTTGGCGCTCGGTGGGCTCGGCATGGCCGCGCTCACCGCGTTCGCCGGGCCGCGGCCACGCTCGGGGACAGCGGTCTGCCGGGGCGGTGTCCTGCTGACCCTCGGCGGGCTGGTGCTGCTCGCCGCGCTGCCGTCCGCGCCGACCGGTCGGGTGGCCCTGCTGGCCGTACCCCCGCTGGTGCTCGGAATGTTGCTGGTCGCGGTCGGAGCTGTCGACGCGGCGGACGCGGACGGCACCGAGCCGGCGGCGGCGATCGCTTCGGCCTGGCCCCGGTCGGTGCTGCCCGCCGCGGTGGTCCTGCTGGCGACGGGTCTGCACGTGGCCTCCGGCCACGCACCGGATCGGACGAGCGTGTTGCTGGCCCTGGCGGCGGTGCCGCCCCTGGTGCTCCGCGAGCTGCTGCGTGCGGGTGACGCGGCCGGTATGGCGCGACCCGCCGCCCACCGTCGATCCGCCGGCAGCCAGGTGCGGCACCGCCATGCGGTCCAGCCACGCTGGCTTGGTGCTCTTCCGTCGGCGGACCCCGGGCACGACCAATCCCACCCCGCCGGTGACACGGCCGACCCGGCGACCGCGCAGGGTGCCGGCTCGGCCTGGACCCCGGCGGATGGCACCGGCTGGTCGGCGCTGAGCCGGCTGCCCGTTCCGGCGGGCGGTGGTCCGCCCGGTGACCGGGCGGCCCTGCTGGACGCCCTCGCCGCGATCGGCGACGTGCCGGCACCGTCCGGCGCGCTGCTGCTTGTGGACCTGCACGTCGCCGACGTGATCGGCCCGACCGCCCGGGAGGACGTGCTGGCCGAGGCGGTGCACCGGGTGCGCGCCGTGATCGCTCCCGAGGACCTGGTCACCGGCTGCGCGGGTGCCGGCTTCGCCGTGGTCACCCCCGCCGGCCCGGTGCTGGCGTACGCGCTGGGCACCCGGCTGCTCGGCGCGCTGGCCCCGCCCTACCTGTTGGCCGGCTCGGCGGTGCGCGTACAGGCCAGCATCGGGCTGGCCGAGGTGCGCGGGGACCGACCGGCGGACGTGCTCCGTCAGGCCGAGCTGGCCCGACGGCGGGCGGTGCAACTGGGCCGGGACCGGGTCGAGTGGTACGACGCGTTCCTGGAGGAACAACTGGTACGCCGGCTCGACCTGGAACGCGAACTGCCCGGGGCGGTGGCCCGGGGCGAGTTGGATCTCGTCTACCAGCCGGTGGTCGACCTGGCCGACGGGCAACCGGTGGGCGCGGAGGCACTGCTGCGCTGGCGGAGCCCGGTGCTCGGCACTGTGCTTCCGACCGAGTTGCTGCCGGTCGCCGAGGACCTGGACCTGGTCGGCGAGTTGGAGTGGTGGGTGCTGGACCGGGCCTGCCGGCAGCTGTCCAACTGGTCGGTGGGCGTCCGGGAGTTGTGGATGGCGGTCAACGTCACCACCCGGGAGTTGACGACGCCGGACTTCGTGCAGCGGACGGCGGCGGTGCTGGCCGCGTACGGGGTGCCGCCGGAGCGGCTCGTGGTGGAGGTGAGCGAGCCGAGGGTGGCGGGTGACCTGACGACAGTGGTGGCCCGGCTGGCCGGGCTACGGTCGCTTGGCGTCCGCACCGCGCTTGACGACTTCCGGGCCGAGCACGCCTCGCTCGCCCAGCTTCGTCGGCTGCCGATCGACCTGCTCAAGGTGGGCCCGGAGTTGGTGAGCGCCCGGCCGGACGGGCAACCACCGCTGATCGACGTGGTGGTCAACGTCGGTGAGCGGCTGGGCGTCGAGATCGTCGCCGAGGAGTTGGAGTCGTCGACGCAGGTCGAGGTGGCCCGCCGGGGTGGCTGCCGGTACGGGCAGGGGTTCGCGTTGGCCCGCCCGGCGACCGCCGAACGGGTGGAGGCGTACTTCGAGGAGTTTCCGTCAGCATCTCGCTGAACCGGTTCATCTCTCTCGGGGTGGTGCGGTGCTGCCCCGCGGGGTCAGCTGCGGCGTCTCGTCCTGCACCCGGCGCGCCGGCTCCCCACCGATGACGGCGAGCAGTTGCCGGGCGGCGTGGGCGCCGTACGCCGGGATGTCCCGGCCCAGCGCGGTCAGCGCGGGGTGCACCAGCCGGCACAGCGGTGAGTCGTCCCAGGCCACGATGGACAGGTCGGCGGGAACGCCGAGCCCCATCTCCTGAGCGACGGAGAGCCCGGCGATGGCCATCACGTCGTTGTCGTAGATGACAGCGGTGGGCCGCCGGGCGGAGCTGAGCAGCCGGCGGGTGGCCCGCCCGCCCTCCTCGCCGGTGTAGTCGGACCAGACGGTGACCGCGTCGAGCAGACCGAGCCGTTGACACACCGTCGCGAACGCCTCGGTGCGGATCTCGGTGTGCCGCAGGTCGGGCAGGCCGGCGACCCGGGCGATCCGCCGGTGCCCGAGCGCGACCAGGTACTCCACCGTCTCGGTCAACGCCGCCGCGTCGTCGGACCAGAGACTGGCCAGCGCGCCGGTGCCACCGGGCCCGCCGATCACCACGGCGGGCAGTTGGAGCTGCTCCAGGGCGGGGATGCGGCGGTCGTCGGTGCGCAGGTCGCAGACGAGCACCCCGTCCACCCGACGCTCGCCCCACCAGCGCCGGTAGACCGCGATCTCGGCGTCCGGGTCGGCCACCACCTGGAGGGTCAGCGCGTACGAGCGGGCGGACAGTTCGGCTTCGACGCCACTGATCAGCGCCATGAAGAACGGCTCGATGCCGAGGATCCGGGCCGGTCGGCACAGGGCCAGGCCGACCGCCCCGGCGGTGGCGGCGGAGAGCGCGCGGGCGGCGCTGCTCGGGCGGAACCCGATCTCCGTGGCGATGGCCAGGATGCGCTGTCGGGTGGCCTCGGAGACCCCGGGTTGCCCGTTCAACGCGTACGACACCGCGCCCTTGGACACGCCGGCGTGCCGGGCGACGTCGGCGATGGTCGGCCGCTTCACCGGCGTGCTCCTTCGCTAGCTGGCCGTTGACAGTCCGAAATCCGAACCATACGGTGGCTCAGCTTATCCGGTTCAGTGGACGTCTCTCGATGCGGAAGGTGCGGTGCGGAGTTGAGCCGACAGGCACTCTACGACGGTTGGACCCTGCGGGCGGCACCCGGAGCGGAGGTTCCCGACACCATCGCCGGTCGGGCCGTGCCCGCGACAGTGCCGGGGTGCGTCCACACCGACCTGCTCGACGCCGGGTTGATCCCCGACCCCTACCTCGACGACAACGAACTGGCGGTGGCCTGGATCGGGCGCACCGACTGGCACTACCGGACGAGCATCCGGCGCCCCGTCGGCGAACACGACCGGGTGGACCTGGTCTGCGCCGGCCTGGACACCGTGGCCACGCTCACCGTCAACGGCGTCGAGGTAGGCCGCACCGCGAACATGCACCGTGGCTACCGGTTCGACGTCCGCGCGTTGCTGCGCGACGGCGACAACGACCTGTCCGTGGCGTTCGACTCCGCGTACCGCTACGCCGAGGCGCAGCGGGAGCGGCTCGGCGACCGGCCCAACGCCTATCCGGAGCCGTTCCACTTCATCCGCAAGATGGCCTGCAACTTCGGTTGGGACTGGGGGCCGACCCTGGTCACGGCCGGCATCTGGCAGGACATCAGCCTGCACGCCTGGTCCACCGCCCGGCTGGCCGCCGTCCGGCCACTCGTCACGATGGACGGCCGCGACGGCCGGGTCGAGCTGCACATCGACATCGAGCGGGTCGCCGACGTTCCGCTTACCGTCCGGGCCGTCGTCGCCGGCACGCACGCCGAGGTGTTCGTTCCGGCCGGGCAGCGCACGGCCGTGCTGACCCTCACGGTCCGCGAGCCCGCGCTCTGGTGGCCCCGGGGGTACGGCGCGCAGGCACGCCACCCGATCGAGGTGACAGTGCACGCAGCGGCTGGCGACACCCTGGACACCTGGTCACACCGGATCGGCTTCCGCTCGGTGCGACTCGACACCACCCCTGACGAGCACGGCACCCCGTTCACACTGTCGGTGAACGACGTCCCGGTGTTCGTCCGTGGGGTCAACTGGATCCCGGACGACACGTTCCCCACCCGGATCACCCGCGACCGGCTCGCCCACCGGTTCGACCAGGCCGCCGAGGCCAACGTCAACCTGCTGCGGGTCTGGGGCGGAGGCCGGTACGAGTCGGCGGACTTCTACGACCTCGCCGACGAGCGGGGGCTCCTCGTCCAGCAGGACTTCCTCTTCGCCTGCGCCGCGTACCCGGAGGAGGAGCCGTTCGCCAGCGAGGTGGCCGCCGAGGCCGCCGAGCAGGTCACCCGGTTGACGCCCCACCCGTCGCTGGTGCTGTGGACCGGCAACAACGAGAACATCTGGGGCTGGCACGACTGGGACTGGCAGGAGCCGCTGGCCGGGCGGACCTGGGGGCGCGGCTACTACCTCGACGTACTACCCCGGACCGTCGCCGAGCTGGACCCGACCCGCCCGTACTGGCCGGGCAGCCCCTGGTCGGGCACCGAGACGATCCACCCGAACGACCCGGCGCACGGCACCACCCACATCTGGGACGTGTGGAACACCGACGACTACACCAGATACCGGGAGTACGTGCCCCGCTTCGTCGCCGAGTTCGGCTACCAGGCCCCACCGGCGTACGCGACAGTGCGCCGGGCGCTGAGCGACGACCCCCTGGCGCACGACTCACCGGGCATGGCGCACCACCAGAAGGCGGCAAACGGCGACGCCAAGCTCCAACGAGGGCTGGACGCCCACCTGCCCGCACCTGCGGACTTCGACGACTGGCACTACCTGACGCAACTCAATCAAGCCCGCGCCATCCAGCTCGGGGTGGAGCAGTTCCGGTCCCACCGGGGCATCTGCGCCGGCACCATCGTCTGGCAGCTCAACGACTGCTGGCCGGTCACCTCCTGGTCGGCCGTCGACGGCGACGGCCGTCGCAAACCCCTGTGGTACGCCCTGCGCCACGCGTACGCCGACCGGCTGCTCACCGTCCAGCCCCGCGACGGAGGGCTGGCCCTGGTCGCGGTGAACGACGGCGGCACGCCCTGGCAGGCCTCGGCCTCGGTGAGCCGGGTGGCCCTCACCGGCGAGCCCAGGGCGAAGACGACGGTGGAGCTGGACGTCCCGGCGTACTCGGCGGTGACGCTGGCGCTGCCGGCGGAGCTGGCACGACCGGAGGATGCCCGGCGTGAGTTGCTTGTCGCGGAGGCCGGTGACACCGCGGAGCGGGCGCTGTGGTTCTTCGCCGAGGACCGGGACGTGGACTGGCCGGCGGCGGTCTGGGACGCGACTGTCGAGCCGGTCGACGGTGGGCAGCGGGTCCGGGTCACGGCCGGTACGGTGCTGCGCGACCTGGTCCTGTTCCCGGACCGCCTGGACGGCTCAGCCACTGTGGACGCCGCGCTTGTCACAGTGCTGCCGGGTGAGTCGACGACCTTCACCGTGCGGGCGAGCGGGCCGCTGGACCCTGCGGCGCTGACCAGCCGTCCGGTGCTGCGTTGCGTCAACGACATCGAGCGGAGCTAGGTAAAGGGCCGGACGAGATCACCGGGACGTGGCCGAGACCGCCGCTGAGTAACCGTGTCCGAGGAATACCGCGCGGTGCCCGCCGAGTCGCAGAAGTCGCGAGGCGGCCCGTGGCGTGGGGCGGGCGACGCCCGCCCCACGCGTCGGTCAACGTCGAGTCCAGCCACCGTTGAAGAGTGTGGTCAAACGGTTGTTCACCGCAATGGAGTAAGCCGTCTGCCCTGAAGACTTGGGGTGGAAGCTGCCGGAAGCATCGTATGGAAGTGCGCCGGCAGCGGTTTGATTGATGTATTCGCCGTTCGTCGAGCAGGCCGCGTGGCCGTCGAACTGGGCCACCGTCTCGTCCACGGCTTCCATGACCCCGGCTGTGCGAGCCGCGTCCTTGATCACTGCATTCAGTCGAGCGCCGAGGCGCAGAATCATGTACTTCTCGTCATCCTTCAATTGAAGGTTGACGAACAGATTGCAGTCGCCTGATCCTGGCGGCTCGATCAGTAAGGGGTAGCCGGCGACCACGATATCGGCGCCCGGAACCTGGGTTCGAATGTCCGAATACAGCGACACCAAGCTGGGCTTGAGGTTGTCGATCTTGTCAGCGATGGACGGTTCGAGGCCAGCGCAGGAAGAAGTCTGGGTCAGGCAGGTCTGCAGCGAGTTGCCGAAGCCGACGTCGTTCCCACCGATGGTGAGTGTTACCAACCCCTCCTCGCCTGGGTTGTGGAAGACGGTGGAAAGTTGTCCGGCCCGCAAGCTCGGGATGGTCGCACCCGAGCAGGCCTGGTGATCGAAACTCGACCGGTCGAAGGGCGCTACGAAGTAGGGCCAGGCGTTTGTCGTTCGCTTGCAGTTGCCACCCGTGTAGCCGCCCTGCCCACCGGCGCCCAGCCCTGAGGAGTAGGAATCTCCAAGGGAGTTGATCTTCTTGTAACGGTCAAACGGCCGTCCCTTTGTGCGCGCCTCGACAGGCAGCGAGGGTGTGCCTTCGTTGAACCCGTTTACCGGAACAACCCGAAACCTGTACCAGTGGCCAGGATAGAGGACGTCCTGCGTGAAAGTGGTGCCAGGAATTGGCCAGGGTAGGCGAATCCAGTTCGGTTCGGTGCGGTACTTCGTCAGGTCGAGATATTCAATGTGGTAGCCGCTCGCGTTCGGGACCGCGCTCCACGATAGCCGAATTGAGTTTTCGGTCGCGGGAGCGGCCGTCAGCGTCGGTCGGCTGGACGGGTCGGGTCCGCCGACCGTAACTGCCGTGGGAGTGCCGGGGCGGCCGATCATGGTGCCCTTTGTGGGCACTATTCGGAATTCCACTCGTGCCCCCGGAGCGAGAGACTTCGAGACGAAGCTGGTGCCGTTCGCCGGGTAGGGGAGCCGGGTGAAGGCGGTTTCGCCGAGCGTGACGTTGCGCTGTTCGACGAGGTACCCAGTTGCCCCCGGTTTGCTGGCCCAGGTGAGCGAGGCTGCGCTGTCGAGCGGTGCGACGCTCGGCTGATTACCGGTGCTGTTCCACTGGACGAACGATGGCCGGCTTCCGTACGGCGAACCAATCCCCAATCCGGCGAGCGCATCCGTGAAGGCAGCAGCAATTCGTGCCTCGCCTGTCGAATTCGGGTGAGTTCCGTCCCAGGTGTAGTATTCGGGGTACCATTCGAAATCGGGGCTGGCGATGGTGACTCGCGAATTGGAGGTGTTGAGTTCCGCCGCGAGTTGATCGTAGAGCACGTTCAGTTGCCTGGTGTCCTGGACGTTTTCCGGAGTGGACTGCCAGATGTCGTACCGGGAGAGGGTGTGACCGATGATGAAATCCACCCCGGGGTTGGCCGACCTCGCGTTGGCGATGAAGCCCCGCATGTCTTGGGCAACCTGACTCGGGCTTGCTCCCTGCACGAGGTCGTTGATTCCGAGTAGCACGAGCAGGACGCCGGCCCCCGACGTTGCGACTTTGCCGGAAATTGCAATCTTCTCGTCGGACAGCCGGCGGCCCCAAAATGCGTTGTGGGCCTGGTCGAATGACGGGTTTGCGTAGGCGGTCGAGCCGTGTTGATTCGTTACATTATTGTAGAGGTCGGTTTTTGGGCCCACGAAATCAACTGCACCCGGAGCGGTTGTGGCCAGTCTCTCGTGAAGACGGAAGCGCCAGGTGAAGTCACCAGAGGATCCCTGGCTGATCGAGTCGCCGACAATCATCATTTTGGTAACCGCCGCCTGTGCCGGTGTGGGCGCTACTGCTAGAAATCCCGCCATCAGCAGCAATGAGCACAGCAAACGTCCAATATTGCGCATGTCACCCCCGTGACAACTCATGAAAATACGTGGTTGACACATTAGGATCTGACGACTCTGCGCGTAACAGCCCTATGGGCCATTGACCTGTATGCGTGCCGATGCTAGTGATCTCCACGTGAGAGGAGCGGCCTGGCCGTACGGATCAGGTGGATTGACCAGATTCCGCCGCTCACCGCGATTGCGCATCGCGCCGGCCGGAGTAATCAGCGGGCGCTGTGGTTCTTCGCCGTGGACCGGGACGTGGACTGGCCGGCGCCGGCCCGGGACGCCGCGGTCGAGCCGGTCGACGGTGGGCAGCGGGTCCGGGTCACGGCCGGTGCGGCGCTGCGCGACTGTGCCCGAGCCGTCTCGACGCCTCCGCCACTGTGGACGCCGTCCTCGCCACCCTGCTCCCGGGTGAGTCGGCGACCTTCACCGTGCGCGCCGACGCCGCGTTGGGCCCGCCGGCGTTGACCAGCCGCCCGGTGCTGCACTGCGTCGACGACATCTGAGCGGACAGGCCTTTGGTCAGACCCTTGGTGGTGGAGGGCCTGATTGATCACGTGGCGGACCACTAGCCCGCACGGCCCACGATTGAAGACTTCTTCAAGTGCTAAAGTCTTCGCATCCATAGGGAGAGGTGCTCATGTCGGTCCCGCTGTACCAGGCGAAGGCGGAACTTTTCCGCACCCTCGGGCACCCGGTGCGCATCCGGGTCCTCGAACTGCTCCAGGACGGCCCGAAGCCGGTCCGCGACCTGCTCGCCGTCATCGAGGTCGAGGCATCCAACCTCTCCCAGCAACTCGCCGTGCTGCGCCGCGCCGGGATGGTCACCTCACATCGCGACGGACCCCTCGTCATGTACGCGCTGAGCACCCCGGACGTGGCCGACCTGCTGGCCGCCGGGCGGCGGATCCTCGGCGCGGTCCTCACCGACCGGGACGGCCTCCTCGGGGAGCTACGCGCCACCGGCGCGGACAGGTGAGCCGCGCCATCCCGGTGGCCCGAGAGCGGATCCTCGGGCTGCTGCCCGGTCGGGCCGACTGGGCGGCCGTCCACCGCTCACCGCGCCGGGACCTGCTGGCCGGGCTCACCGTGGCGGTGGTGGCGCTGCCGTTGGCCTTGGCGTTCGGCGTCACCTCCGGGCTGGGCGCCGAGGCCGGATTGATCACCGCCGTGATCGCCGGCGCGGTGGCCGCTGTCTTCGGTGGCTCCAACCTCCAGGTTTCCGGGCCGACCGGGGCGATGACAGTGGTGCTGGTCCCGGTGGTGCAGCAGTTCGGAGCCACCGGCGTGCTCATGGTCGGGGCGATGGCCGGCCTGGTGCTCATCGCGCTCGCCCTGGCCCGCCTGGGCCGGTACGTCCGCTACCTGCCCACCCCGGTGCTGGAGGGTTTCACCGCCGGCATCGCCGTGGTCATCGCGCTGCAACAGGTACCCGCCGCACTCGGCATCAGCGACGCGCACGGAGAGAAGGTCTGGGCCGTCGCCTTCGACGCGGTCGCCCGTTTCGTCGTACACCCGCAGCCGGCCGCACTGGCGGTGGCCCTCGCCGTCGCGGCGCTGATGCTGCTGGGTGCCCGGTGGCGACCCGGCCTGCCGTTCTCCCTGCTCGGCGTGGGAGCCGCCACCGTCCTCGCCGAGTTCATCCCGGTCGATCTGGCCCGGATCGGCGCGCTGCCGCAGGGCCTGCCGGCGCCCTCCCTCGGCTTCCTCGACCTCGACGCGCTGGGCGTGCTGCTGCCCAGTGCGCTCGCCGTCGCCGCGCTCGCCGCCCTGGAGAGCCTGCTCTCCGCCACCGTCGCCGATGGCATGACCGTCGGCCAGCGGCATGACCCGGACCGGGAGTTGTTCGGTCAAGGGCTGGCCAACCTCGCCGCCCCACTCTTCGGCGGCATCCCGGCGACCGCCGCCATCGCCCGGACGGCGGTCAATGTCCGCGCCGGGGCGGCATCGAAGTTGGCGGCCCTCACCCACGCCGTCGCCCTCGCGGCGATCGTGCTCGCCGCCGCGCCGTTGGTCGGCCGGATCCCGCTCGCCGCCCTGGCCGGGGTGCTGCTGGCCACCACCGTCCGCATGGTGGAGGCCGGCTCGCTGTGGGCGCTGGCCCGGGCCACCCGAGGTGATGCGGTAGTGCTGGTACTCACCTTCGCCGTCACCGTGATCTGGGACCTCGTCACCGCCGTCGCGGTCGGCGTCGGCGTTGCAGTGGTGCTCGCCCTGCGCGCGGTGGCCCGCAGCGCCCGGTTGGAACAGGTGCCCCTCGACCCCGGGGAACACAACGCCGAGGAGTACGCGCTGCTCACCGAACACATCGTCGCGTACCGGCTGGACGGGCCACTCTTCTTCGCTGCCGCCCACACCTTCCTCCTCGAACTCTCCGAGGTCAGCGACGTCCGTGTCGTCATCCTGCGGATGTCCCGGGTGACCACGATGGACGCCACCGGTGCACACGTCCTCGGCGATGCGATCCGGCGGCTACGCGGACGCGGGATCACCGTCCTGCTCTCCGGCATCACCCCCGCCCACGACCAGGTCCTCGCCACCCTCGGAGTCGCTGACGACCTGCGCCGCGAAGGGCTGGTCTTCCCGGACACCCCCGCCGCCATCCGGTACGCCCGCGCGGTAGCGCTTCCTGCGATGGGCCAGCCGACGGTCGTACCCGCCGACTGAGCGGTACGGCCTGCTGTCGCCTTCCGGATAGCGGGGGACGTGCGGTGGCGCGGTGACCGTTCAATGACAGACATGCGGGAATTCAGCGCCACAGTCGTGGCGAAGGCACTTGTCGTGGCCGCCATTCCTGTCGGTGCCGTGGGGTTCGTCGTCCCCGATCCGTGGGCCGTCGCCTCGATCGTGGCCAGCCTCGTCCTCGTGGTCGCCGCCGGCGCGGTGTGGTGGTTGATCGTCCGCACCCTGGGGCGGTGGCACCGTCGACACGGCACCGGTGAAGCTGGCGGCCCGGCTGCGACAGGCGGCGGCAGCGACTACTACTACGACCCCGAGCTTGTGGTGTATGCCTCCCGGTCTGTCCGCAGGCACCAGCTGATGGTGTCGAGCACCAGCCGTGTCCGCCGGGCCGGCATGAGGCGCAACGTGGCGCGCATCGCGACACTGGCCGCTTCCGCGCAGCGGAGCGCCCGGCGCGAGCAACTGTGGTGGCTGGTCGTGGGCCTGGCGGCGTCCATCCCGATCGGCGTCGCCATCAACCTCGCCACCGGGTGACTATGCGCTGACGCGGTCGGCTGCCTCGCTGATCAGGTGGGCGAGTTTGCTGGCCTTCTCGGCAGCCGTTCTATTCTCTGTCACTACGCCGTTGCGGGTGGGTGTCCGGGCGACTCCCGAGACACCCACCGAAGCCTCAGCGGATGGTGGCGGTCGCTTGGACGAACGTGGCCCAGGCGACGGGAGCAAAGGTGAGGGCCGGACCGTGCGGATCTTTGCTGTCGCGTACGGCGACAACGTCGGGCAGGTTGTCGGCGACTTCGACGCACTCGCCGCCGTTGCCCGCGCTGCGGGTGCTCTTGCGCCACCGGGCGGCGGTCAGGTCAACCATTGTGAACCTCTCCGATGATCTTATTGATCAGTTGGAACGATTGTCCCTCATCGAGGGCGAGTGACAGCAAGCTCGACCAGACCTTCTCGTAGGTCGCAAACTCGTGGGGACGGTCGAGGTAGAGGGCGCCGGTGATCGCCTCGCTGTAAACCAACGGAGGCTCAGGGGTGGTGCGGTTCCCGAGCGGAAAGTCAAGAAGCACGAACTCGCCCCCAACGGTGCCGTGATGCGGTCCGGCGGCCAAGGGCAACACGCGAATCGAGATGTTCGGCAGGCGAGTCAGTCGTAGCAAGTTGTGGAGTTGGTCCGCCATAATCTCGGGGCTGCTGACCGGCCGTAGGAGCACCGATTCGCAGAGCATCACCTGCACCTGCGGAGCCTGGGGTAGGCGACGGGTCAGCAGGGACTGCCGTTGCAGTCGAAGTTCGACCGCGCGCTCTCGGTCGTCGTCGCTCATGTCGGGCTGGTCGATGCGGTAGATGCCCCTGGCGTAGTCCCGGCTCTGAAGGATGCCGGGCACGAGGCTGTTTTTGTAGAAGCGGAGCTTCGACGCGGCGGATTCCAGGCCCACGTACAGCTCGAACCACTCCGGGACGGCGTCGCCGTACGCGTGCCACCAGCCCTTCGCCTTTGTCTCGCTGGCCAGTGAGGTCAGCGCCCGGGTCAGCTCGCCCGTTGCCCCGTACAGCTCGCACATCGCCCGGACGTCGACGCCGCGCACCGAACCGAGCCCACTTTCGATCCGCCACACCTTCTGACGGCTGCACTCCAGCGCTTCGGCGACCGCGTCGAGGGTCGCGCCCGCCTCGGTGCGCAAGTCACGTAACGCCCTGCCGAGCTGGCGTCGGGGCACCGTCGAGCCCATGTCATCGGCCACCCGGCTCTCCTTCCTGTTGAGTTTTGCAACATCCCGACAGCCGTTCTGCAACAGGTAAATGTTGCGCACGAATACTGGAACAATGTGATCGGATATCCATTGTGATAGCGCCCTGACCTTACAAGACGGTTCCGAAAACGGCGGTGGACGCGCAATTACCGCGCCGATGAGTGTCGGTCGGAATTTCAGGAAGGGTGGTGCTGCTTCGTGCGCGCCCTTCCGGCGCGACGACGACGGGGTACGCCTTCTCGCTCGGACCCGTGACCCGCGCCGCCAGCGGTAGGAGTTGGAAGCTGGACGGGCGGTGGAGCGTCCTGCAATGACCGCACCCGTGGCTACGGAGCGTGAGATGACGTGTCCGCTCTGCCAAGCTCTGGCACGGTATCGATACCGATCATCCTGACATCTTCCTTACCTGCCGCCACATAGCCTTCCGGTGTTCCTGACCGTGATCGATCCTGGAGGCTGCAACGTGTGGATCAACGGACGGCTGCTCGTGCCGATCTCGTTGGTGTTGGTGATGGCGACCGCCGCCTGTGACACGGCGATGGCGCCGGCTTCCGGGCGGGGCGATGTTCCGCGCTCAGGTCCGAGTGCTGCGCGTCCCGGTGATACACCGACCTCCAGCCCGACTCCGGATATTCCGACCGACGAGCAGATCCCCACCCGGGCTGCTGGCACCTTCACCACCGCCACCGGCAACGGTCGCGTGATCGGTACGGGCCGGAAGCGGGTGCGCTACAGCGTCTCGGTGGAGAAGGGCATCGCCTGGGGTGACATCCCGGCCTGGAAGCCGGACCGGTTCGCCGAGAGCATCGAGCAGGTGTTGGCGGCACCGAACGGGTGGGCCGATTCCGCAGAACACCCGGTCACCAACTCCGCGGTGAACCTGAACCGGGCGTCGTGGTCCTTCCAGCGGGTCGGCAGCTCGAAGGTCGACGTCGACGTGAGGCTCGCGACACCGAGGACAGTGGACCGACTCTGCGGCGCGAGCGGCGTCGACACCGAGGGCGTCTACTCGTGCAAGTACGGCAAGACGATCATGATCAATTTGCGGCGGTGGCTCCAGGGCTCACCGGGATATCCGGTCAGCATCGACGAGTACCACGCGGGCGTCATCAACCACGAGTTCGGCCACTTCCTCGGATTCGCGCACATGAAGTGCGGCGGTCGCGGCAAGCCGGCCCCGGTCATGATGACGCAGACGATAGATCTGGGCGGGTGCGTGCCCAACGTCAGCCCGTTCGTCGGCAACGGGCAGTTCGTCAGCGGACCGTGGGCACCATCCTGACCCGGTGATCCCCGCCCCGCCGCAACGTTGATCAACGAAGCGCAGCGATCATGTGCCCAACGGAGGTCGACGGATTGCCGTCCGGGGGCGGGTCGAGTTGACCAGCCCGCCGACAGGCGTCCTCAATCCGGTCGCGGAAGTTGCCGAAGTTGAGTCTGGTCTTGTCCCAGGAGGGGTCATGCTCCCGCAGCAGGTCGCGGGCTCTTTTGGCGTTCTCCACGAACCGGGTGCAGTTGCCATAGTGGAGCAGTAGCCACACCTCGAAGCAGGGATTGGACCAGGCTAGATTGACGTCGTTAGCGGCAGATTCGCGGTTTGCCGGCTCAGTGGCGAAGTCGTCGACGTAGCAGACGGCCCATGCTTCGTCGAAGTCGTCGCGCTGCCGCCGCCGCGCCGCACCTCGTACCACGTTGACCGGGGACCCGCGCTCTGCCACGACGACCACCCGAGGGCGCACCCACGCCTCCTGCTTGAGACCGTTGAAGTAGTCCCGTTCGGTGGATTCACCATTGGTGGCGATCAGTATGGTCTTCCGCTGCTCTCGGGTCGATGCGCGTCGGCGGAGATCGGTCTCGTGGCCACGGCCGGACCGTATCGAGCCCGAGGCACGCCGATCACCCTGCCGGGGCGTCATCCGAGCCTCCACGGGTGGCAAGGGCCTGCTCAAACAGGTCGGTGGACAGGTTGGGAACTGCGCCGTAGTTGCCGTTCAAGTAACGGCGCTGACGGTTCTCACCTTCTTTCCGAGGCTTGAAGTCGGTCAACGGATACAGCGAGGAGGCGCCCTCGTTATCCTTCTCCACGAACCAGATTTCGTCGCGGCGCAGGATCTCCTCAGCGTCGAGGGTGCCGAGCAGGGCGGCGTCGTGGCTGGTGAAGATGAGTTGGCCACCGAGCGGGTTCGCGGCCGGGCTACGGAACAGGCTGATGAGCTTGGCGGTCAGGATCGGGTGCAAGCTCGCATCGATCTCGTCGATCAGCATTGTGGTGCCGGTACGTAGCATCGCTGCGGCATGCAGACCCAGGGTCAGCAGTTGCCGGGTGCCGGTCGACTGGTCCTGCAGGTCAAGCAGTGCTGTGCCGTGCGGGCCCTGATGAGCGAACTGAACGCGGGGCGAGGGCCGGATAGCCGCGACGGCTTTCTTTAGTCGGTCGCTTAATCTTCTGGCTGGCAGGTCGGACCAGACGGCCTGATCATCACCCGAATCAGAGGCGATCACGACGTCAACGATCCCCACGTCGGCGGCCTGCAACAGGTCAACGACCAGGCGGCGTACCTCATCGGCATCCGACTGGCCGATACGGACGAGGGCGGACAGCCCGGAGTTGGGGTCAGTCCGTTGGCCTGTCAGGTAGAACCACCGGTAGGTGTCATGCAACGGCTGTGGGTTTGTCGGATCCGGTTGGGGTCGGCTGTGGCCAAAGCGCGCGACCGTGCTGAGAAATAGAGCTGTTGGCGCGGTGATACCAGCGATCTGCTCCAGGTCGCTGCGCCGGCCCGACTCCTCACCCCAGTTGAAGACGTCACCGTCGCGCTCGAAGACGCGCCGGCGTGTCCCAGTGGATAGTGGTAGAGCCACTCCTCCAGCACCCGGTCGTCGTCGATCGTGAAGCCATAGGTGTGTCTGATCCCGCCGAGCCGAAGGTCGACGACGTAGCGCGATGGTTGGGTGCCGGCTAGCGGATCCAACCGGAACGGCTCCCGGGACAGCCCCACCCCGGGCTCGACCGCCCGGTCAGACTCCACGACCATCTGTCGCATGAACGCCAGCGCGCCCAGACAGTTCGACTTGCCCGACGCGTTGGCTCCGAAGATGCCGACGACCTGGACCGCCTTGCGGAGCCGGCTCGTCGGCCTCGGCCCCGTCGCCGTAGACGGGCGTCAGGTTCAGCTGATGCTCGTCGTGAAAAGAACGATGGTTGGCGAAGCGGAAACTCAGCAGCATTGGCCGCATGCCCCTAGCTCGTGGGCGGTTACAAGTACATCTCTGCGAGTAAACCACGAGAAGGCGGCGCAACGGGCCGATGCAGGCCAGCCTTGCCGCTGGCGGCGTTTTAATCGCGGCGTATGCAGTCGCTGCCGAAGCTGCGCGCCTCAGGCCCGTGAGGCGATCCTGACCGCCTCGGCGAGCATGGCATCCAGCTCGTTGTCGGTCAGGTTTTCCTCCGTAAGGATTTTCTGCACCGTGGCCGCCTGGATGCGACCGATCATCTCCTGACTGATCGAGTAGTCGATTGACGGATCGATGATCGACATGATCAGTGTCTCGGCGGCCTCAGCATCGATCTCGGGTCCACCGTCAGCGAGCCCTGCTCGGAGGCCACCGACGAACGTGATGACCTCAGCACGCCCGGTGGTTTCGCCGAAGCGACGATCGACGGCGAGGAAGAAGACCGCCGCGAGGAAGCGAGGAAGCCCGTCCCACCCTTCGACGTCAAGCCTTGCCTCAACCGCATCGTTGGCGGCGTGATCGCCGCGCACCATCGTCCGGATGTACTCCGGCAGCTCAGGCCTGATCATCTTCGTCTCGCTCCCTCGCTCGTCGAGCTTTGCCATGGTTCCATATGGCCTTCGCGGTCACCGCCAACGCGCCAGCTGCCATCACTACGGCGGTCACCGGGTTGTCTACCTGCGGGCGTTCGTGAGCCGGCGTGGGTTGAGGGCTCGTCGTGCCGCTTGTGGGGCGTTCCTGCTGTTGCTTGAAAAACTTGAATACTGCTTTGGCGTTGGTCTCGGCATTCTTCAGGCTGTCCTCGGTGTTGTCGGCCTTCTGGACCTGTTTGCGCCAGGCGATGTCGGCCCGGCGCCCACGCCTTTCGGCTTCGGTCAGTAGACGTTCCCCCGTCGGGGAGGCGTCGCCCCCTGCCGGTTCGGTAGGGGCGGCACCGGGGGCGATGGTGTTGACATACCCGGTGATGTGCCGGGCAGCCTCGGCCAGGAGGCGGGCGTAGCGGCCGGCTTTGTCGCGGGCCACCTCGGCGTCCGCGACTGCCGCGCTCAACCCTCGGTCAGCGCTGCCCCGCTGCACCCCGGCCAGGTGCGCCAGGGCCTGCTCCGCGTCCGTCCGGGCGCGCAGCGCCGTAACGGCTGCGGTGTCGAGCTTTCCGCGTACGGCGAGAAGCTGCGCGACGACCTCGGCGATGCTGCCACTCATCCGAGGCGGGTGAGGTAGGTGTTTGCGTGTTTGGCGGCGTTGTCGAAGCGGCGGCGGGTCGGTTCGACCTCTGCGCTTGCTGCGACAAGCGCCTGATGTACCGCTTCCACGTCGTCGTCGCGGCTGCCCCGCAGCACGGCGTCCGCCATTCGGGTGGCTGCCTCCGTGTCAGAGGCTGCCTGGTCGAAAACCCGCCGTCCCTGGCGGGCGGCTTCGATGGCGGCGCGGAGAGACGCCTTGACCTCGCCAACGCTCATCGCTGCGGCCGATACTCAGCCGAGGACGCTGATGTAGCGGCGTGCCGCCTCTGAGCTGCCCTGCACCAGGGTCATGGCTTCGGCCAGGCGCTGCTTGCTCTGCTCACCTCGGGCGATGGCCTCGGCGATCGTCGGATGCCCGGTGCCGGCGGAGATTGCGCGTAGCCGGGCCAGCATCTGTTCGGTGTTGTCGGCGGCGGCCCGGATCTGGTTGATGGTGGCGTTGCCCTGCTCGGCGGCCTGCATCAGCGCTGCCTTGACTTCCTCGATGCTCGCCATGCCGCCCTCCGTCTGACGATCCCGCAACGAGTTCACGTTTGCGTGGTCGGACGGACACTATCGGAGATGAAGGTGGCACGCAGCCCCGCCGCTTACAGGTATTCCGCCGCCATCCGTTCCACGTCGGCGATGAACTCTTCAAGCTGTGTCTCGGTGGGACCGCGGTCCTGAAGCGGTCTTTGCTGCCGCGGACCGCGACGATGCCGGGCAGGTTACGGCGCTGCCCGGCCGGTGCGTCTCTTCGCCGGCCGGGCAGCGGGGCGGTGCTTGTCAGGTGGTGGTGGTGAGGCGGCTCTTCAGCATCTCGGCCAGGTCAGCGGTCTCCGCCGCCGGCGGCGCCTCGATGGTCACCGTCTTGCCGTAGTCGGTGTAGTCGATGACCATGTCGCTGACCTTGCCCATGACCAGGCTCACCCGGCGCGGCCGGTACTGCTCGTCGACCCACAGGTCGAGCTTGATCTCCTTGACGCCCTGCGCGGTGAACGCCTGCTCGCTGGCGGCCCGCATCTTGGCGTCGATCTGCTTGAGGTAGGTCGCCACCGGCGTGGTGACGGTGTAGTGGACGGTCGTCGCCCCGTTCACCGTCTCCTGCCCGACCACGGTCGTGCCCTCGATGCCCAGCAACGTCCTGACCTGCTTGATCGGGTCCATGTCATCGAACTGCTTGGCGAAGTCGGTGCCCGTCTTGCCGCCGTTCATCGCGGTCATGTCCATCTTCATCCAGCGCTTCCCGCCGGTGGTCGCGCGTTGCGCCGCCGGAACCTCGACGAAGACCACCGGGCCGATCATCCGAGCGGTGACCTCGGGGCCGTCCGGGACTGTCATCCTCAACTCGGCCTGGGCCGGGTCACCCAGGTTCAGGTGACCCTGCATCGAGATGCTCTGACCGTTGACGTTGCCCTTCATCGTCAGGGCCACCGAGTCGGTCTTGGCGGTGCTGTCGACCGTCTTCTGCAGCGACCCCTTGAGGTCGCTGGCAAGCAACTCCAGGACGCTTGGCTGCTTGTCTGACGCCTCGGTCGAATCGGTCTGCGGGCTGCAGGCAGCCCCGGCGAACGCGGTGAGCGCCGCGATCGTCAACCCGGCGGTCTTCTTCCACAGTGCCACGTTCATGCCTCTTCCCCCGTAGGAACCTGGCTTTCCAGATAGACCGACGCCACGCTAGTCCATGGAGTCCACCCAAGGGCACTCGGTTTACCTGCCCACCAGGGTGTGCATGTGGCGATCAGGCGAGCGTGACGGTGGTCCCGGCTGGGGTCGACGCCCCTACTCCGGGACGCGGCGGTAGGCCCCGTCGCTGGCCGAGGTGGCCATCGACGCGTACGCGCGCAGCGCCGCCGACACGGGCCGCTGCCGATCAACCGGCGTGTACGGCTTGTCGCGCTTCTCCTCCGCCACCCGTCGCGCCTCCAACTCGTCCTGCGGCACGTTCAGCTCGATGGACCGGCCCGGGATGTCGATGACGATCTCGTCGCCCTCGCGGACCAGGGCGATCAGCCCGCCGGAGGCCGCCTCGGGGGAGGCGTGACCGATGGAGAGCCCCGAGGTGCCGCCGGAGAAGCGGCCGTCGGTGAGCAGCGCGCAGGACCTACCCAGCCCGCGGCCCTTCAGGAACGAGGTGGGGTAGAGCATCTCCTGCATGCCCGGCCCGCCCCGGGGGCCCTCGTACCGGATCACCACGACGTCGCCCGCGACTACTTCCTTGGCGAGGATCGCGGTCACCGCGTCGTCCTGCGACTCGTAGACCTTCGCCGGGCCGCGGAAGGTCAGGCAGTCGTCCGGCACCCCGGCGGTCTTCACCACGCAGCCGTCCGGAGCCAGGTTGCCGTGCAGGATGGCCAGGCCGCCGTCGGCCGAGTAGGCGTGCTCGCGGTCCCGGATGCAGCCACCGACCGCGTCGGTGTCCAGCGACGACCACCGGTTGGTGGTGGAGAACGGCACGACGGTACGCACGCCACCGGGCGCGGCGTGGAACAGCTCGACCGCCTTCGGGGTCGGGGAGCCGCCGCGCACGTCCCAGTCGGTGAGCCACTGGGCCAGCGAGGGGGAGTGCACGGCGTGCACGTCCCGGTTGAGCTGCCCGGCCCGGTCCAACTCGCCGAGGATCGCGGGGATGCCGCCGGCCCGGTGCACGTCCTCCATGTGGTAGTTCGGCGAGTTCGGTGCGACCTTCGCCAGGCAGGGCACCCGCCGGGAGATGGCGTCGATGTCGGTGACGCCGAAGTCCAACTCGGCCTCGCGGGCCGCGGCGAGCAGGTGCAGCACCGTGTTCGTGGAGCCGCCCATCGCCACGTCCAGGGCGACCGCGTTCTCGAAGGCGGCCTTGGAGGCGACGGTGCGGGGCAGCACCGAGTCGTCGTCACCGTCGTACCACCGCTTGGAGATCTCCACGACGGTGCGGCCGGCCTCGACGAAGAGGGACCGGCGCGCGGCGTGGGTGGCGAGCGTCGAGCCGTTGCCGGGCAGCGCCAGCCCGATCGCCTCGGTGAGGCAGTTCATCGAGTTGGCGGTGAACATGCCGGAGCACGAGCCGCAGGTCGGGCAGGCGGAGCGTTCGATCTCACCGAGCTGCTCGTCGGTGACCGACTCGTTCGAGGAGGCGATCATCGCGTCGATCAGGTCGATCTTGCTGTGCACGACGCCCTCGATCGCCATCGTCTTGCCGGCCTCCATCGGGCCACCGGAGACGAAGACTGTCGGGATATTGAGCCGCAGGGCGGCCAGCAGCATGCCGGGCGTGATCTTGTCGCAGTTGGAGATGCAGACCAGGGCGTCCGCGCAGTGCGCGTTGACCATGTACTCCACCGCGTCGGCGATCAACTCCCGGCTGGGCAGCGAGTAGAGCATGCCGCCGTGGCCCATCGCGATGCCGTCGTCGACAGCGATGGTGTTGAACTCCCGGCCCACTCCGCCGGCCTCGGCGACCGCGTCGGCGACCAGGCCGCCCATGTCCTTGAGGTGTACGTGACCAGGCACGAACTGGGTGAAACTGTTGGCGATGGCGACGATCGGCTTACCGAAATCGTCGTCGGTCATCCCGGTGGCCCGCCAGAGGGCCCGGGCGCCGGCCATCGTCCGACCGTGTGTGGAAGTCCTCGACCGCAGCTCAGGCATACGTACCAGCATGACACCGTCGCCGCGCCGAGCCACCCGCGTATGCGCCGTGTCCCAACAGTTGCACACCCAGCCCCCCATGGCGTGCGTCGATCCGGCACTCTTGAAAGGTGCAACTCCCCCCGGGCCTGGTCGCTGTCGCGGGGCTCAGTGGGCTCGTCGCCGCTGTGGCCACCGTGCTGCTGACCCTGGTCGCCCGGCGGCGCAGCGGGCCTCGTCGACCGGCGCACGTGCTGCTCGCGGCGGCCGCCGGCGTCGCCCTTCTCAGCCTGCTGACCGGGGTGGTCGCCGCGCTCAACGCGCACCCCCACTGGGCTCACGAGCAGGGGCAGCGCACCGGCTGGGCGATCGCTGTGGCGATCGGCACGGCGGTGAGTGGGCTGGCCTTCGCCGCCGGGCTGCTCCGGCTGCCGGGGGTGGCCGCCACCGCGGCGGGCACGGCCCGGCTCGCCCTGGACGGGCTGGTGATGGCGGCGGCGCTGTGGTTCGTCGGCTGGGTGCTGTTCTCCGAGCCCACCCGGTTGCTCGGCGCCGCCACCCCGACGGCCTGCCCGGCGATCCTGGTGGTCACGGTGAGTGCCGCGCTCGGGGCCGGGCTCGCCGTGATCGTCATCTTCCGGGCGGCCGCCCCACGTCGGCGCCTCGCCGCCCTGGGCGTCGGCATCACCGCGGTCAGCTGCGGCGGGATGGGGCTCAGCGCCGGGCTCTGCCAGACCGGGCCGACCATGGCGTTGGCCGGCGCGGCGATGCTCGCCGCCGGGCTGCTGACCGTCGCGCTCGCCGTGCACCGGGCGGGCCGGCCGGGGCAGGTCGAGGTCGATCTGATCGGCCGCGACGGCGAGTACGCGATCGCCCCGATGGTCGCGATGGCCGGCTCGGCGATGTACCACCTCGCCCAGAACGGCCGCTTCACCGCGGCGGGCATCGTGGCCGGCAGTGTGGAGGGCTTCGCCCTGGTGGCGCGGCAATACCTCACCCTGCGCGACGTCCGGGGGTACGCGGGCCGCCTGGCCGAGCGGGAGGCGCACTTCCGCGAGCTGGCGCACACCGACCCGCTGACGTCCCTGGCCAACCGGCGCGGGCTGCTGCGCGCACTGCACGACAGCGCCGCGGCGCGCATTCCGTGTGTGCTGCTCGGTCTCGACCTGGACGGCTTCAAGAACGTCAACGACATACGGGGTCACGACGTGGGTGACGCCGTGCTGGCCGAGGTCGGCCGGCGGCTGCGGAGCAACCTGCGCCCCGGCGACGTGGCCGCCCGGCTGGGCGGCGACGAGTTCGCCGTGCTGATGCAGGGCCGCCCGGCCGAGGCGGACCGCGTCGCCGAGCGGTTGCTCGGGGTGCTCAACCGGCCGTACGACGAGCCGGAGGGGCCGGTCTTCCTCTCGGTGAGCATCGGGGTGGCCGGCTGGGCCGGCGAACCGGACGTGGAGTTGCTCCTGCGCCACGCCGACCTGGCCCTGCGCTACGCGAAGCAGCGCGGCAAGAACCGGATCGAACGCTACGACGCCGCGTACGACCAACTGCTGCGCCGGCGGACGACTGTGGAGCACGAGCTGCGCGGTGCCATCGATCGCGACGAGCTGCGGTTGGCCTTCCAGCCGGTGGCGTCGCTGCCGTCGGTGCGTCCGGTCGGCGCCGAGGCGCTGTTGCGCTGGCACCACCCGGAGCTGGGCAACGTCGGTCCGGACGAGTTCATCCCGCTCGCCGAGGAGTGCGGCATGATCTCCCCGCTGGGCGCGTGGGTGCTGCACCAGGCCTGCTACCAGCTCTCCCGTTGGCTGGCGGACGGCCACGACGTCTGGGTGTCGGTGAACGTCTCCCCGCGCGAGTTGCACGCACCGGAGTACGTGGTCCAGGTCGCCGAGGCGCTGCGCGCCCACCATGTGCCGCCGCAGCGGCTGGTGCTGGAGGTCACCGAGCACGCGGTCGCCACCGACCTGGACGAGCTGATCCGGCGGCTGACCGCGCTGCGGTTGACAGGTGTCCGGATCGCGCTCGACGACTTCGGGGCCGGCTACTCGTCGTTGGGGCAGTTGCGCCGGCTGCCGATCGACATCCTGAAGATCGACCACAGCCTGGTGGCGGAGCACGAGCCGGTCCGGCCGGTCGGTCAGGACGGTCCGGCGTTCGCCCCGATGGTCGACATCGTCATGCGACTGGGCCACCAGCTGGGGCTGGAGGTGATCGCCGAGGGGGTGACCACGCCGACCGAGTTGGCCGCGGTGGTGGCCGCCGGTTGCCGCTTCGGTCAGGGCGCTCTCTTCGGCTGGGGGGTGCCGGCCGAGCACCTGGAGGCGATGCTGGAGGCGGCGACGTCACCGGGCGCACGGTCCACGCCGGTGCCCGCGCAGCGCCGGGTTCCGGGCGGGTACGCGCAGGTCACTTCGCCCTCCGATGGCGAGTCGCCGGGCGACGCGCCGACGTCCGTTGACCAACATGTGGGAGCAGTTGACTCATCGCGTGAGATGCGTCAGGCTTAGCCGCATGTCGTCGTACCGGTCGCTGCGAGTACTTACCTGAGCGCACTCTCCCCCGTCGAGAGTGCGCTGGCCCCGTGCATCTGCACGAGGGCCGTTTTTATTGCCATCGGAACCTGGCGAAGCGGGCCCCGCCCGTGTCGCATCGCTTGACTAGCCACCAGCCACTCCAGCCGAAGGCCAGAAACCGTCATGACGAGACCCACGCCCGAGACCCTCGCCCACTCCGCCCGGCGGGCCCGCGCGGCCACCGACCCGACCATCGACGTCGACCAGGCCGTCGCACGTCCCGCGGCCACCCCGGCCGCTCCGGCGGTACGGCCCTCCGCCCCGGCCCAGGTCTCCGGGGCCGGCTCCCTCGTGCGGTCCCTTGAGGCGCTCGACGTCGACGTCGTCTTCGGCATCCCGGGCGGCGCGATCCTGCCGGCGTACGACCCGCTCTACGACTCCACGGTCCGGCACATCCTGGTGCGCCACGAGCAGGGCGCGGGGCACGCCGCCACCGGGTACGCGCAGGCCACCGGCAAGGTCGGCGTGTGCATCGCCACCTCCGGCCCGGGTGCGACGAACCTGGTCACCCCGATCGCCGACGCGTACATGGATTCGGTGGCGATGGTGGCGATCACGGGGCAGGTGGCCCGCCCGTCGATCGGCACCGACGCCTTCCAGGAGGCCGACATCCAGGGCATCACCCTGCCGATCACCAAGCACAACTTCCTCGTGCAGAACGCCGAGGAGATCCCGCAGGTGCTGGCCGAGGCCTTCCACCTGGCCAGCAGTGGTCGGCCCGGCCCGGTGCTCGTCGACATCCCCAAGGACGTGCTCCAGGCGCAGACCACCTTCACCTGGCCGCCCACCCTGGACCTGCCCGGCTACCGGCCGACCCTGCACCCGCACGGCAAGCAGATCCGGGAGGCCTCGCGGTTGATGGCCGCCGCCCGCCGGCCGGTGCTCTACGTCGGCGGCGGTGTCCTGAAGGCCGGCGCCACCGACGGGCTGCGCCGGCTGGCCGAGCTGACCGGCATCCCGGTCGTCACCACGCTGATGGCGCTCGGCGCGTTCCCCGACTCGCACGAGCAGCACCTGGGCATGCCCGGCATGCACGGCACTGTCGCCGCGGTCTACGGCCTGCAGAAGGCGGATCTGATCGTCGCGCTCGGCGCGCGGTTCGACGACCGGGTCACCGGCAAGCTCGACTCGTTCGCCCCGGACGCGACTGTGGTGCACGCGGACATCGACCCCGCGGAGATCGGCAAGAACCGGCACGTGGACGTGCCGATCGTCGGGGACGCCAAGCACGTCATCGACGAGCTGATCACCGCGGTGACCGTCGAACGGTCAGCGGGGCGGAGCGCCGACCTGGGCGACTGGTGGACCCAGCTGAACGACCTGCGCGACCGCTACCCGCTGGGCTACGACGAGCCGGCGGACGGCACGCTCTCCCCGCAGTACGTGATCAAGCGCCTGGGCGAGATCGTCGGCCCGGACGCGATCTTCGTGGCCGGGGTGGGCCAGCACCAGATGTGGGCGTCGCAGTTCATCTCCTACGAGAAGCCGTACACCTGGTTGAATTCCGGCGGTCTCGGCACGATGGGTTACGCGGTGCCGGCCGCGATGGGCGCCAAGGTCGGCAAGCCGGACACGGTGGTCTGGGCGGTGGACGGTGACGGCTGCTTCCAGATGACCAACCAGGAGTTGGCCACCTGCGCGTTGGAGGGCATCCCGGTCAAGATCGCCGTGATCAACAACGGCAACCTCGGCATGGTCCGGCAGTGGCAGACCCTGTTCTACAACGAGCGCTACTCCAACACCGACCTCGGCACGCACAAGCACCGCATCCCGGATTTCGTCAAGCTCGCGGAGGCGCTTGGCTGCATCGGGTTGCGCTGCGAGAACGCCGACGACGTGGACAAGACCATCGCCGCCGCCATGGAGATCAACGATGCTCCGGTCGTGATCGACTTCGTGGTCGGCAAGGACGCGATGGTCTGGCCGATGGTCGCCGCAGGCACCAGCAATGACGAGATCATGTTCGCCCGTGGCGTCCGCCCGGTCTTCGACGAGGATGACATCTAGTCATGACCGAATGCACCGAGCGCAGCGAGGGCCATGAGGGCTTGACAAAGGAGACGCAGTGACCATGCACACCCTGTCCGTGCTTGTGGAGAACAAGCCCGGCGTGCTCGCCCGGGTCTCGGGCCTGTTCTCCCGGCGCGGGTTCAACATCGACAGTCTCGCCGTGGGTGAGACCGAGAACCCGGACGTCTCCCGGATCACCATCGTGGTCAACGCCGAGTCGTCGCCGTTGGAGCAGGTCACCAAGCAGCTCAACAAGCTCGTCAACGTACTCAAGATCGTTGAGCTGGATCCGCAGGTCTCGGTCGCCCGGGAGTTGCTGCTGGTGAAGGTCCGCGCGGACCGGGCCGCCCGCTCCCAGGTGCTGGAGACCGTCAACCTGTTCCGCGCCCGGGTGGTCGACGTCGCACCTGACACGCTGACCATCGAGGCCACCGGCACCCCGGACAAGCTGGACGCCCTGCTCCGCGACCTCGAAGCCTTCGGCATCAAGGAAATGGTCCAGTCCGGGCTGGTGGCGATCGGGCGTGGCTCGCGTTCGATCACCGCCGGGCCTGCGCTCCGGGCCGCCTGACCGCCACCGGTCGGCCCGGCCGGGTCGATCCGAACCCATCCGCACAGACCACGACGGGCCGCCCCGGCCGTCGTACGAAAGGGAAGTTCTCATGAGCGTTGAGGTGTACTACGACGACGATGCCGACCTCGGCCTGATCCAGGCCAAGAAGGTCGCGGTCATCGGCTACGGCAGCCAGGGCCACGCCCACGCGCTGTCGCTGCGCGACTCCGGCGTCGACGTGGTGATCGGTCTGCCGGAGGGCTCGAAGAGCCGCCCCAAGGCCGAGGACCAGGGCCTGCGGGTGGTCACCCCCGCGCAGGCCGCCGCCGAGGCCGACGTGATCATGGTGCTCGCGCCGGACACCGCCCAGCGCTCCATCTACACCGAGTCGATCGCCCCGCACCTCACCCCGGGCAAGGCCATCTTCTTCGGCCACGGCTTCAACATCCGGTACGGCCTGATCAAGCCGCCGGCCGAGGTGGACGTGGCGATGGTCGCGCCGAAGGGCCCCGGCCACCTGGTTCGCCGCCAGTACGCCGACGGCAAGGGCGTGCCCTGTCTCGTCGCCGTCGAGCAGGACGCCAGCGGCAACGCGTTCGCCCTCGCCCTCGCGTACGCGAAGGGGATCGGCGGCACCCGGGCCGGCGCGATCAAGACCACGTTCACCGAGGAGACCGAGACCGACCTCTTCGGCGAGCAGGCGGTGCTCTGCGGCGGTGCCTCGGCGCTTGTGCAGACCGGTTTCGAGGTGCTCACCGAGGCGGGCTACGCCCCGGAGGTCGCCTACTTCGAGTGCCTGCACGAGCTGAAGCTGATCGTCGACCTCATGTACGAGGGCGGCATCGCGAAGATGCGCTACAGCATCTCCGACACCGCCGAGTACGGCGACCTCTCCCGTGGCTCGCGCATCATCGACTCCCGGGTCAAGGACGAGATGCGCAAGATCCTGGGCGAGATCCAGTCCGGCGAGTTCGCCCGCGAGTGGGTCGCCGAGGACGAGGCCGGCCGGCCCAACTTCACCAAGTGGCAGGCCGAGGGCGCGGCGCACCCGATCGAGGAGACCGGCAAGAAGCTGCGCGGCATGATGAGCTGGGTGGACCGCCCGATCACCGAGACCGCCTGACCCGTACGACCCACAACGGTCCACCAGCGGCCGGCGATCCTGCGCTCTCCCCGGCGCGGGTCGCCGGCCGCTGGCCGTGGCGCTCCGGGTCACCGGTCTTCGATCGCCTCGGCCTCACCGGCCGCCCGGCCGGCCTCTTCGTACCGGCCGAGGTGGTTGAGGAGGTCGGCGAACGCGCGCAGCGCGACGACCAACCGACGCTGGTACCGAGCGGGGTCGCGCCTCCTGGCCCCTGCGCGAGCGCGGATCCGACGGTGCGGTCGTCGGGGACCGAACCCTGCGCGACGAGCGCCCGCGCGAGTCCCACCTCGTGTCGGCCCGGCTGGTCCCGGACCAACCGCCGGTAGAGCGCTACCGCCTTGTCGGCGGCGGCGGTCCGCCGACGCACGAAGCCGCGGCGGATTTTCACCTGCTGGGACCGGGTGACAAACGCCTCGGCAAGCGTCGGCACGAACCGCGCGAGATCGATGCGGGTCAGCTGTCGCAGCAGGGTGATGCGCGCGGCGAGCAACAAGGGCGGTTCCTTCCCGAGGGCGGTGCCTCCGGTTGTAGTGGACGCGGGCAACCGTGTCGGTGCGGTGAACGGCCGATGTCCGTCCCTCGACCGGGCGTGTGAGGGCACTCACCCCGCAGAGCGGAACACGCCGCCCAGCCAGGCCCCTACGATCGCGGGTAGGTGCAGCAGCCGGCACCTGACGGCCACGGCACGGATCAGCGCAGGGCGCAGTGCGGCGCCCGGCCGCCCGCGCCGATCGCAAACACGACCTCTACGAGGACCGATGAATCCTGTCGTACTGATCGCCGAAGAACTCGCCCCCGCCGCCATCGAGGTGCTCGCCCACGACTTCGACGTCCGGCACGTCGACGGCACCGACCGTCCGGCCCTGCTCTCGGCGCTCTCCGAGGCTGACGCCGTCATCGTGCGCAGCGCGACCCAGATCGACGCCGAGGCGGTCGCCGCCGCACCGCGACTCAAGGTGGTCGCCCGGGCCGGCGTCGGGCTGGACAACGTCGAGGTGGCGGCCGCCACCGCGCGGGGTGTGATGGTCGTCAACGCGCCCACCTCGAACATCGTCTCCGCCGCCGAGCAGGCCGTCGCGCTGCTGCTCGCCGTTGCCCGGAACACCGCCAGCGCCAGTGCCGCGCTCAAGGCGGGGGAGTGGAAGCGGTCGAAGTACACGGGTGTCGAGGTGCAGGGCAAGACCGTCGGCGTGGTCGGGCTCGGTCGCATCGGGGTGCTCTTCGCGCAGCGCATCGCCGCGTTCGGCACCCGGCTCATCGCGTACGACCCGTACATCCAGCCGGCCCGTGCGGCGCAGCTCGGCGTACGCCTGGTCGGGCTGGAGGAGCTGCTGCGGGAGAGCGACTTCATCTCCATCCACCTGCCGAAGACGCCGGAGACGGTGGGCCTGATCGGGGAGAAGGAGTTGGCGATCGTCAAGCCCGGCGTGCGCATCGTCAACGCCGCCCGGGGTGGCCTCGTCGACGAGCAGGCGCTGGCGAACGCCATCGCCGAGGGCCGGGTCGCCGGTGCCGGCATCGACGTGTACAGCAAGGAGCCGTGCACCTCCTCGCCGCTGTTCGCGTTCGACAACGTGGTGGCCACCCCGCACCTGGGTGCGTCCACCGGTGAGGCGCAGGACAAGGCCGGCCTCGCCGTGGCGAAGAGCGTCAAGCTGGCGTTGCAGGGCGAGTTCGTGCCGGACGCGGTGAACGTGCAGGCCGGTGGTCTGGTCGCCGAGGACGTGCGGCCGCTGCTGCCGCTTGCCGAGAAGCTCGGCCGGGCGTTCACCGCGGTCGCCGGCGGCGTCGCGGCCAGTGTCACCGTCGAGGTTCGCGGCGAGATCGTCGCGCACGACGTGTCGGTGCTCAAGCTCGCCGCGACGAAGGGGCTGTTCAGCTCGGTCGTCGAGGAGCAGGTCACCTACGTCAACGCGCCGCACCTGGCCGCGGAGCGGGGCGTCGAGGTCAACCTGGCGACCCTGGCCGAGACGGCCGAGCAGCCCACCCTGGTCACCGTACGCGGCGCGCTGCCCGACGGCCGAACGGTGAGCGTCTCCGGCACTGTCACCCACTCGGGTGCTCGTGACGTGCTCAAGCTGACCGAGGTGGACGGTTTCGACGTGGAGATCGGCGCGGAGGGCATCCTGCTCTTCCTGCGCTACGCCGACCGGCCCGGTGTCGTCGGCACTGTCGGTACTTTGCTGGGCGAGTCGGGCATCAACATCGCCGCCATGCAGGTGGCTCGTCGGGAGGCGGGTGGCGAGACGCTGATGACGCTCACCGTCGACCAGGCGCTCGGTGCCGACCTGCTCACCTCGGCCGCCGAGTCGATCGGCGCCACCGCGGCCAGCGCCGCCGACCTGCGCGACGAGTAGCAGCGGACAGACACCACGGGGGGCCTGGCGATACGCCGGGCCCCTCGTCGTTTCCGGTCCGTGCCGCCGGTCGGGTCAGCCGGGCAGTCGTGCCGGGGGCGGGTAGACCGAGCCGTCCTGCGGGTCGAAGAGCATCAGCCCGTGCTCGCCGGCCAGCCGCTCGATGTCGAGCAGCACCTGGTCCGCGCAGGTCGGGTGCAGGTTCAGCTCGACATGGTCGTGGGCGGCGTGCAGTGGTGCCACCGCCCACGGGCTGTTCGCGCCGGGGTGACGGTCCGGGTAGGAGGCGGTGATCGCCCGGTAGAAGCCGACCACCCGCGGGTCCGGGTAACGGTCCACGTGTCGCCCCTGCCGGCAACCCTCGACCGCTGTCCGTACGTCCTCGGGCGTCGCCCCGTCCTCCAGGGCCCACACGCTCAGATCGAAACTCACGGCGGATAGCGTGCCATCCGCCGTTCACCATGTCGAAACTGCCTCGCTGCCGGTCAACCAGTGGGCCGGCAGCATCCCGTCACGACGGTCCGGTGTAGAGACTCTTGCGTCGAGTTGCGTCGATTCGCTAGCGTACGTGCTGCGGTCACTGGCCGAGTTCGAGGCGCCGGCCCGTCTTCGGGTGGCGCGGTCGGCATCCGGCGCGACCGGTCCGCACCCCTCGATTGTGCGAGCCACGCACACTCGTCGCTGATCGGCCCCCACGGTCGTTGCCGAGAGCGTGGGGGCCGATCGCAACAGAAGGTGGCCGCCCGGCGGACCCGCAACCGGGCCCCGGGGCCGATCGCAACGCTCAGCGTCGGTGGGCGAAGAGCGCCCGGTAGTTGGAGTTGCCGCGGAACCACGCCAGCCCGGTGGGGCCGGCCGCGTACAGCGCTGTCGCGTAGGCGTCGGCGATCGTCAGGTCGGGGCCCACGACGGTGGCGGCGACGAGCTGGTCGGCCGGCTCGCCGGTGTGCGGGTCCACCACGTGGCCCTGCCGCCCGGTCACCCCGGAGGTGCCGACCGCCCCGGCGGTCATCTCCAACACAAGTGGTGCGCGCTCGGGCGCGGTGGGGTGGTGCACCGCTACCCGCCAGGGCCCGCCGTGCGGCGCGTGGCCGCGGACGACGAGGTCGGCCCCGGCGAGTACGGCGTAGTCGTGGATGCCGGCGGCCCGCAGCCGCTCGGCGGCCCGTTCCACAGCCCAGCCACCGAGCAGGCCGCCCGGGTCGAAGCCGCCGGGCACCGCCCAGGCGTCGAACCACCCGTCGGTGGCCGCGCGCATTGCCGCGCAGCGGTCCACCAGGTCGGCGAGCGGGGCGTACGAGTCGGGGCTGATCTCACCCCGACGCAGCCGGGAGACCAGGCTCTCCGGCCGGTTGGGGCCGTAGGTGAGGTCGATCGCGCGCAGCTCCGCGACGCTGTCCCGCAACGCCTCGCCCACGCCCCGGCGGCCGAGCCACTCGGGCGCGTTGAGGAAGAGGGTGTATTCGGCGGTCGCGGTGCGTACGGTGTGCTGCACCGCGATCCGGCCCTCGGTGGCGCCGCCCGGGTCTATCCGGTGCCGACGGCTGCCGAGTCGGAGGTCGGGCCGACGGTTGCGGAACGCCGACGGGTCCGGCCAGCGGGTCCGCGGCTGCTCGTCGATGCGCATCGCATCTGCCCCCTCGCACTCGGTGCCGCGTCGTCGCGACCCAGCGGTCGGCAGGGCCCCGTGACCCGCCGATCGCCAGCCTAGGCAGCGGACATGACCGCCTCATGAGTTCCAGCTGAGAGGCTGCTGTGCATTGCAAATCCCATATTTTGAACCCCGCGTACCGGGAGGCGGGACAGCGACGTACCGTTGCCGGAACGGACCCGTTGAGCAGAGGAGTGCGGTCGTGGCGCGGATCGCGGTGGTGGCCGGAGATGGCATCGGGCCCGAGGTGGTCGCGCAGGCCCGCAAGGTCCTCGACGCGGTACTGCCCGGTGTGCAGGCCACCGAGTACGACCTCGGCGCGGCCCGCTGGCACCGTACCGGAGAGGTGCTGCCCGACTCGGTGCTCACCGAGCTGGCCGGGCACGACGCGATCCTGCTCGGCGCGGTAGGCGACCCGACGGTCCCGCCCGGGGTGCTGGAGCGAGGGCTGCTGCTCAAGCTCCGGTTCGCGTTCGACCAGTACGTCAACCTGCGCCCGTCCCGGCTCTGGCCCGGGGTCGCCGGCCCGCTCGGCAGTGTCAAGCCGGGTGAGGTCGACCTCGTGGTGGTGCGCGAGGGCACCGAGGGCCTCTATGCCGGGGCCGGTGGTTCGCTGCACCGGGACACTCCCGCCGAGGTCGCCACCGAGGAGAGCCTGAACACCCGGCACGGCGTGGAGCGGGTGATCCGGGACGCGTTCGCCCGCGCCGCCCGCCGGGAGCGGCGCAAGGTCACCCTGGTGCACAAGACCAACGTGCTCACCCACGCCGGGTCGCTCTGGGCGCGCACCTTCGACGCGGTCGCCGCCGAGCACCCGGACGTCGCCACCGAGTACCAGCACGTCGACGCCGCCGCGATGTTCCTGGTCACCCAGCCGCAGCGCTACGACGTGGTGGTCACCGACAACCTCTTCGGCGACATCCTCACCGACATCGCCGCCGCCGTCACCGGCGGGATCGGGTTGGCCGCCAGCGGCTGCATCAACCCCGAGGGGGCGTACCCCTCGATGTTCGAACCGGTGCACGGCTCCGCGCCGGACATCGCCGGGCGGGGCATCGCCGACCCGGTCGCCGCCGTGCTCTCCGTCGCCCTGCTGCTGGAGCAGCTCGGGCACACCGAGGCCGCCATCCGGGTCAACGCGGCGGTCGCCGCCGAGCTGGCCAGCCGCACGCCGGGTGCGACGCTGCGTACCGAAGAGGTCGGGGACCGGCTCGCCGCCCACGCCGTAGCCTGATCGCCCCGGCGTCGGCCTGGTCGCCACCCGGTCCGGCCCGAGCGGCGCTACCCGCTGAACGACCGTTCGGGGTAAGTTTCTGGCACAGTCATGTCGGTGTGCGGTCTCGCATGCCGTTGTCCACAGGGAGGTCAGCGCGATGAGCGGTGGTGACATGCTCGACTTCGAGATCCGTCCGAATCCCGCGCCGGTATCCGCCGCCGATCGGGCCGCCCTGCTGGCCAACCCCGGGTTCGGCCGCGTCTTCACCGACCACATGGTCACCGTCCGTTACGCCGAGGGCAAGGGTTGGTACGACGCCCGGGTGGAGGCACGTGCCCCGATCCCGATGGACCCGGCCAGCGCCGTGCTGCACTACGCCCAGGAGATCTTCGAGGGGCTGAAGGCGTACCGGACGGCCGACGGCGGCGTGACGATCTTCCGGCCGGACGCCAACGCCGCCCGCTTCGTCACCTCGGCGCAGCGGATGGCGATGCCGGAGCTGCCGCCCGAGGTGTTCGTCGACTCGCTGCACAAGCTCATCGAGATCGACCGGGACTGGATCCCCACGGTCGCGGACAGCAGCCTCTACCTGCGGCCGTTCATGTTCGCCAGCGAGGTCTTCCTCGGCGTCCGCCCGGCCAACGAATACCTCTACATGGTGATCGCCTCGCCGGCCGGGTCGTACTTCAGCGGTGGGGTCAAGCCGGTCACCGTCTGGGTCTCCCCGGACTACACCCGGGCCGCGCCCGGCGGCACCGGCGCGGCCAAGTGCGGCGGCAACTACGCCGCGTCCCTCGCCGCCCAGGCCGAGGCCATCGAGGCCGGCTGCGACCAGGTGGTCTTCCTGGACGCGGTGGAGCGCCGCTTCGTCGACGAGTTGGGCGGCATGAACGTCTTCTTCGTCTACGACGACGACACGGTCGTCACCCCGCCGCTGACCGGCACGATCCTGCCGGGCATCACCCGCGACGCGATCCTCACCCTGGCCGGTGCCGCGGGTCACCAGGTCGAGGAGCGGCCGGTCAGCTTCGCCGACTGGCAGACCGACGCGGCAAGCGGTCGCCTCCGGGAGGTGTTCGCCTGCGGCACCGCAGCGGTAATCACCCCGATCGGTGGGGTCCGCACCCCGGACGGCGAGTTCCTGGTCGGCGGCGGCGAGCCCGGCCGGGTGACAATGGCCCTGCGTCAGCAGTTGGTGGACATCCAGCGCGGCAACACGGCCGACGAGTACGGCTGGGTGCACCGGGTGCTCTGACCTGCGTGGCTGCGCCGGCCCGTCGCAATCGGACGGGCCGGCGCGGTCGGGTCATGGTGGTCGGTCCCGACCGACCGGGCGGGCTACGCCCCGCCCGGCTCGGCCAGCAGGTGGTCGCGGAGGGCGGCGAGCTGCTCGTCGGTCACCCCGGCATGTCGCAGGTACGCCTCCACCGAGCCGTGCCCCTCGCGTAGCTCGTCCAGGAAGAGCTGCATCGCCTCGGCGGGCGAAGCCAGGAACGGTGCCGGCACGTCCACGCCGTCCGGGTTGATGGCGGCCAGCCAGGCACTGTAGCGGGCCGACCCCTCGCTGCTGAGCGCGTAGTCCGCAGTGATCTGCGCGTCGTCGACGCCGAGCACGGCGAGGGTCAGCGCACAAACGATGCCGGTGCGGTCCTTGCCGGCCACGCAGTGCACCACCACCGGGGCATTCGCCGAGTCGGCGATCAGGCCGACCGCCTCGCCCAGCCCTGCGGTGCCGGTCTGGGCCAGGTCGGCGTACCGGTCCGCGAGGTAACGGGCCAGGCTGGCACCCTCGTCGTGCGGCACGCCCGCCCAGTCGTCGTGTTCCGGGTGGATGTTGTGATAGGTCAGCCCCTGGTAGGCCGGCACCCGCCCGTCGCGCTGCACCTCGGTGGGGCGGCGCAGGTCGATGACGGTGCGGATCCCGATCGCGACGAACGCGTCCCGGTCCTGCTCGGTGAGGCGGTGCAGCGAGTCGGACCGGAAGAGCCGGCCCCGGCGTACGGGTCGGTCGCCGTGGCCGAGGCAGCCACCGACGTCGCGGAAGTTGAAGGTGGCGGGCAGCGAGGTCTGGCGATTGTCGTCGATGGCGTCCACGTTCACACGGTAACGGCCGGTGGGGTCGGACCCCACCGGCCGTCGGGTCGAACAGTCACCGGGCGGTACCCGGCGGGAGGGCACCGTACGTCTCGTCGTAGTAACCGCCGAGCTGATCCCGGTAGCTCGGGTCGCTGTGGCTGCTCTCGTCGTACTCCGGGGCGGCCTTGATCTGGTCCCGGGTGCGGTCGACGGAAACGGTGCGCTGGTCGTGGTCGACCTGGTTGACGGTGCCGGCCGGCAACATCACCTTCTTGCCGAAGATCCAGGGGCCGGTGTCCACCACCAGGTAGCTGCCGCCCACCTCGTGGCTGGCGCTGTCGATCTTGCCGATGCCACCGTCGCTGGCCTCGACCTTGTAGCCGACCAGGTCGGCGTCGGCCACCCCGGCGTGGTCCCGGTACCGCCAGGGGTCGAACGTTCCGGCTGGCGCGCCACCGGGCACGACGCCCTGGTCACCGCCGTGCAGCGGGTCCGGCCCGGCGTGCGTGGCGTGCGGATCGATCCTGTCCATGCCGTTCACTCCTGACTGTCGCCGATCGTCTCGGCGTAGGCGGGTTCGTGGTCCCCGCAGGAGCTACCCGGCCACCGGGGGCCGGAAACGGCGTGCGGCCGAGGCCGCCACACCGCGACGGGCCGGCGCCGCGAGATGCGGCGCCGGCCCGTCCGGGCGGATACCTGCTCAGGCCAGGGCGGCCTCGGCGTCCAGGGTGACCGCGGCGGCGTGCACCACTGCGGAGATCCGCAGGGCCTCGTGCACCTGCTCGCGGGTGAAGCCGCTGCCGCGCAGCGTCTTCTCGTGCGACTCCAGGCACACGCCGCAGCCGGTGATGGCCGACACGGCCAGGCACCAGAGTTCGAAGTCGCCCTTGTCCACGCCGGGCCGCGCGATGATCTGCATCCGCAGCCGGGCCGGCATCGAGGCGTACTGCTCGTCGCCGATGACGTGCTTGGCCCGGTAGTAGATGTTGTTCATCGCCATGATCGCGGCGGCGCCCTTGGCCGCTTCGACGCCCTCCGGCCCGAGGTGCGCAAGCGCCTCGGCGGCGATCTCCCGCAGCAGCACCGGGTTGCGGGCGGCGACCGCGCAGGCCAGCGCGGTGCCCCAGGTCTGCACCGGGGTCAGCGTCGAGGTGCCGATCGTGGAGCCCAGATTGAGTTTGATGTCCTTGGCGTACTCGGGCAGGCCAGCCTTGACCGCGTCCAGGCCCATGCTCAGACCCCGGCGGCGAGGAGCGCGTTGGCGTCGAGGGTGTCGCCGCCCTTGTTCCAGTTGCACGGGCACAGCTCGTCGGTCTGCAGTGCGTCGAGCACCCGCAGCACCTCGGAGACGTTGCGGCCGACCGAGCCGGCGGTGACCATTGCGAACTGGATCTCGTTGTTCGGGTCGACGATGAAGGTCGCCCGCTGGGCCACGCCGTCCTCGCCGAGCACGCCGCAGGCGGCGGACAGCTCGCGCTTGATGTCGCTGAGCATCGGGAACGGCAGCTCCCGAAGGTCGGGGTGGTCCTTGCGCCACGCGTAGTGGACGAACTCGTTGTCCACGGACGCCCCGAGGACCTGTGCGTCCCGGTCGGCGAACTCGCCGTTGAGTCGGCCGAACTCCGCGATCTCCGTCGGGCAGATGAAGGTGAAGTCCTTCGGCCAGAAGAAGACCACCCGCCACTTGCCCTCGTGGGACTTGTGGTTGATCGTCTCGAACGCCTTGTTGGCGTCGAGAGACACGCAGGCGGTGAGTTCGTACTCAGGGAAGCGGTCACCGACAGTGAGCACAGGTCCTCCTTCTAGGCGGCACGGTGGCCGTAACTGGATCCGTTCCAGATTGTTCCGCACTGCTGTTTTGGCCGGTGGGCGGCCTGGGAGCGGGTGAAGCCGATCACCGGCGGGGGTCCGGGCCGGGTTCTCGGGACCGGGCGACCCCGAGAACCCTCCGTAACGGTCCCGGAATGTGGATTGTTCTTCCCACATTCGGAAGGGAGTGGCAGAGTGGCGATCGTGACCAGCACCGTCCTGATTATTGCGACCTAGCGCGCCGGCTCTCCCCTCCGCCGAGCGCGCAGACCTCCCGCACCCGCGGGAGGTCTTTTTGTTGCTCCGAGAAAGGATCCTGATGACGTTCCAGGTCTTCGACACGACCTTGCGCGACGGCGCCCAGCGCGAGGGGCTCACCTACTCGGTGATCGACAAGCTGGCGGTGGCCCGGCTGCTCGACGAGTTCGGCGTCGGCTTCATCGAGGGCGGCTGGCCCGGCGCGGTGCCCAAGGACACCGAGTTCTTCCGCCGGGCGCGTACCGAGTTGGACCTGCGGCACGCAGTGCTCGTCGCGTTCGGCGCCACCCGCAAGGCCGGCGTCGCGGTCGCCGACGACCCCCAGGTGCGCGCCCTGCTCGACGCGCAGACCCCGGCGGTGGCGCTTGTCGCCAAGGCCGACACCCGGCACGTCGAACGGGCGCTACGCACCACCGGCGCGGAGAACCTGGCGATGATCCACGACACCGTCAGTCACCTTGTCGCCGAGGGCCGCCGGGTGTTCGTCGACGGTGAGCACTTCTTCGACGGCTACCGGCACGACCCGGCGTACGGCGCGGCAGTGGTGCAGACCGCAGTCGCCGCGGGCGCCGAGCGGATGGTCCTCTGCGACACCAACGGCGGCATGCTGCCGTCCCAGGTGACCGCCGTGATCGTCGACCTGACCAACCGACTCGGCGTCGACCCCGCGCTGTTCGGCATCCACGCGCAGAACGACACCGCGTGCGCCGTGGCCAACACGATCGCCGCCGTCGAGGCCGGCGTCCGCCACGTGCAGGGCACCGCCAACGGGTACGGCGAACGCCCCGGCAACGCCGACATCTTCGCGGTCGTCGCCAACCTCCAACTCAAGCTCGGCATGCCCGTCCTACCGGAGGGCTGCCTGGCGCAGATGGTGCGGGTCTCGCACGCCATCGCCGAGATCGCCAACATCGCCCCCGACACCCACCAGGCGTACGCCGGGGCCGCGGCCTTCGCCCACAAGGCGGGGCTGCACGCGAGCGCGATCAAGGTCGACCCGTTGCTCTACAACCACGTGGACCCGTCGGTGGTGGGCAACGACATGCGGATCCTGGTCACCGAGATGGCCGGCCGGGCCAGTGTCGAGCTCAAGAGCCGCGAGCTCGGCCTGGACCTGGCCGGCAGTCCGGAGGCGCTGACCCGGGTCACCAAGCGGGTCAAGGAGCTGGAGGCCGGTGGCTGGTCCTTCGAAGCCGCGGACGCCTCCTTCGAACTGCTGGTCCGCTCCGAGTTGCCGGAGGGCGGTCCGGCCCGACCGTTCACTCTGGAGTCGTACCGGGTGCTCGTCGAACACCGCGAGGACGGTTCGGTGGTCTCCGAGGCGACCGTCAAGATCCGGGTACGCGGGGAGCGGGTGATCGCCACCGCCGAGGGCAACGGCCCGGTGAACGCCCTCGACGAGGCGCTGCGGGTGGGGCTGGCCCGGCACTACCCGCAGCTGCGCGGCTTCGAGCTTGCCGACTACAAGGTGCGCATCCTGGAGGGCAGCCATGGCACCGGCGCGGTGACCCGGGTGCTGCTGGAGACCGCCGACGGCACCGGCCGCGACTGGACGACAGTGGGCGTGCACCCCAACGTGGTCGAGGCCAGTTGGCACGCCCTGATCGACGCCCTCACCTACGGCCTGGCCCCAGCCTCGGTCTAACCCACCCCTCCCGGCCCGCACCCCGCCCCACCTCGCCCCCGGTCCCGCCCCGCCCCCGCCCCCGCCCCACCCGGTCGATCATGGAGTTCTGGTGGCGACAAAACGGGTTTCGGTGCCAAAACACCCGCCACAACTCCATGATCGACGAGGGCGGGGCGGGGCGGGGCGGGGCGGGGTGGGGTGGGGGTGGGGTGGGTTAGGGGGTGGGGAGGGTGAGGGTGGCTAGGACTGGGCGGTGGTCGCTGCCGGGTAGGGCGAGCACCCGCACTGCCTGGACCGCGATGCGCCGGTCGACGAGCACGTGGTCGATGGTGACCGGTGGGATGAGGTCCCCGTCGTACGGGCCCCAGGTGCCGGTCAGGCCCTCGCCGGTGACGTCGGCGGCGTCGACGTAACCGGTGCGCAGCAGGGCGCGGAGCGGACCGTGGTCGAGAGTGGCGTTGAAGTCTCCGGCGAGGATCTGTAGGCCACCGTCCGGGGTGGCCGGGGGTTGGGCGCCCAGGTCGGCGCGCCAGTTGCCGACCTGGTCCAGCGCGTACGGGGCTGACGGGTGGGCCGACTCGACCCGTATCGGGGGTGCGCCGGGGATGGCCACCGTCCCGTACGCCTGGGTGAAGCCCCAACCGTTGAGGTTGCGCCGCAGGCCGACGTCGGTGAGCGGCCAGCGCGAGTAGAGCCCGGAGCCGGGCGTGCCGATCTCCGCGTTGAGCTGCCGGTACGGCAGCAGCCGGTCGAGGCCGGCCTGGTCCAGGGCGGCCTGCGCCGCCGGCGTGAACTCCTGCACCGTGAGCAGGTCCACCTCGTTGCGGCGGACCAGCTCGACAAGCGTCCGGGCGTCGCCGGCGCCGGCGAGCAGGTTGGCGGTGAGCAGCCGCACGGTCGGCCCGGTCGCCGGCGGCTGCGGGGCGGCCAACGCCCGAGGTGCGACGACGCCGAGCAACGCCACGGCCGTCAGGGCCGCGACAGCCGCCGGCCACCAGCGCCGCAGGGCGAGTGCGAGGGCGAGCGGCAGCACGCTGAAACCCGCGATGTACGGCGTGAAGGCGAGCGCCTGCACCAGCGGACCCCGGTCCAGGCCGATCAGCCGGGCTGCCGCCCAGAGTGCGCCCGGCGCGACCGCCAGCCAGCAGAGTGCCGGGCCGAGCCGAGAGCGGCGGTACCACCGGGGCGTGGGCGGAGGCCCGTCGACGATCATGACGGTGATCCTAGTGCCTATGTCGAAACTGTTTCGTGAACGGTTTTACGTTCACGTTTCGCAATTATCTGACGGCTGATTGACAAGTCGATAAAGTGAGATCAACTATTGACTCTCGGCTTTTTCCGGTGCTACGTTCCATCTGGCTTAAACGACGCAACTCTGAGTAGTAATCCCAGCTCAGGGGGGATGTAGATCCTTCAGGAATCAATCTCACCGGTTGCCAGTGGGCGAGGTTTCCCGCACCCCAGTGTCGTCGTCCGCCTATTTATGGGCAGTCATCCGTCCCGCCCCGCGGGTCGGCCGAATTCGCACGGTCACACAAGGGGGACCTGTCATGGAAACATCTCTCCGACGCAAGGCGGCAGCTGTCACGTTCGCCGTCCTGGCGCTCACTCTGGCTGGCGGGGGGATCGCCGTCGCCCAACCGTCGGCGAAGGCGCCGCAGCCGGCCGTCAAGCAGGCGGAACGTCGCACGAACAGTCAGCCGCCGGTCACCGCCGAGTCCGCGCGCTCGGCGAAGGCCGCAATGAAGGCGGGTGGGGTCACCACGATGGCGGCGGCCAGCTGGTTCACCGTCGTCAACGCCAACGGCACCAAGGCGCGTGGCACCGGCACCGTGCTCAAGTACGGCCCCGGCGAGTACGAGGTGCAGTTCGGCTACAACGTCTCGGCCGGTGCCTTCCTGGCCACCATCTCCCGAGCCGACTCCTGCTGCATCCCGCCCGCTGGGGAGATCGCGGTCGCCCCGCGGCTGGGCACGCCCAACGCGGTCTTCATCCAGACCCGCGACTCGGCGGGAACACCTGCCGACCGAGGCTTCACCCTGCTCACCCACACACCCTGACCGAATCGACACCCGGCCCCCGCGCTCGTGCGCGGGGGCCGGGCGCTGTCCACCCGCCCTCGCCCGACGGCCCGGCCATGATCGCCCGTGCGCGACGCGGGGCGCTGTCCACCCGCGTCCGCCCGCCACGACCCCGTGCCCGACGCGGGTTGCGTGCATCCGTGCTGTCCGGGCCAGTGTGATGCCCGCGCCCACCGCCGCGCCGGTCCTGGCCCCGCCTGCCGGGTGCCGACCTGGTTGTCGGTCCTCGGCAGGCTCGCGTCGATCGTCACGCTTGCGTGCGACTCATCCCCGTTCGAGCCACCCCGGGCCGGTCCGGCCCGCACAATCCCACGTTTGCCGGGCCCCCGCCCCGGGAAGCAAGCACCGTGACGGACATCTCGGACACCCTGGCCAGCATGCCCAGCTCGGTCGATCGCGAGCCGACAGGCGTCGAGCTGGAACAGACCCTCTTCGAGGTCAAACGCGTGATCGTCGGGCAGGATCGGCTCGTCCAACGCCTGCTCACCGCACTGATCGCCAACGGGCACTGCCTCCTGGAGGGCGTACCCGGAGTGGCCAAGACCCTGGCCGCGCAGACCCTCGCCACAGTCGTCGGCGGCACCTTCTCCCGGATCCAGTTCACCCCGGACCTGGTCCCCTCCGACATCGTCGGCACCCGGATCTACCGGGCCTCCAAGGAGACCTTCGACATCGAGTTGGGTCCGATCATGGCCAACCTGGTGCTGGCCGACGAAATCAACCGTGCCCCGGCCAAGGTGCAGTCGGCGCTGCTGGAGGCGATGGCCGAACGGCAGGTCTCCATCGGCGGGCGCAGCTGGCCGGTCCCGGCCCCGTTCCTGGTCCTGGCCACCCAGAACCCGATCGAGTCCGAGGGGGTCTACCAACTCCCGGAGGCGCAGCGCGACCGGTTCCTGATGAAGGTGGTCGTCGACTACCCGAGCGACGCCGACGAACTCGCCATCCTCTACCGGATGAGCACCGACCGGCCGAGCCCGCGCCCGGTGCTCGACGCGCAACGACTGCGGGACCTCCAGGCCCACGCCGAGAAGGTCTTCGTGCATCACGCGTTGGCCGAGTACGTGGTGCGGCTGATCCTCGCCACCCGTGACCCGGGCCGCTTCGGGCTGCCGGAGATCGCCCCGCTGTTGGCGTACGGCGCCAGCCCGCGGGCCACCCTGGGCCTGGTCGCCGCCGCCCGGGCCCAGGCACTGCTGCGGGGGCGGGAGTACGTGCTGCCCGAGGACGTCCGCGAGCTGGCCGTCGACGTCCTCGCCCACCGGCTGGTGCTCTCCTTCGACGCGGTGGCCGACGGGGTGTCGGCCGAGAGCCTGGTGCGACGGCTGGTCGAAGCGGTGCCACCGCCCCGGTTGGCCACCGGTAACCCGCAGCAGACACCGGACCTGGCGGCGGCATGAGACGAGCTGACGTCGTACCCGCCGACCCGGGCCTCGCCGAGTTGGCCCCGGACCAGCGGGTACGTCGCCTCGAACTGACAGTCACGCGGCGGCTCAACGGGCTGCTGCACGGCCAGTACCGCGGCCTGCTGCCCGGACCGGGAAGTGAACCCGCCGGCAGCCGCGAGTACCGGCCGGGCGAGGACGAGGTCCGCCGGATGGACTGGGCGGTGACGGCCCGTACCGCCGTCCCGCACGTCCGCCAGGTCGACGCCGACCGGGAACTGACCACCTGGCTTTTGGTCGACGGCAGCGCCAGCATGGAGTTCGGCACCGCCGAGCTGGACAAGCGGGAGCTGGCGGTGGCCGCGGTCGCGGCGGTCGGCTTCCTGACCGCGGGCGTCGGCAACCGCCTCGGTGCCCAGGTGCTGCGGGCCGACGGGGTACGCCGCTTCCCGGCCCGCAGTGGGCGTACCCATCTGCTCGCCCTGCTCCGCACGCTGCTCACCGCCCCGCGGCCCACCCCGCCCGCCGACCGACCGGGGTGGGGGTCACCGGACCTGGCCGACGGGCTCGACGCGCTGCACCGGATCGCCAACCGACGCGGTCTGGTGGTGGTGGTCTCCGACTTCCTCGACGGCCTGCCCGACGACCCCGACCAGCCGGCGCCCTGGGAACGCACGGTGCGCCGGCTGGCCGCCCGGCACCAGGTGCTGGCGATCGAGGTCACCGACCCGCGTGAGCTGGAGCTACCGGACGTCGGGCTGATCACGCTCGTCGACCCGGAAACCGGTCGGCACCGCGAGGTGTGCACATCGGACCGCCGGTTGCGCGAACGCTACGCCGAGGCCGCCGCCGCCCAACGCGACCAGATCCACACGTCGTTGCGCCGCAGCGGTGCCACCCACCTGCCGCTGCGCACCGACGCGGACTGGAGCGCGGACGTCGTTCGGCACGTGCACGCCCAGCGTCGACTGGCCGCCGCGCCGGTCGGCCCAGCCCGGGGAGGTGTCGCGTGACCTGGCAGTCTCCGCTGCGACTCTGGCTGCTGCTCGGCGTCCTCGCCCTCGTCGGCGCGTACCTGCTGGTGCAGCGTCGGCGCAGCCGGTACGCGGTCCGCTTCACCAACCTGCGGCTGCTGGACCGGGTGGCGCCGGAGCGGCCCGCCTGGCGTCGGCACGTACCGGCCGGGCTCTTCCTGGCCATGCTGGCCCTGCTCGTCGTCGGGTTCGCCCGCCCCAGCGCCGAGGTCCGGGTGCCTCGGGAACGGGCCACGGTGATGGTGGCGGTGGACGTGTCCACGTCGATGCTCGCCACCGACGTCGAGCCGGACCGGTTGGCCGCGGCGAAGCAGGCGGCCCGCCGGTTCGTCGACGGCCTGCCCGACGAGTTCAACGTGGGTCTTGTCGCCTTCGCCGGCAGCGCGGCAGTGCTGGTGCCACCCGGCACCGACCGGGACGCCCTCGAGGAGGGGATCGGCCGGCTCGCCGAGGGCATCACCGGCGTGCAGGGCACCGCGATCGGCGAGGCCATCAACACGTCCCTCGGCGCGGTCAAGAGCCTGGACAGCGCGGCCGCGAAGAAGCCGCCACCGGCCCGGATCATCCTGCTCTCCGACGGCGCCAACACCTCCGGGATGGACCCGATGGAGGCGGCGGCCGAGGCGGTGACGGCGGAGGTGCCGGTGCACTCCATCTCGTTCGGGACACCGTCCGGGTTCGTCGACCGCGGCGGCCGACCCATCCAGGTGCCGGTCGACGGGCAAACCCTCAAGGAGGTCGCCGAGGAGACCGGCGGGATGTTCCACGAGGCCAGCACCACCGAGGAGTTGCGCGCCGTCTACGACGACATTGGCAGCTCGGTCGGTTACCGCACCGAGCGGCAGGACGTCTCGGCCCGGTTCATCGGCCTCGGACTGGTGTTCGCGATGGGCGCCGCCGCCGGCTCGATGCGCTGGTTCTCCCGCCTGCCCTGACCGCCGCGCACCACAGTCGTCGACCGTGAGGAGTACGCATGGCTGTACAGACCGGACTGGGCGAACCGCGCGGTCCCTGGTTCATCTCGCCGCAGCTCGACCCGGACGGGCGCGGGTGGTGGGATCCGCCCGAGCGTGACCCGGGCGGGCGTCGGCCCCGACGGCTGCTCGCCGCGCTGGCCGTGGTGGCGCTCTCCACCGTCTCGGGCGCCGTCGCCGGGGGCGTGGTAGCCAGCCGGGACGCGGATCCCGGCGCGGCCGCGGCGTCCGCCGCCCCGGTCCCGGCCGAGTTGGTCACCGCGGCCGAACGGACCGTACCCGGGGTGGTGTCGGTGCTGGCCGGGGGTACGACAGCCGGTTCCGCGACCGGCGGGGTGGCGACCGGCGGCCCCGCGACCGGCTCCGGGTTCGCCGTCGACGACCAGCAGCACCTGATCACCAACGATCACATCCTGGCCAAGGGCGGTGGGGGACCGGTGACAGTGGAACTGCCCGACGGCCGACGGTTCGCCGCCGAGGTGGTGGGCCGGGAACCCCGCAGCGACCTGGCCGTGCTGAAGGTGCCGGCGGCGGCCGGGCTCACCCCGTTGCCGATGGCCAAGCCGGGCGCGACCCGGGTCGGTGAACCCGTACTCGCGGTCGGCTCGCCGCTCGGTCTCGCCGGCACTGTCACCGCCGGCATCGTCAGCGCGTTGGACCGCGAGGTGCGGCTGGGCAACAACCGGCACCGCGCGGTGCAGACCGACGCGTCGATCAACCCCGGCAACTCGGGTGGGCCACTCGTCAACGCCCGCGGAGAGGTGGTCGGCGTGAACACCGCCATCGCCACCATCGACGGGAGCGGCTCGATCGGGATCGGGTTCGCCATCCCGATCGACCAGGTGCAGCAGACCGCCGACACGATCATCGGCAAGGGTGGCTGACCTGCGCGGACAGCCGAGGTGCGGCCAGTGTCGGATATCCGGCCGGACGGCATCGGACCATGGAAATATTACTGTCGGTATGGATACTGGCGGAGGTGGAGCGTCCTCTTCTCGCGGTCCTCCTGCTGGTGGGCCTGGTCATCGGATGTGCAGTGGGGTCGGCGTACGCCCGGGCACGACGCGGGTGGAACGACTACCAGACGGTCCGGAAGTCGGTGCCGGGCGCCCGTCGAGGTGCCTGGTCACTGATCCGTGGAGTCGCAGTGAAAGCCGCGGTGATCGCGTTGCTGCTCTTCGGCGCGGTGGCGTACGCGGCGGTCGGCTCCGACGAGGAAACCGCCGGGCGGCCGGCGCCCGGCCACTCCCCGACGCAGCGGGAGACTTCGCACCGATGACCACCGGTGGGTCGTCGCGGGTTAGCCTCGGGGCGTGGACGACGGACTGCGGGTGACCGATCGGTGGATCGTTCCCGCCGGGGAGTTGCGGGAGCGCTTCTCCCGCTCCTCCGGGCCGGGTGGGCAGGGCGTGAACACCGCCGACTCCCGGGTGGAGCTGAGCTACGACCTGGCCAACTCGCCGGCCGTACCCGACTGGCTGCGGTCACGGGCCCTGGCCCGGCTGGCCAACCGCCTGGTCGACGGGGTGCTGACGATCGCCGCGAGTGAGCACCGGGCCCAGCTGGCCAATCGGGAGGCGGCCCGGGAACGGATGACCGCGCTGCTGCGGGAGGCCGCCGCACCTCCACCGCCGCCGCGCCGGGCGACCCGCCCGTCGCGCGGAGCCAAGGAGCGCCGGCTGGCCGAGAAGAAGCGCCAGTCCCAGCGCAAACGGGACCGCCGCGCCGACGGCGAGTAGGCGGCGGTCGAGTCAGGCCGGCACCGCGGCGAGCAGCCGGTCGCGCAGCACGGCGGCCCGGTCGGCGAACCCCCGCTGCGCCGCCGCGTACTCCGCCCGACCGTCCGGGGTCTCCACCCGCACCGGCGGATAGCCGAGTGCCGCCAGGTCGTACGGGCTGGCCCGCATGTCAAGCGTGCGGATCTCCCGGGCCAGTTCGAACGTGTCGGCCACCAGCTCCGACCCGATCAGCGGGGACAACTTGTAGGCCCACTTGTACAGATCCATGTTGGCGTGCAGGCAGCCCGGCTGCTCGTGCGCGTGCTGCGTCTCCCGGGTCGGGGTGAGCACGTTCAACGGTCGGGCCGGCGCTGTGAAGAACCGGAACGCGTCGAAATGGCTGCACCGCACGCCCCGCTCCTCGACGACGGCGGCGGTCCGCTCCGGGGTCAGCCGCAGCGGCCAGGAGTTGTGCCGCAGCTCCTCCCGGGTCTGCCGGTAGACCATCGCCCACTCGTGCATCCCGAAGCAGCCGAGGTGCGGCGCCCGCCCGGCGGTGGCGGCCAGCAGGGAGCGGATCCAGGCGATCGACTCGCCGCGTCGGGCGCGTACCGCATCGGTGTCGAGGGTGACCCCGGCGGTGGTGGCGCGGTAGTCCCGGCCGAATTCGCCCGGATCGGCGCCGCGCAGCTCGACCCCGGCGCCCGGGTGCCAGCGACGCAGCTGGGCCGGGCGGTGCGAGTAGTAGGTGAACAGGAAGTCGGCCACCGGGTGCCGTTCACCGCGCCGCCGCCGGGCCAGGTGCGGGGTCAGCCAGACGTCCACCCGCTCCTCGTGGGCCCGCCGGCGCGCCTGCCACTGCGCCACGTCGAGCACGGCGGGGGCGAGGGCGGCGGTCACGCACCCCAGGGTACGACCGCCGCCCGCGCACCCGGTCAGGGCATGTGCACCCGCACCCCGGCGGAGAACACCCCGCTGCGCAGCTCCAACTGCTCCGGCGGGTCCCGTCCGTCGACGGTGAAGACAAGCGGCAGCACCATCCGACTGCCCGCGGCCATCGGGTCGGCGAAGATGTCCCGACCCAGGTTCGCCGCCCGGGTGGCCGGCTCGTCGGTGCTCACCCAGCGCCCGCCGGGCAGGTAGGCCCGTTGCAGTTGGCCGTGCCAGGGTTGGTGGTCGCCGGTGATGTTGCGCACGCCCACGGTGGCCTGGCAGCGTCGGCCACTGGCTGGCGGGACACCCCCGCCGTCGGTCTTCCCGGCGGTGCCGGGCGCTCCGCACGACATCCGGTAGACGGTGAACTCGAACGCCGACTCGCGAAGTGGCACCCCCACCGGCCCGGTGACCCCGCTACCCACCCACGCGCCGCTGGTGGGCTGCTTCTGCGTGTCGATCGCCGAGACCTGCCGGGTCGCCGTCCAGCCCGCGGTGCCGACGACGCCGGCCAGTACCGCCACGGCCGCACCCACCAACAACCAGACCGGCGGGGTACGCCGACGCCGCGTCGCGCTCGGGGCGGCCGGTCGCGGATAGATCGTTCCGCGACCGCCGTCGGCTCCGCTCCCGCCGCCGGGTCCGCCCCGGCCGGCCAGTGCGGCAGCCGTGACCCGGCCCGCGCGCCGACGTCGCCACACCCACACCAGGGCGGCGCTGACCAGCAGCAGCACCGCCAGTCCGGCGAGCAGCACCGGGTACCGACGCCAGGGGGGTGCCGCGGTGACCTCCGCCGCCGGCGCCGCCGCCGCCTGCCAGGTGGCCGTGGCGCAGTCGTACGGCCGGGTGCCGTCACTCGTGAACGCGCAGGCCGGCGCGGTCAGTGGCTGGCCGGGTGCGGTCGCGGCCAGCGCGGTGCCGAGCGTGGTGCTGCTGTGCGCCGGCAGTCTCAACCGCCAGGTCACCTCGGTGGTGGACCCGCCGGCCGGGGTGGACCGGCCACCGGCGCTGATCGCGGTCGGTGCCGACCCCGCCGGCAACTCCTGCCGCACTGTGGTGTCCACCGGGGCGTTGCCCACGTTGCGCACCTGGATCCGGTACCTCGGTGCCGGGCTGCTCTCCGACGCGACCGCCACCGTGACCTGCTGCGGGGGCGCCGAAGCCGGTGCCCGGGACGGCGGGGCCACCGCCGGTGGCGCTGACGGCGGGGTGGGCTCGGCGGACATCCGCGCGACCACCGCGACCGTCGGATGCGTGCGCTCCGGTGGCGCGGCCGTCGGCACCCCGGTCGGCCCGCCGCCCGGTCGAGCCGCGCCGCCCGGCGGTGGTGTGGGGCCCGGTCGAGCCGCGCCGCCCGGTCGTGGTGTGGTGTCCGGTCGGGCCGCGCTGCCCGGCGGTGGTGTGGGGCCCGGGCGGGCCGCGCCGCCCGGCGGTGGTGTGGCGTCCGGCGGTCGAGCCGGCGCGGCCGGTGGTCGCGAGGTGGCGTCCGGTGGTCGGGCCGTCGCGGCTGGTGGTCGCGGCGCGGCCGACGCCTCCGGCGCCGCCGTTGGCAGGGCCGGCACGGCGGCGAGGATGCCGAGGCAGTGCACGAACACTGCGAGGGCTCTGTGGTGTCGTGTCGATGCAGGCATACGAACGAACCTCCGGAGCCGACGCTAGGGGCGAGCCGCCTCCGTGCGGGTACGAAGTCGGGAACCCCACCCCGGTCACCGCCAGCTCCGGTAAGGTGCCGCGCACTGACGGGTTGCGCACACCCGACGGCCGGTCCTGGCCGGTGGCGGGGTCGGCGGCGCTAGATTGGCCGGGTGCGTATCGCTCGTTTCGCCCATGCCAAGGGAATGTCGTTCGGAGCCGTCGAAGGCGAACCGGAGGCCGGGCCGCAGGGCCTGACCATCGCCGAGATCGAGGGCCACCCGTTCGGCAAACTGTCCTTCAGTGGGGCCCGCTGGGCCCTCTCCGACGTCCGACTGCTCTCGCCGATCCTGCCCAGCAAGGTCGTCTGTGTCGGTCGCAACTACGCCGACCACGCGGCCGAGCTCGGCAACGACGTGCCCAAGGAGCCGCTGCTCTTCCTCAAGCCCTCCACCTCGGTGATCGGCCCCCGGGACGCCATCCGACTGCCGATCTTCTCGAAGCAGGTCGAGCACGAGGCGGAGCTGGCGGTCGTGATCGGGGCGCCGGGTGCGCGTCGCGCCGACCGGGCCGCCGCCGAACGCGCCATCTTCGGCTACACCTGCGCCAACGACGTCACCGCTCGGGACCTTCAGCGTTCCGACGGGCAGTGGACCCGGGCCAAGGGCTTCGACTCCTTCTGCCCGATCGGCCCGTGGATCACCACCGCTCTGGACGTCTCCGACCTGGAGATCCGCTGTGAGGTGGGTCGCAATCCGGAGGAGATGGAGGTACGCCAGCTCGGCCGCACGAAGGACATGGTCTTCGACGTGGCGGGTCTGGTGTCGTACATCTCGCACGTGATGACGCTGCTGCCCGGCGATGTCGTTCTCACCGGCACTCCGGCCGGGGTTAGCCCGCTCGTCGAGGGGGATACGGTCACCGTGCGGATCGAGGGCATCGGCGAGCTCACCAACCCGGTGGTGCCCGTCGCCTGATCCGTCGGATGCCCCCGTCTGCGCAGCTCACGGGCGTTGTGGGGGGATCCGATTTGGCCCGCCGGCACCGGGAGGGTAAAGTTCACTCCCGGCACCGCAAGGGGCCAATGGGGTATGGGGTAATTGGCAGCCCGACTGATTCTGGTTCAGTTAGTCTAGGTTCGAGTCCTGGTACCCCAGCGCTGCTGGAATTCGCGAGAATTCCGGACGCTGGATTCTGACGGAGTTTCACTCCGCCCCCACGGGGCGGAGTGCGCTTCGGTGGAGTGCAGCTCCTCCGCCCGACAGGGTGGGGGAGCGACAATTGGTTCTGGCCCCGTCGTCTAGCGGCCCAGGACGCCGCCCTCTCAAGGCGGTAGCGCCGGTTCGAATCCGGTCGGGGCTACATCGTGCACAGCCCGCCTCACCTGGTGAGGCGGGCTGTTTCGTGTCCATCGGCCGGTGCGCTGCGATGGCCCCACCCCCCGCTCGCGGCCGCTAGTGGTGCCGCTAGACTACTGCCGCACCACCCGCGAGGGTGGTGAACGGAAGAAGTTCTGGCCCCGTCGTCTAGCGGCCCAGGACGCCGCCCTCTCAAGGCGGTAGCGCCGGTTCGAATCCGGTCGGGGCTACAACCAAAGGCTCACCTCGCTGAAGCGAAGTGAGCCTTTCCCGTCTCCCCCACCCCCACCCCCCTGCCCCACCTCCTCCCCGTTGATCATGAAGTTATTGTCACGACACGCCGGAGTGGGGCGCAATAACTTCATGATCAACGCCGAAAGGGGGTGGGGGTGGGGGTTAGAGGCCGGAGAGGCGTTGGCCGGCTCTCACTACCGCCATGGCGTGGCGTTCGCCGGGGCGGCGGCCCAGGCGCTCGATCGGGCCGGAGATGCTGACCGAGGCGATCACGCGGCCGGTGCGGTCGCGGATCGGGGCGGAGACGCTCGCCACACCGGCCTCCCGCTCGGCGACGCTCTGTGCCCAGCCGCGGCGGCGTACCTCGGCCAGGGTGCGGCCAGTGAACTTGCTGCGCGGCAGCAGCGGCATCACCGCCTCCGGCGGCTCCCAGGCGAGCAGGATCTGCGCCGCGGAGCCGGCGGTCATCGGCAGCACCGAGCCGACCGGAACGGTGTCCCGCAGGCCGCTGGCGCGTTCCGCAGCGGCCACGCAGATCCGCTCGTCGGCGCGGCGCAGGTAGAGCTGCGCGCTCTCACCTGTGGCGTCGCGCAGCGCGGCCAGCAACGGCTCGGCGGCGGTCAGCAGGACGTCCGGTGCGGCATTCGCCAGCTCGCCGAGGCGGGGGCCCGGGCGCCATCGGCCCTGGGTGTCCCGGACCAGCATCCGGTGGATCTCCAGGGCCTGTGCCAACCGGTGCGCGGTGGCTCGGGGCAGCTTGGTGCGTTCAACGAGTTCGGCCAGGCTGGCGCCGTCCACGCAGGCGGCCAGGATGACCACCGCCTTGTCGAGAACGCCGACACCGCTCATACTGTGTCCCACAAACCGAAACTTACCTCCCAGAATTTAGGATGTCCAGATGGTGGGAGTCACTCCTGAGCCGAGGACCCTGGCCGAGAAGGTCTGGGACGCGCACGTCGTACGGTCCGCCGCTGGTGAGCCGGATCTGCTCTTCATCGACCTGCACCTGCTGCACGAGGTGACCAGCCCGCAGGCGTTCGACGGGCTGCGGCTCGCCGGGCGCCGGGTGCGTCGTACCGACCTGACCCTCGCGACCGAGGACCACAACACCCCAACCGGGTACGCCGACCCGGCGTTCCGCCTGCGCCGTGGTGACCTGCTCACCATCGAGGACCCCACGTCGCGTACCCAGATCGAGACGCTGCGGCGCAACTGCGCCGAGTTCGGGGTACGACTGCACCCGCTCGGCGACGACAACCAGGGCATCGTGCACGTGATCGGCCCGCAGCTCGGCGTCACCCAACCGGGCATGACGATCGTCTGCGGCGACTCGCACACGGCCACCCACGGCGCGTTCGGCGCGCTCGCCTTCGGTATCGGCACCAGCGAGGTGGAGCATGTGCTGGCCACCCAGACGCTGCCGCAGAGCCGGCCGAAGACGATGGCCGTGAACGTCACCGGGCGACTGTCCCCGGGCGTCACCGCCAAGGACCTGGTGCTGGCGCTGATCACCCAGGTCGGCACCGGTGGCGGGCGTGGGCACATCGTCGAGTACCGGGGCGAGGCGATCGAGGCCCTCTCCATGGAGGGGCGGATGACCATCGCCAACATGTCCATCGAGTGGGGTGCCAAGGCCGGCATGATCGCGCCGGACGAGACCACCTTCGCGTACCTCAAGGGTCGGCCGAACGCGCCCCAGGGCGCGGACTGGGACGCGGCGCTGGCCTGGTGGCGGACGCTGCCCACCGACGAGGGCGCCCGCTTCGACGCCGAGGTGACACTGGACGCCAGCCGGATCACCCCGTTCGTCACCTGGGGCACCAACCCGGGGCAGGGGGCGCCGCTGAGCGCTCCGGTGCCGGACCCGGAGGACTTCGTCACCGACTCGGAGCGCACCGCCGCCCGCCGCGCCCTGGAATACATGGACCTGCGCCCCGGCACCCCGCTGCGGGAGCTGCCCATCGACGTGGTCTTCGTCGGGTCCTGCACCAACGGTCGACTGGAGGACCTGCGGGCCGCCGCCGACGTGCTGCGCGGCCACCGGGTCGCCGACGGGGTCCGGATGCTCGTGGTGCCCGGTTCCGCGGCCGTCCGGGAGGCCGCCGAGGCCGAGGGGCTGGACAAGGTCTTCGCCGACGCCGGGGCCGAGTGGCGATTCGCCGGCTGCTCCATGTGCCTGGGGATGAACCCCGACACGCTGAAGCCGGGCCAGCGCTCGGCCTCCACCTCGAACCGCAACTTCGAGGGCCGTCAGGGCCGGGGTGGGCGTACCCACCTGGTTTCCCCGCCGGTCGCCGCCGCCACCGCCGTGGTCGGCCGGCTGGCCGCCCCCGCCGACCTGTAGAAGGGACTCCAGGAGATGGACAAGTTCACCACCCACACAGGCACGGCAGTGCCGCTGCGGCGGTCCAACGTGGACACGGATCAGATCATCCCGGCCGTGTACCTCAAGCGGGTGACGCGTACGGGCTTCGCCGACGGGTTGTTCAGCGCGTGGCGGGAAGATCCGACATTCGTTCTCAACGATGAGCGCTATTCCGGCGCGTCGATCCTGATCGCCGGCCCGGAGTTCGGCACCGGCTCCTCTCGGGAGCACGCTGTCTGGGCCCTGCGGGACTGGGGCTTCCGGGCGGTGGTGGCACCACGCTTCGGCGACATCTTCCGGGGCAACGCCCTCAAGGAAGGTCTGTTGCCGGTCGAGCTGGAATTGAAAGCCGTCGAAGAGTTGTGGGACCTGGTCGAGGCGGATCCGACCACCCCGGTAACCGTCGACCTGACCGCCCGCCAGCTCCGGGCAGGGGACGCCAACTGGTCGTTCCCGCTTGACGACTTCAGCCGCTGGCGGCTGCTGGAGGGCCTCGACGACATTGGACTCACCCTCCGCCACGCCGCCGACATCGACTCCTACGAGGCCCGGCGACTGCCGTTCCTGCCCTCCGTGGCATAGCCGCACAGCGGATTTCACCCCCATCGGCCCGACCGGTGGGGGTGAATCCGTTACGACACAAGGGCTTTTTTCTACCGAATGTTTGTGTCCCGGCAGCACAGGGCATAACGTGCGCGCAGAATGGCTCGCGACGAGTCAGTTGCACAATCGGGAGGAAGTCGTGAACAAGGCCGAGCTCATCGAGGCGCTCGCCGTTCGCCTGGGGGACCGGAAGACGGCGACGAACGCCCTCGAGGCGGTCCTCACCGAGGTCCAGGCGGCGGTCACCAAGGGCGAGAAGGTGGCGATCACCGGATTCGGAGCGTTTGAAAAGCGTGTGCGTGGTGCGCGAACAGCGCGCAACCCGCGTACCGGCGAGGCGGTGAAGGTCAAGAAGACATCAGTCCCGACCTTCCGCCCCGGCGCCGGGTTCAAGGAGATGGTGGCCAGCGGCAAGGTGCCGAAGGCCACGGTGGCGACGAAGAAGGCCACCACCACCGCCACGGCCAAGACGGCCGGCACCAAGGCGGCGGGCACCAAGGCAACCGCCGCCAAGGCCGCGGGCACCAAGGCAACCGCGGCCAAGGCTGCCAGCAAGAAGACCGCCCCGGCCAAGGCGAGCAAGACCACCACGGCGACCAAGACGGCCGCCAGCAAGAAGACCGCCCCGGCCAAGGCGAGCAAGACCACCACGGCGACCAAGACGGCCGCCAGCAAGAAGACCACCGCGGCGAAGAAGACCACCGCGGCGACCAAGTCGGCAGCGGCGAAGAAGACCACCGCGTCGGCGAGCAAGAGCACGGCGGCAAAGAAGGCGCCGGCGAAGAAGGCTCCGGCCAAGAAGGCGGCCAGCAAGCGCTGACCGACCAGCTCCGGAAAGGGCGTCCACCCGCGGGTGGGCGCCCTTTCGGCGTACGGAGACCGTTGACCCGGTCGGCGCGCTCGCGCAGAATCGCCGTGCCGGCCCCCCTCCGCCGGCCTGCCGACACCGAAATGGGGCGCCGGTGCGCTACCGCCAGGTCACCACCGGGACGCTCGCGCTCGGCGTCATCCTCCTCATCGACGTGCTGCGGGTCTGGCTGCCCGGCATCATCACCATCTTCGGTCAGGCGGCGTCCACCCCGGCCGAGCTGATGGGCGCGTTCGCCCTCTGCTGGTTCGTGCTCCCGCTGGGCGCACCGGCCGTGGTTCGCCGGGTCGGTGCCCGCCCGGTAACGGTTGTCGCGGCCGTCGTGCTCGCCCTCGCCCGGCTCGCGCTCACCACCGCGCCGGGCGGGCGTCCGCAGCTCTGGCTGGCCACCGCCGGGCTGCTCGCCGGGCTCGTCTGGCTGGTCGGCGTCGCCGCCGACACCGACCGTCCGGTCCCGGGGCTGGCGTTGGGGTTCGCTGTCAACGCGGCAGTGCACGCGGTGCTCGACACCGTCGACCTGGTCTGGCGGGGCGACTGGGTGGCCTGGCTGCTCAGCCCCGTCGCGGCGGCGCTGTTCCTGGTCGGTACGGCGCGGCCCGGTAACCGCGCCGGTGCCGGTGGAGCGCGGGCCTGGCTGCTGGCCGGACCCGCACTGCTGTTGGCGGCGATGGTGGCGCTCTCCCCGGCGCTGGCCCGCACCGGAATGTCGTACCTGGTCGCCGTTGACGGTGTGGCGGGTTCGCCGTTGTTCGGCCTGGCGCCGGTACCGGTGGCGGTCGCCGCGTTCCTGTACACCGCGTCGACCCGGCCGCCACGGGGATGGGGCCGCGCGTACGGGCCGGTGGCGTTGCTGGTGGGCGCGGTGCTGTTCGCCCTCGACCGGGGCAACCTGCTGCTGCCCGCGATCCTGCTCGCCGCCGTCGGTCTCGGCGCCTGCCTGGCCCTGACCGACGCCGCCAACGACCCGACGACCAGCCCCACCGCCGGTCCAGCTGACGGGGCCGGTTCCGCTGACGCTGTCGACCACGAGGGGGATGACGGGCGGTGGGCGTCCCGCCGGGGATACGCGGTGGCCACCGGCATGCTGGTCTTCGCGCTGGGTGCCGTCGGGTACTACTCCGCCTACGACCTCGGATATCCCAACGCGGCGGTGCCGGTGGCGGTGGCCGTCCTGGTCGCCGTGGTGGCGTTCACCGCCCGGCCCGCCGTCCAGTGGCTTCCCGGGCCGTTCCCGCCGCTACGGGCCACCACTGCGGTCGCCTCGCTGGCGCTGCTGGCACCGGTGCTCGCCGACGAGATTCCGGTGGCCAGCAACCGGGACGGCCCACCGGAGCGGCTGACCGTTGTGGCGTACAACATCCGGATGGGCTTCGGGCTGGACGGTCGGTTCGACCTGAACGGGCTCACCGAGGTGGTCGACCGGCAACGCCCCGACGTGGTGCTGCTCAGCGAGGTGGACCGCGCCTGGCTGCTCAACGGTGGCCACGACACCCTGGACGTGGTGGCCGACCGGCTCGGCATGCCGTACGTCTTCGGGCCGGCCGCCGACCCGGTCTGGGGTGACGCGGTGCTCAGCCGTTGGCCGATGCGTGATCCGCGTACCCTCCCGCTGGCGGCCGTGGGCGCGCCCACCGGAGCGCAGGCCCTCGCCGTCACGCTGGACCTGGGCGACGACGTCCGTACCGCGGTGGTCAGCACCCATCTGCAACCGCCACCCGGGCAGGGCCCGGTGGTCCAGGCCCGCGCGGTGGCCGACTTCGCCACCCGGTACGCCGCGGGTCGACCGTTGGTGGTGGCCGGAGACATGAACACCGAGCCGGGGGACGAGGCGTTCGGGCAGTTCACGGACGTCGGTCTTGTCGACGCGTTGGCTGCCGCCCGGCCGCTGGCGACCAGCCCCGCGGACGACCCGCGCGAACAGATCGACCACATCTTCGTCTCGGCCGGTCTGAGCCCCAGCGACCCGGTCGCGCCCCGCAGCACGGCCAGCGACCACCTGCCGGTCGCGGTGACGCTGACCCTCCCGCCCCGCTGAGCCGCCCTACAAGCGGTCAGCGGACAACAGGCGGTCGGCGGTGAAGGCGAGCAGCCAACCGCCGCCCTTGGGCGTGGTGAAGTCCTCGTCGGTGCGCCCGGTCAGCCGTTCCAGGGCACCCGGCAGCACCTTGCCCTGGCTGCACACCGCCGCCTGCCCACCGGCGGTGGCCAACTCCAGCAGCCGGGCGGCGGTGGCGAGGATCTGCTCGTCGGCCTGCTGGCCGGGCTGTGGTTCGTCCAGGTCACCGCAGACCTCGATGGGCAGGTCGAGCAGCGCGGCGGCCGGGTCCAGTGTCTGCACGCACCGGCGCGGTGACGCCGACACCAGCCGGGCCGGTCGGATCAGGGCGAGCAGGTCGGCCAGCACGGCCGCCTGGGCCCACCCCTCGGCGTCCAGGGGCCGGCCGACGTCCGGGCCGGACCAGGTGGCCCGCTTGCCGGCGTGCGCGTGCCGGACCAGCGCGAGCGTCGCGGTGACCGCCGGCAGCGCGGCGAACGCCGCCAACACCTCAGCGTCGTGCGGGTAGCTGACCAACTGGATCGCGTCGTCCACCGCCAGCCAGCGGATGTCGTCCACCTCGGTGCCCGGCTGGAAACCCCCGCTGGCGACAGCGAGCATCGACCAGTAGTCGACAAGCTTGGGCTGCCCCTCGCTGTGGTACCGCACCGACGGCAGCCGCACCTGCGGCACGCCCCGCACGTCGGCCTCCTCGGCGACCTCGCGTACGGCGGCGGCGAGCGCGTGCTCACCCGGCTCCAACTTGCCCTTCGGCAGCGTCCAGTCGCCGTAGCGGGGGCGGTGCACCACGCAGACGCGTACGCCGTCGGCGGTCGGCCGCCAGGCCACCCCGCCGGCCGCCCGGATGCCGGTCACGGCAGCCAACTGGTCCGCCGTCGACGGGTGGCCCCGTGCCAGGCGGCCGGGAAGAGGGCCCGCATCCGGCGTACCGACAGGCGTTCCCGTTCGGCCAGCCGCCCGGCGGTCACCGCCAACTCGTGGTCGTCCGGCCGCTCGGCGGCGATCTCCAGCCAGGTGTCCGCCGCCACCGCCGCATCCTGGTGTTCGCCGAGCACGTCCTGCACCCCGGCCAGGGCGCGGGACAGCCGACGCGCGCCCTTGCCGACTGTCGGTGCCACCGCGTTCACCGCGTACCGGGTCTGTTTGCCCTCCTTGCGAACGGCGTGCCAGCGCCCGTCCGGCGACTGGGCGTCGAGCCCGTCGACGCCGTCCGGCCCGGTCAGCCGCCGCCAGGGCCGGGCCACCAGCGCGGGCAACGCCTCCGCCGCGGGGGCAGCCGCGCCACGGGTGAGCCGGGGCGCGCGGGCGGCGAGCACCAGAGCGTCCACCAGAGCCAGGTAACGCGGGGAGCGCAACGCCTTGTCGATGGCGGCGAGCGCCTGCCGCTGCCGTTGCGCGAGCACCTCGTCGAGCCGGTCGACAGCGCCCTGGTCCAGGGGGCTGAGCGGGTCGGCGCTCGCGGTGTCGCGCAACCGCTTGCGCAGCACCTCGGCGTCGCGGGCCGCGCCGAGGACACCGGCCAGCCAGCGCAGCTCGTCGCGCAGCGGGCGGGACCAGGTCTTGCGGATCAGCGACTTGAAGGTACGCAGGTCACTGCGTAGGCGACGGCAGGCCACCCGCATCTGGTGCACGCCGGAGTCGCCGCCGCCCGCGGGGGCGCGCAGCCGGACCAGCGGATCGTGCGCCAACAGCCGGTGGATCTCCTTGCGGATCGACTCGGTAACCACCTCGCCGGCGCTCGGCTCTGCGGTCAACCCGGCCGGCGCGACCAGGTCCGGGTCGGCCTGCGCCGACGCGCCCAACGCTCGGACGTGCTTCGGGGTGAACGTGCCGCTCTGGGCGCCCGCCTCGCGCAGCACCGCGCCGAGCCGGTCGAGCAGCGCCCGGTCGCCGGCCTTGCGTTCCACCTCCAGCTCACGGAACGCGCCGGTGGTGGTGCCGGCTTCGTCGAGCACTGTCACCCGGTCGTCCACCACCTCGGCGAGCACCGCGCCGGCCCTGTCACACACCTCGTACGCGTGCCGGACCGTCCGCACCACGGTCACCGGGGCCAGCGGGGCGCCCCGGTGCAGGACGGTGACCAACTCCACAAGCTCCGGCGGCGGCTGGCCCTTCGGCCCGGGGCGGGAGACCTCGTGCCGGACGCCCGGCGTCCCGGTCGGCAGCTTCACCGTCCAGGGCAGCTCGTCGCCCCGGCGGTGGCGCAGCGAGGCACCGGCACGGGCCAGCCGCAGGTCGACGGTGTCGAGGTAGCGGGCGACGAGCGTCACCGGTGGCAGCACCCGGACCCGACCTCCGGCCGGGGCCGCGCCGGTCAGGTCCGGCAGCACGTAGGCGTCGTCCACCTCGTACTTCTGCTCCTCCTCGACCATCAGCTCAGCCTAGGCGTTGATCGGTCACCTGGCCGTGCCACCGACCCGGCGCAGCAGTAGTTCCTGCAGGTGGGCCCGCGCTTTCGCGTCTTCGCCGGTACGCCGGGTCCAGCTGCCGTCGCCGGCCAGTTCGAACGCGTCCACGTCGGGACTCATCGCGGCGGTCAGCACCTGGTCCAGTTCGGCGCGGGCGACCGGGTCGCTCACCTGCACCAGCGCCTCCACCCGACGGTCGAGGTTGCGGTGCATCAGGTCGGCGGAGCCCATCCAGAACTCGGCCTCGCCGTTGTTGCCGAACCGGAAGACCCGGGAGTGCTCCAGGAACCGACCGAGGATCGAGCGGACGCGGATGTTCTCCGACAACCCGGGCACCCCCGGTCGCAGTGTGCACATGCCCCGGATGAGCAGGTCGACGTGTACACCGGCCTGGGAGGCCCGGTACAGCGCGTCGGTCACCCCCTCGTCGACCAGCGAGTTGACCTTGAACTGCACCAGACCGGGCATGCCCAGCCGGACGTGCGAGATCTCCCGCTCGATCCGCTCGATGAGTCCGCTGCGGATGCCCTGCGGGGCGACAAGCAACCGCCGGTACGCGGTCTGTCGGCTGTACCCGGTGAGCACGTTGAACAGGTCGGTCAGGTCCGCGCCGATCTCCGGGTCGGCGGTCAGCATGCCGAAGTCCTCGTACATCCGGGCGGTCTTCGGGTGGTAGTTGCCGGTGCCGATGTGGCAGTAGCGGCGGATCTGGTTGCCCTCCTGGCGGACCACGAGCGCTGTCTTGCAGTGCGTCTTCAGGCCGACCAGGCCGTACACCACGTGACAGCCGGCCCGTTCCAGCGTGCGCGCCCAGCCGATGTTCGCCACCTCGTCGAACCGGGCCTTCACCTCCACGAGCACCACCACCTGCTTGCCGGCGGCGGCAGCGTCGACAAGCGCGTCGACGATCGGGGAGTCGCCGCTGGTGCGGTAGAGGGTCTGCTTGATGGCCAGCACGTTCTCGTCGGCGGCGGCCTGCTCGATGAAGCGCTGCACGCTTGTGGCGAACGAGTGGTACGGGTGGTGCACCAGGATGTCGCCGTCGCGCAGGGTGGCGAAGACGCTGCGCGGCACCTCACCCTCGGCGAGCCGGGGATGGGTGGCCGGCACGAACGGCGGATCCTTGAGGTCCGGCCGGTCGGCCTCGCCGTAGACCTGCCACAACGCGGACAGGTCGAGCAGCCCGGGCACCCGCAGCACGTCCTGGTCGTTCATGTCCAGTTCGCGGACGAGCAGCTCAAGCATGTGATCGGAGATGGACGCGGCGGCCTCCAGGCGGACCGGGGGGCCGAACCGGCGCCGGGCCAACTCCCGTTCCAGGGCCTGGAGCAGATCCTCGTCGCGGTCCTCGTCGACCTCCACCTCGGCGTTGCGGGTGACCCGGAACAGGTGGCACTCGACCACCTGCATGCCGCTGAACAGCTGCCCCAGGTGCACCGAGATCAGGTCTTCCACCGGCAGCATCCGCACGCCCGGCTGGTCCCGGTCCACCCGGACGAAGCGGGGCACGTTGTTCGGCACCTTCACCCGAGCGAACAGCTCCGAACCGCCGTCGGGGTCGCGTACCGCCACCGCCAGGTTCAGCGACCGCCCGGAGATGTACGGGAACGGGTGCGCCGGGTCCACCGCGAGCGGGGTCAGCACCGGGAAGATGTGCTCCCGGAAGTAGGTGCGCAACCGCTCCCGTTCGGGGTCGCCCAGCTCACCCCAGCGCAGGATGCGGATGCCCTCCTCGGCAAGCTTGGGCAGCACGTCGTCGACGAAGCAGGCGGCGTGCCGGGCGCCCAGCTCGGCGGTCCGCTCGGCGATCATCTCCAACTGGGTACGCAGGGGCAGCCGGTCCCCGCCGCGCACCGGCAGACCGGCGGAGAGCCGCCGCTTCAGCCCGGCGATGCGCACCATGTAGAACTCGTCCAGGTTGCTGGCGAAGATCGCCAGGAACTTGGCCCGTTCCAGCAGCGGGGTGCGCTGGTCCTCGGCCAGGGCGAGCACCCGGGCGTTGAAGTCGAGCCAGGACAGCTCCCGGTTGAGGAAACGGTCCTCCGGCAGCGGCCGGGCCGCCTCGTCCTCGTCCTCGTCCCCGGCCGGCAGGTCACTCGGCAGGACCGGATGGACGGCACCGGCGCCCGGCCCGTCCGCCTCGACGGCCGCCGGAGGGTCGAGGACCTCGTCCAGCCCGGAGGAGGCACCACCGGGATCGTCGGCGAGGGTGTCGGCGCGGGCGGCACCGGCCCGTTCGGCGCGGGACGGGCGGAAGCGGCCGTCGGTGCCGCGTACGCGGGAACCGTTGCGGAGGTCGGTGGCGGGCGGGCGGGCCGGTTGCTCGCGAGGGGTGCTCACCCGCTCATAATCACCCGATTACGGTAAACGCAAAATGAACTTGGGCTCGCCGGCTCAGATCATCGTCGGCAATGTCACCCGGACGACCTCGCCGTCGGGATCGGTGTCGATGCGAACCCGCTGGCCGAGCCGGAGTAACCGCAGCCCGGAGGCGTCGAAGGCCCGCGCGGGGAAGCGCATCTCGGTGCCGTCGTCGAGCAGCAGGACCCCGCTGCGCGTCGCCGCGTCATAGCTGGCCACCGTGCCCTGCATGCTGGCACCGTACACCCGGAGGTCAGCCCACCGGGCGGGCCGGGCGGTTCAGTCCGCGCCGGGCGGGCTTGTGGGTCAGCCCGGGCCGGGCGGGCCGAGCGGGTCAGCCCGCGGAGCGGGCCGGGCGGCCGGCGGTGACCAGCGCGGCGGTGCGTGGCCCCAGCCCGAGCCGGGCGGCGGCGGTCAGGTCCGCGGCGGTGTCCACGTCCCGGCGCAGGCTGGGCCAGTCGCCGTTGAGCGGCAGCGCCCCGCTCGCCGCGTGCGCTACCGCCGAGCCCACCCCGAAGCGGGGGTCAAGTGGTACCCCCGGCGGCGCGGTGAGCAGCACGGTGCCGCTGCCGGGTGCGTCGGGCACGAAACGGCGTACCGCGGGTCGCCCGTTCTGCGCCGCGAGCAGTGCGCCGGCCAACTCGGCGGGGCGCAGCGCCGGCAGGTCCGCCGTGAGCCCGGCCACCCACCCGGCCGTGGTCGCTGTCGCGCCGTGCCGGAACGCGGCGTTCAGCCCGGCGGCCGGTTCGTCGGGCAGCACCCGCGCGCCGGCGGCCCGCGCCGCCCCCGCCACCCGGGCGTCGTCGGTCACCACCAGGGCCTCGGCGACCGCCGGGCAGGCCAGCACCGCGCGGAGCGTGTCGGCCGCCAGGGCCAGCGCCAGTTCCTCGTGCGGTACGCCCGGCAGTGCGCCCCGCAGCCGGCTCTTTGCCGCGGCCAGTTGCTTCACCGGCACCACCACGGCCCACCTCGGCTGACTCACGCCCGCAATCCTGCCAGCCGGACGGCGGGACCCTCGCTGGCCGTACCGGGGGCGAGCAGGCATGATTTCCGCTGCGGGTGTCGCGGGCGGGTTTCGCGGCCGGGGTTGGGGCGCGACGAGGAGGCAGAGTGGCACGGCGGAGGCTGGGGTTCTGGCAACGGTTCGCCGTGGGGCTGGTGAAGCCGGTGATGACGGTATGGACCCGCCGGACCTGGCGTGGCCAGGAGCACCTTCGACGCGACGGCGGCATCATCATCGTGGCGAACCACATCTCCCACGCCGACCCGCTGGTCTCCGCGCACTTCATCTATGACTCCGGACGTTGGCCGCAGTACCTGGGCAAGGCCAGCGTGTTCCGGGTGCCGGTGGTCGGCTGGATCCTGCACCGGTGCCTGCAGATCCCGGTCGAGCGGGGCAGCGTCGACGCGGTCCGCTCGCTGGACTCCCTGGTCGCCGCGCTCGACCAGGGTGGCGCCGTGGTGATCTACCCGGAGGGCACCACCACCCGACAGCCCGAGCTGTGGCCGATGAAGGCCAAGACCGGTGCCGCCCGGCTGGCCCTGGCCACCGGCGCTCCCGTGGTACCGGTGGTGATGTGGGGACCGGAGCGGCTCTTCGACCCCCGGACCAGCCGTGTCAACCCGCGTCCCCGGATCCCGGTGACGGTTGTCGCCGGAGCACCTATCGACCTGAGCCGGTGGGCGGACGCCCAGCCGACCCGGGTCACCCTCGAGGAGATGACGGACACCATCATGCTGCGGCTGCGGGACATGCTCGGCGAGGTCCGTGGCGGCACCCCGCCGCCGCTGTGGGAGCGACCTGCCCGGTCCTCCGCCAGCCGCGACCGGCAGGGTGAAGCGGCGTGAACGGGCGACACGTCGGACCTGGCACCGGTGTGGTTCCGGCCGTCCCGACGCGTTCGGGAGCGGTCGCGTGACCGGCCACGTCGCGGTGCTCGGTGCCGGTTCGTGGGGCACCGCGTTCGCCAAGATCCTCGCCGACGCGGGCCGGGACGTGACGGTGTGGGCCCGCCGTGCGCCGGTCGCCGAGAGCATCCGCACCGAGCGCCGCAACCCGGAGTACCTGCCCGGTGTGCTGCTGCCGGCCCGGGTCACCGCCACCGGCGACGCGGCCGAGGCGATCACCGGCGCCGAGGTGGTGGTGCTGGCCGTGCCGTCGCAGACCCTGCGCGGCAACCTCGCCGAGTGGGCCGGGCATCTGCACCCCGACTCGACCCTCGTGTCGCTGATGAAGGGCATCGAACTCGGCACCACCAAACGGATGAGCGAGGTCATCGTGGAGACCGCCGGGGTCGCCGCGGACCGGGTGGTAGTGGTCTCCGGCCCGAACCTGGCGCCGGAGATCGCCGCCGAGCAGCCCGCCGCGACAGTGGTCGCCGGGACGAACAGCCACCGCACAGTGCTCGTGCAGTCGTCGATCCGGACGCCCTACCTGCGCCCGTACACGAACGACGACGTGATCGGTTGTGAGCTGGGCGGGGCGGTCAAGAACGTGATCGCGCTGTCGTACGGCATCGCCACCGCTATGGGTTTCGGCGACAACACCCGGGCCATGCTGATGACCCGGGGGCTGGCCGAGACGGCCCGGCTGGGCGTGGCACTCGGCGCGGACCCGATCACCTTCGCCGGCCTCGCGGGCATGGGGGACCTGGTCGCCTCCTGCTCGTCCCCGCTCGCCCGCAACCGCACCTTCGGCGAGCATCTGGGCCGTGGTGAGACGCTGGAGCAGGCCCAGGCCGCCACCCGGCAGACCGCCGAGGGTGTGAAGAGTTGCCTGGCGATCCGGGACCTCGCCCGGGCGCACGGTGTGGAGATGCCGATCACCGAGCACGTCGAGCGGATCTGCCATGAGGGGATGGATCCACGCCTCGCCGTGGAGACCCTGATGAGCCGGACCGCCAAACCCGAGTCGTATGAGTGAGGAACCAATGAGCGAACTTGGTGACGGCACCCGCTGCGTACGCGCCGGTCTGCCGGAGCCGGCCCCGGGGGACCCGTTCCTGCCCGGCCCGGTGTTCGCCGCGCCGTACCACCTCGACCCGTGGCAGGGGCAGGGCAGCTCGCCAAACGGCTACGGCCGCCCGGACAACCCGACCCGACGGCTGCTGGAGGCCGCGGTGGGCGAGTTGGAGGGCGGCGACTGCCGGGTCTTCGCCAGCGGTCAGGCCGCCATCACGGGGACGCTGCTCACCCTGCTGCGCCCGGGGGACACAGTGGTGCTGCCCGCCGACGGGTACTTCCCCGTCCGGGCCTTCGCCACCGCCGTGTTGGAGACGATCGGCGTGCGGGTGCTCTTCGTGCCGACAGTGGGGCCGTACCCGTCCTTCGAGGGCGTCCGGCTGGTGCTTGTCGAGACCCCGGCCAACCCGGGCCTGGACGTTGTCGACGTGGCCGCCCTGGCGCAGCAGGCGCATGCCGCGGGCGCCCTGCTCGCCGTCGACAACACCACCGCCACCCCGCTGGGGCAGCGCCCGCTCGACCTCGGCGCGGACCTGGTGGTGGCCTCCGGCACGAAGGCGCTCACCGGTCACTCGGATCTGCTGCTCGGCTACCTGGCCAGTCGCTCCGTCGAGGTGATCGAGGCGGTGACGACCTGGCGTACCGGCACGGGTTCGGTCCCGGGCGCGTTCGACGCCTGGCTGGCACACCGGTCGCTGGCCACCCTCGACCTGCGCCTGGCCCGGCAGAGCGCGAACGCCGCCGCCGTCACCGACCTGCTCGCCGACCGGTCGGACGTCGCCGGGTTGCGGTGGCCGGGGCGGCCGGACGACCCGGCGTACGCGGTGGCCTCGGCGCAGATGCGCCGGATGCCCGGGGTGCTCTCCTTCGACCTGGGTACCGCCGAGCGGGTGGGTCGATTCGTCGAGGCCGCTCGGCTGGTGGTGGCGGCGACCTCCTTCGGTGGCCTGCACACCACCGCGGACCGGCGGGCGCAGTGGGGTGACGACACCGCGCCCGGTTTCGTCCGGCTGTCCTGCGGGGTGGAGGACACCCCCGACCTGGTGGCCGACATCGCCGCCGCGCTGGACGCGGCCGGGCCGCGTTGACCGTTCCGGCGACAAACCCCGACCGGTCCGCCCTGATCAGCCGGCTGCGGGCCGCCGGCTGCGTCTACGCCGAGGACGAGGCCGACCTGTTGCTGGCCGCGGCCGACTCACCGGCGATGTTGGCCGACCTGACCGACCGTCGGGTGGCGGGTGAGCCGCTTGAGTACCTGCTCGGCTGGGCGGAGTTCTGCGGTCTGCGGATCGCCGTCGACGCCGGCGTCTTCGTGCCCCGCGGTCGGACGGCCCTGTTGGTCGAGGTGGCCGCCGGGTTGACCGGCCCGGCTCCGGCGGTGGTCGACCTGTGTTGCGGCTCCGGGGCGACCACTGTCGCGTTGGCGCACCGGCTCGCGCCGCGCTGGCTGGCCGCCGCCGACATCGACCCGGCGGCCGTGGCGTGTGCGCGCCGCAACCTGGCCGGCCTGAACGCCGAGGTGTACGAGGGTGACCTGTTCGCGCCGCTGCCGCCGCAGTGGCGGGGTCGGCTGGACCTCGTCCTCTGCAACGCCCCCTACGTGCCGACCGACGCGGTGGCGCTGATGCCGCCGGAGGCGCGGTTGCACGAGGCCCCGGTGGCGCTCGACGGCGGGCCGGACGGGCTCTCCGTGCTGCGCCGGGTGGCTGTCGAGGCGGCCGAGTGGTTGGCGCCGGGTGGGCACCTGGTGGTCGAGGCCGGCGTCACCCAGGTGGACGCGCTCGCTGCGGCCTTCGAGGACGCTGGCCTGCTGCCCACCGTCCGGCACGACGACGACCTAGACGCCACCGCACTCCTAGCCCGCCGCCCAACCGGTTGATCATGGAGTTGTGGTGTCCAGTTGGGCCAACAACACGGTGTTCGTCCCCCACCACAACTCCATGATCGACAGGGGAGGGGCGGGGTGAGGTGGTCGGGCGTGACGGGGGAGCGGGGTTGGCACTAGCCTCGGCTCACACTCATGACGGGCGGGAGGCGGTTTCGGTGGGCAGCGCAGGGGTGCCGGTGGTCGTCGGGCTCGACAACGGCGGCACCAGCAACAACGCCACAGTGCTGACGGTGGACGGCCGCTTCCTGGTGGACGGGCTGTTGGAGATCCCCAGCGAGGTGCGGTCCGGACCGGAGGCGGCGATCGAGGCGCTGGCCCGGGCGTTCGACGGCGCGCTGGCGCAGACCGGCGTGCCGCGTGAGCTGGTCCGGGCGGTGGGCCTCGACACTCCCGGCCCGGCCAGCGCCGACGGCGTCATCTCGTCGCGGGGTTCCACGAACTTCTCCCAGCCGGCGTGGCGGGGCTTCGACGTGCGGGGCGCGTTGCAGCGCCGGCTCGGCCTGCCGGTGATCTACCACAACGACGGCAACGCCGCCGCGCTCTACGCCCACCACGTGCACTTCGGCGACGACGCGATGAACCGCTCGTCGGTCTCCGCGATCGTCGGCACCGGTCTCGGCGGCGGTGTGGTCGAGAGCGGCCGGGTGATCGCCGGCGCCGCCGGGATGGCCGGGGAGCTTGGTCACGTGCACATCCCGCTGGGCGGGCTGATCGGCCCGGGGCAGTCGGAGCCCACCTGCGCCTGCGGCTTCACCGGGGACGTGGAGAGCATCGCCTCGCTTACCGGCATCGAACGCAACCTGCTGCCGTACTGGTTGACCCGCTATCCCGACCACCCGCTCGCGGCCGAGCCGGTGGCCCGCGCGGCGAAGTTGGTCCGGGGGTACGGCGAGCGGGGGGACGCCCTCGCGCGGGACCTCTTCACCCAGCAGGCGATGGCGCTGGGCCGGCTGTTCACCCTCGCGGCCAACTTCACCGATCCGCACGCCTACTTCGTCGGCGGTGGGGTGGTGGAGGCGGCGGCGGAGTTCCGCGACTGGTTCCTGGCGACGGTCCGCGAGCACACCGTGCTGCGCGAGGAGCAGGCGGCGGTCGCCACCTTCGCCCTGGTGCCGGAGCGGGACATGGCCGGTGCCCGGGGCGTGGCGATCGCGGCGTTGGAGACGCTGCGTGCCGTCCCGGAGCCCCGACCGCTTGTCGCCTGAGGTCAGGCCCGCGCGGCTGTCGCGCCGTCATCAGGACCGTCTCGGGCGGTGACCATCGGTCAGTGCCGTGGGTGCGGAAGCGGTGGTGAGCGGCACACCTCGGGGCCATTGTTCGTACCTCCGAGGCATACCGCTCACCAGCACACCGGCCCGGTGGGCAGCCACCGTGGCTGGCCCTTGCCGGTCAGCTCAGCGGCTCGGCCGCCCGGTCACCGCAGGGGTGGTGCCTGGGCGAAGGCGGCCCAGGCGGCCGGCGGGAACAGCAGCGCCGGCCCGGACGGGTCCTTGGAGTCGCGGACGGCCACCAGCCGCGCGATGGCGGCCACCTCCACGCAGGCGCCCTCGTCGCCGCTGCGGCTGCTCTTGCGCCACGCCGCCGCGGCCATGGCCGCTGTGATCGTCGGTGTCATCGGTCTTACCGTCCCTTCAGGGCTGTCAGGAGCATTCCGCGGCTGTCGGCCGGGCTGAGCGCCACGCTTCGGAGATGCTCCATGATCTTGGTGCAGGTCCGCGTCTCGCCGGCGCGGTCGAGGATCATCTGACCGGCGACGGTCTCCACCGAGGCGATGATCGGATCCTCGGGATCGGCGAACTCGAGGATGTGCAACGAGCCTCGGGTGCCCCGGTGGTAGCCGGCGGAGAGCGGGATCACCTGAACGGTGATGTTCGGCAACTCGGCCATCTTGACCAGGTGCCGCAGTTGGCCGTCCATCACCGACTGGTCGCCGACCGGGCGCAACAGCGCGCCCTCGTCGATGATCGCGTCGAGGATGGGCGGGGATTCGCCGGTGAGCCGTTGTTGCCGATCTAGTCGGATCTTGACCCGCTGCTCCACCAGGTCGTCGCCGAGGGTGTGCGGGCCGCCGCGCATCACGCCACGGATGTAGTCGGCGGTCTGGAGCAGACCGGGCACCACCGAGGGCTCGAAGTTGGCGATGGCGGTCGCCTCGGCCTCCAGCGCGATGAAGTCGATGGTGCGCGGATCCAGCAGGTACGAGTACGACACCCACCAGCCCGGCTTGCGGGCGTCCTTGGCGAGCTGCACCGCCGCCGCCACCTCCTCGGCACTTACCCCGTACGACGTGAGCAGCGCGCGCACGGTGGCCGGGGTGATCAGGGTCTGGGCGTTCTCGTACCGGGAGAGGGTGCTGCGGGTGCTGTTGATCTCATCCGCGGCGGTTTCCAGCGTCAGGCCGGCCGCCTCCCGGTGGTGGCGCAGGGCGATGCCGAGCCGGCGGGCACGGGCTGTCTTCGGGGCCATACATCGATGGTCGCACACATCTCTGGGAACGTCTGCATGAGAGAACGTCGATGAGAGTTGCATTCACGGCTGTGAACGTGTCAATCTGTTAGCGCGTCCTCACCGCCGGTTGTCGTGGCGACGGTGGTGGTGAGCGACCGGAGGGATGGGGCGCGCGGCGATCGGGTTTCTCCCCCGTGCCCGATCGTCGCGTGCCGCGCCATCCCGCCCGCCGGAAGGAGGCGACGACGTGCGTACCGGTCCGGAGCCCTGCGCTGCACAACCGGTCGGTCCCCGGTGACCCGCTTCCTGGTGGTGCTCACCGACGTGCGTCCGGTCGAGGGTGTCGACCGCGACGAGCGGACCGTGCCCGAGCGGCGACGGCAGGTGGTCGGCGCCAACACCCGGGAGGCCGCCGACCGGATCGCCGGAGCGTTCATGGCGCTCGGCATGGTGCGCGCAGGTCGGCAACGGGTGAAGGTCATCGCGGTCGGCCGTCGGCACGCTCGGGACTGATCCCGCACCGGCTGCCCGTCCCTCACGTGGCAATAGTCCCGTCACGCACCGTATATCCTCTGATGACCGATCGACGTGTCGCGCCGCGGCTCGCCGGGTATCGCCTCGCCCCGTGGCCACGCACAGTAAGGTCAACCGGGTGAGCGCCACCGGCGAGCACGACCAGCCGCAGTCGCGTACGAAGAGGTGACCGGAGTGACCACCCCAGGCAAAACCCGTGTGGCGATCGTCTTCGGCGGCCGCAGCCCGGAACACGGCATCTCCTGCGTCAGCGCCGGCAGCGTGTTCGGCGCACTCGACCCGGACGAGTTCGAGGTGGTGCCCGTCGGCATCACCCGGGCCGGCCAGTGGGTGCTGACCAGCGGAGACCCGGCCCAGCTCGCGATCGAGGCCCGGCAGCTGCCGGAGATCACCGCCGACTCCGGCGACGACGTCGTGCTGCGCGCCGACCCCACCGGTAACGGTCTGATGGTGCTCGACCCGACCGAGGGGCCCCGGGTGCTTGCCGACGTCGACGTGGTCTTCCCGGTGCTGCACGGCGCGTACGGCGAGGACGGCACCATCCAGGGAATGCTGGAGATGGCCGGCATCCCCTACGTCGGGGCGAACGTCTTCGCCTCCGCCGCCGCCATGGACAAGGAGTTCACCAAGAAGCTCTGCGCCGTCGAGGGCATTCCGGTCGGCACGTACGCCGTGCTGCGCAACGGGATGACCCTCAGCGAGCAGGACAAGGAGCGGCTCGGCCTGCCGGTCTTCGTCAAGCCGTCCCGGGCCGGGTCGTCGTTCGGCGTCAGCAAGGTCACCGACTGGGCCGACCTGGACGCCGCTGTCGCCGCCGCCCGGCAGTTCGACCCGAAGGTCATCATCGAGGCCGCGATCGTCGGCCGCGAGATCGAGTGCGGCGTGCTGGAGGGTGAGGCCGGCGGCACGCCCGAGGCGTCCGTCCTGGCCGAGGTGCGGGTCGTCGCGGACCACGACTTCTACGACTTCGAGGCCAAGTACCTCGACGACTCCTGCGAGTACGACCTGCCGGCCAACCTGCCCGAGCGGGTGACCCGCCAGGTGCAGGAGTACGCGGTTCGCGCGTTCACCGCGCTTGACTGCGCCGGTCTGGCCCGGGCCGACTTCTTCGTCACCCCCGAGCTGGACGTCTATCTCAACGAGATCAACACGATGCCCGGGTTCACCCCGACGTCGATGTTCCCCCGGATGTGGGCGGCCTCCGGCCTGGAGTACCCGAAGCTTGTCAACCGGCTGATCCGGACCGCCCAACGGCGCGGCGTCGGCCTGCACTGAGCCACCCGGTCCCCCCGCGCGGTTCAGTCGGCGTGGGGGGCCAGCTCAGCGTTGGCAGCCGGACGGGATGGCACCGCCGGAGGGCACGCTCGCCACTATCGTGCTGGAGATCGACGGCACCCACTGCAACGGCTGCGCGTACGCCCGCGGGACCCGCACCTCGATCGACGTCTCCCGGTCGACAGTGGTGAGCACCGTCTGCTCGCCCTGCTCGGCCAGGTGCCAGCAGACCCGGTTGACCGTCCAGACCTCGTCGGTGGCGGGGAAGGTCGGCTCGGTGCCGCCGCAGGCCACTGTGAGCGCGGGGTCGCCGTACGCCGCGTTCTGCTCCGGGCCGGCGGTGACCGGCCGCTGGGCCAGGTCGCGGATGCTCGTCGGCAGCTGGGAGAGCAGGGCCCGGCAGACAGTGGCCGGGCGGGCGGCCAGCGCCGGGGCGGCCATCTCCACCGGGGCGGTGGACTGCACCCGGGCGGTGGTCGCGGACGCCGACGGCGCGGCGGCCGGCGCGTCCGGGGTGAGCTTGGTGAAGGCCAACACGGCCACCAGCAGCGTGATCGGCAGCGCGATCAACGTGGCCAGCAGGGCGGCACCGCGGATGGTCCGGTCCCGTCCGGCCGGCGCGGCGGCGGCCGGGTCGGCCGCCACACCGATACCGTCAGCCGGCTCAGGTGTCGCGTCGGACCCGTCGCGCGCCCCGTCGTCGTTCAGAGCAGCGGAGGAGTTCGTCATCTCGTCCACCTACAGCCGCACCACCGAACAGGTGAGGGTGCGGGTGATGCCGGGCACCATCTGCACCTTGCTGACAATGAGTTTGCCGAGTTCGTCGACGGTGTTCGCCTCGGTGAGGACGACCACGTCGTACGGCCCGGTGACGGCGTCGACGCGCACCACGCCGGCGAGGTCCGCGATGAGACCCGCCACGTCACGTGCCCGGCCCACCTCGGTCTGGATGAGGATGTACGCCTGTACCACGACTAGACCTCCGTCCGTCGCCGCCCGGGAGCGGCCCGAAGGGTGAAACTACCTTACGGACCAGGTCTGATCCCTATCGGTGGTCAAGGAGCAGCGGTGAGCGAGAACGGCGGAGCCGGGCAGCACGGGCGGAACGCCGGCGGCGGTGCCAGCCTGTCCGGGATCGGGGAGTTCGGGCTGATCGGGAGGATCACCGCCCGGCTGACCTACGGACCGGCGACCCTGCTCGGTCCGGGCGACGACGCGGCGGTGGTGGCCGCGCCGGACGGACGGGTGGCGGCCTCCACCGACGTGCTCGTCGACGGACGGCACTTCCGGCGGGACTGGTCCTCCGCCCGCGACGTCGGGCACCGGGCGGCGGCGGCCAACCTGGCCGACATCGCGGCGATGGGAGCCACGCCGACCGCCCTGCTGGTCGCCCTCTGCATGCCGGCGGACCTGGACACCGGCTGGGCGGAGGAGTTGGCCGACGGGCTCTCCGCCGAGGCGGCCACTGTCGGCGCGAGCGTCGTCGGCGGCGACATGTCGGCAAGTCCCACCCTTACCGTCGCGGTCACCGCGATCGGCGACCTCGCGGGCCGCCCGCCGGTGCTGCGCTCCGGTGCCCGACCGGGGGACGTGCTGGCCCTGGCCGGGCGCAGCGGGTACGCGGCAGCCGGGCTCACAGTGCTCACCCGGGGCTTCCGCACTCCCCGGCTACTCGTCGAGGCGTACCGTCGGCCGCAGGTGCCCTATCCGGCCGGCCCGCAGGCCGCCCGGCTCGGCGCCACCTCGATGATCGACGTGTCGGACGGCCTGCTCGCCGACCTCGGGCACGTCTCGGCGGCCAGCGGCGTCGCGATCGACGTACGCCGCGACGCGTTCGAGGTGCCCCGGCAGATGGCCGACGCGGCGCGGGCGCTCGGCGTCGACCCGTACACCTGGATCCTCGCCGGTGGCGACGACCACGCGCTGGCCGCGACGTTCCCGCCCGCTGTGGTGTTGCCGCCGGACTGGCGGCCGATCGGGATGGTCACGGACGGTAGCGGTGTGACTGTCGACGGCGCACCCCACGACGGCCCTGCCGGCTGGGACCACTTCCGGTGAGGCCCGGAGCCGGTCGTATTGTGGATACCGTGAGTGAGATTGAGATCCGAGCCGTGCGGTTCGACGCACCGGTGGCGCAGCGGTTGATCCAGGCCGCCCTTGCCGACCTCGCCGCCCGCTACGGTGGCTCCGGCGACGACACCCCGGTCGACGCTACCGAGTTCGAGCCGCCCGACGGCGCGTTCCTCGTCGCCTATCTGGCCGGCGAGCCGGTCGGCTGCGGTGGCTGGCGCAGCCACGGCACGGACTGCGCGGAGCTGAAGCGGATGTACACGACCCCGGCGGCACGTGGGCGGGGCGTGGCCCGTGCCGTGCTGGCGGCCGTCGAGCGTTCGGCCCGCGAGCACTGCCGCAAGCGGGTGGTCCTGGAGTGCGGCGACAAGCAGCCCGAGGCGATCGCCATGTACGGCTCCGCCGGTTACGAGCGGATCCCGAACTTCGGCTTCTACAAGGACGCGGAGGGCTGCGTCTCGTTCGGCCGCACGCTCTGACCGGCTACGGGTTGGTGCGCGCACGACAGAGCCGGCGGACCCGGAGGTCCGCCGGCTGAGTCGTACGAGAAGGTGGGTGCCGCCGCGTCAGGCGCGGGTGACCTTGCCGGCCTTGATGCACGAGGTGCAGACCTGCAGCTTCTTGGTGTTGCCGCCACCGGCCGGGGTGCGCACCGACTGGATGTTCGGGTTCCAGCGGCGGTTGGTCTTCTTCTTGGACCAGGGCACGTTGTGGCCGAAGCCCGGCCCCTTGCCACAGACGTCGCACACGCTAGCCACGGGATACTCCTGGGATTGAAACGTTCATGAGGTTGCCGGCCGAGGTGCTGCACGGGCAACCGCGTCAGCCTACCCGATGCCCCGCCGAGGTGACCAACCGCCCTGGCCCGGTGATCAGCCGCCCCTCCGCAGGTGGGTGGTGGGCGGCCGGCCAGGCGACGGCGGTGGTTCCGGCGGCAACTGTACCTGCCGGGCGGATCCCGTCCGTCGCGGCCGGGCGGGCGGGCCGGCCACGTGCGGCGCAACCGGACACGCCGGACGAGCCCGGCGCGTGTCGGTGCGCGCCAGTAGGCTTCTGGCCGTGCTGGACACCCTCGACGCCGCCGCGGTGCGCCGCTGGTGCGCGGGTGGGCTGGCCGCACTCAAGCGCCACCAGGGTGAGATCGACAGGCTCAACGTCTATCCGGTGCCCGACGGCGACACCGGCACCAACCTGGTGCTCACCCTCACCTCGGCCCAGCAGGCCCTCGCGATGGATCTGGACACTCTCCCCGACAGCGGGCCGAGCGCGCACGGGCACGCGCTGCGGCTGATGGCCCAGGGTGCGCTGCTCGGCGCGCGGGGCAACTCCGGGGTCATCCTGTCGCAGATCCTGCGGGGGTTCGCCGACGAGGTCGCCGCGTCCCCGGCGGTGCGCGGCCGGGAGTTGGCCGCCGCGCTGCGGTGCGGCACCACCGCCGCGTACACAGCGGTTGCCCGGCCGGTCGAGGGCACAGTGCTCACCGTGGTCGCGGCGGCCGCCGCCGCGGCCGACCGGGCGGACAGCGACGACCTGGTGGCGGTGGCCCGGGTCGCGGCGCGGGCGGCGGCCGACGCGCTCACCCGCACCCCGGAGCAGTTGCCGGCGCTGGCCCGCGCCGGTGTGGTCGACGCCGGTGGGCGCGGGCTCTGCGTGCTGCTCGACGCCCTGGTCGAGGTGCTCACCGGGGAGAGCACCGGCCAGCCGGCACCCACCCCGCGCTCGGCCCGCCCGGCGGCCACCGCCGCCCGGGAGACCGGCTCCGAGGAGTACGCGTACGAGGTGCAGTTCCTGCTCGACGCGCGGGCCGAGGCGGTGGCCGGGATGCGCCGGGCACTGGACGCCCTGGGGGATTCGCTGGTCGTCGTCGGCGACGGTCGGGAGCCGGAGGGCACCTGGAACGTCCACGTGCACGTCAACGACGTGGGCGCGGCTGTCGAGGCGGGCGTCGCCGCCGGCCGCCCGTACCGGATCTCGGTCACCCGGTTCGCCGACCAACCCGAGCCGCCCCGCGGCCCGGTGTCGGACGGCCGGGCCGCGGTGGTGGTCGCCACCGGCGGCGGCATCGCCGAGTTGTTCGCCGCGGAGGGCGCCACAGTGGTGCCGGGCAACCCGTCCACAGGTGAGTTGCTCGACGCGATCCGCGGCACCGGCGCGGCCCGGGTGGTGGTCCTGCCCAACGACGCCAACACCGGGGCGGTGGCGGGCGCGGCAGCCCGGGAGGCCCGTCGGCACGGCATCAGGGTGAGCGTGGTGCCGACCCGATCGCCGGTGCAGGCGCTTGCCGCCCTCGCGGTCCGCGACGGCGACCGCCGCTTCGAGGACGACGTGATCGCGATGGCCGAGGCCGCCGGCGCCTGCCGGTACGCCGAGGTCTGTCACGCCAGCCGGGAGGCGCTCACCGTGGCCGGCCCGTGCCGTCCGGGCGATGTGCTGGCGCTCGTCGAGGGGGAGGTGCACCTGATCGGCACCGACCTCACCGAGACCTGCGCCGCGGTGGTCGACCGGATGCTCGGCGGCGGTGGTGAGATGGTCACCCTGCTGTCCGGGGTGGACGCCCCGGCCGGGCTCACCGATGCCGTCCGCGCGCACGTCGCGCGACGCTGGCCGTTCGTCGAGGTGCACGCGTACCCGGGCGGCCAGCCGTTTTATCCGCTCCTGGTAGGGATCGAATGAGCGAACCAGCCACCGTCGACACCGCGCTGAAGAAGCTGGTCGGGGACAAGACAGCCAAGGCACTGGCCGCGCACCTCGACCTGCACACAGCGGGTGACCTGGTCTACCACTTCCCGCGGCGTTACGACGAGCGGGGCGAGCACACCGACATCCGTTCGCTCGACGTCGGCGAGCAGGTCACCGTGCTGGCTCAGGTGCAGCGCACCGCCGTGCGCCCGATGCGGCAGCGACGGGGCAACCTGCTGGAGGTGACAGTCGGCGACGGCTCAGGTGGGCTGCTGACGCTTACCTTCTTCGGCAACCAGGCGTGGCGCGAGCGGGAGCTGCGCCCCGGCCGGTGGGGGCTGTTCGCCGGCAAGGTCACCGAGTTCCGGGGCAAACGGCAGCTCAACGGCCCGGAGTACGTCCTGCTCGGCGAGGGTGGTGACGGCGAGGCGGCGGCCAACGACGAGATCGAGGAGTTCGCCGGTGCGCTGATCCCGGTCTACCCGGCCGCCGCGGCAGTGCCGACCTGGGTGATCGCGCGTTGTGTGCGGGTCGTGCTCGACACGTTCACCCCGCCCGACGATCCGCTGCCGGATGACGTGCGGGCCAGCCGCAAGCTGGTCGGGCTGGGCACCGCGTTGACCGAGATCCACCGGCCGACCAGCAAGGAGGCGCTGTACCGGGCGCGGCGGCGGCTCAAGTGGGACGAGGCGTTCGCCGTCCAGCTGACGCTCGTGCAGCGCAAGCACCGGGCGGCCGACTGGCCGGCCCGGCCCCGCCCGCCCCGCCCCGGCGGGCTGCTCGACGCCTTCGACGCCCGACTGCCGTACGAGCTGACGGCGGGTCAACGCGACGTCGGCGTGGAGATCGCCGGGGATCTGGCCACCCCGCACCCGATGCACAGGTTGTTGCAGGGTGAGGTGGGTTCGGGCAAGACGGTGGTGGCGTTGCGGGCGATGCTCCAGGTGGTCGACGCGGGTGGGCAGGCCGCGCTGCTGGCACCCACCGAGGTGCTGGCCGCCCAGCACCACCGTGGCATGCTCGACCTGCTCGGGCCGCTCGGGCGGGCCGGTGAGCTGGGGTCCGCCGAGCACGCCACCCGGGTCGAGCTGGTCACCGGCTCGCTGGGTGCGGCGGCGCGGCGGCGGGCGCTCGGCGAGGTGGCCAGCGGTGCCGCCGGCATCGTGCTCGGCACCCACGCCCTGCTCTACGAGGGCGTCGACTTCGCCGACCTCGGCCTGGTCGTCGTCGACGAGCAGCACCGCTTCGGCGTCGAGCAACGCGACGCGCTGCGAGCCAAGGCCGACCAGCCGCCGCACACGCTTGTCATGACGGCCACCCCGATCCCGCGCACTGTGGCGATGACCGTCTACGGCGACCTGGAGGTCTCCACCCTCTCCCAACTGCCCCGGGGGCGGTCACCGATCGCCTCGCACGTGGTGCCCGCCGCCGAGAAACCGGCCTACCTGGACCGGGCCTGGCGTCGACTGCGTGAGGAGGTGACCGCCGGCCACCAGGCGTACGTGGTGTGTCCCCGGATCGGTGACGGTCCCACGTCCGACGAGGAGCCGCCACCCGAGGACGACAACGGTCGACGCCCACCGCTGGCGGTGACCGAGGTGGCCCCGCTGCTGGCCGAGGGGCCGTTGCACGGGCTGCGGATCGGCGTGCTGCACGGTCGCCTGCCGGCCGACGAGAAGGACGCGGTGATGCGTTCCTTCGCCGCCGGTGACCTGGACGTGCTGGTGGCGACCACGGTGATCGAGGTCGGCGTCGACGTGCCGAACGCCACGGTGATGATCGTGCTGGACGCCGACCGGTTCGGTGTCTCCCAACTGCACCAGTTGCGGGGCCGGGTCGGCCGGGGCGCGGCCGCCGGGCTGTGCCTGCTGGTTAGCGAGGCCGCCGAGGGCTCGTCGGCACGGGAGCGGCTCGACGCGGTCGCGTCCACCAGCGACGGTTTCAAGCTCGCCGAGCTGGATCTGGAGCAGCGCCGCGAGGGCGACGTGCTGGGTGCCACCCAGTCCGGGCACCGCTCCCATCTGCGCCTGCTGTCGCTGCGCCGCGACGCGGACCTGATCCGCGACGCCCGCGCCGAGGCGATCACCCTGATCGAGCAGGACCCGGACCTGAGCGGCAACCCGGCGCTGGCCGCCTCGGTCGCCGCGCTCGTCGACGAGGACCGCGCCGAATACCTGGAGAAGGGCTGAGGCGTCCGCCACCCGTGGCTGTGCCCCGGTGACGAGGTGGGTTGGGCGACGGCGAGTTCGTCGCGGGCCTTCCCGTTGACCTGGTGACCGGCAGGTGTCCACCCGCAATGGCTGAGGGCGCGTCGACCAGATGGTCGACGCGCCCTCAGTTGTCAGCTAGAGCGTGTTGTCTCAGGCGGTGAAGCGAACCTTACGACGACGCGCCATCACGAACAGGACAGCACCAGCGGCGAGCAGCACCGCGGCGCCGGCGATGATCCCGCCGGTCGCGGCACCGGTCAGCGGCAGCGCCGGCCCGTCGTTGTCGCCGCCACCCTGGCCCGGGGTGCACTCGGCCGGCTTGACCCACTTGACAGCGTCGGCCGGGTCGGCCTGCTCACCCTCGACGCTCGGGGTGACGGTCAGGCCCTCGTACGCCTCGAAGGAAACCTCGGTCTTCTTGCCCGGGACCAGCTCGAGCTTCTTGACGACGTTCTTCTCCGAGGTCAGCACGACGGTCTCGGTGACGCCGTCGGCCGGGTTGTCGGCGGTGATGACAAGCGCGTCACAGTCGAAGACGATCTCGAACACCGGAGCGTTGGGCTCCTCCGGCACCAGCGGGCCGGTCGGCTCGCTCGGCTGCGTGGTCGGCACCGGGCTGGTCGGGACCGGAGTGGTCGGGACCGGAGTGGTCGGCGTCGCGCTCGGGGTCGCAGACGGGGTCGCGCTCGCGCTCGGGGTCGCGCTCGGCGTCACTGTCGGCGTGGGGGTGGGCTTCGTCGGCGTCGGCGTCGGCGTGGCCGTCGGCGGCGTGGTGCAGTTCTTGCTCAGCTTCGCGGTGCCGGAAGCGGTGTTGGTGATCAGCTTGCCGTTGCGGATCCACTTGGCGGTGACCTTCAGCTCGAGGGCCTTGCCCTTGGTGGTGAGCTGAGTGCCGGAAACCTTGCCGTTGGCGGCAATCTTGGTGCCCTTGGCGATGCCGTTGATGGTGGTGCCGGAGGGGGTCCACACCTCGGTGATGGTGGCTTCGAGGTCGCGCTCGCTGTTCTCCACCTTCCACTCGACGCGGTGCACGCCGTTAGTGGTCAGGCAGGCGGTGCCGCTGATGGTCGTGTGGTGCGCGAGTGCCGGACCGGCGAAGGTCGCTGCGCCGGTGAGGCCGATCAGCGCGCCTGCGGCGATGGCCGCGACGCGCCGCATCGGAGACTTGGGGAGGTTCAACGCCTGCTCCTGGTGAGGGGGGTACGGATCGCGGCGGGAGGTCGGGAGGCGGGGCGACCGGGTGGGTCGTCTGCTCACCGGGACGTCCGCGACGCGGGGGCGTTCCCGCGCGAAGCGGGGACAGACGGTGACTGTACTGACCGGTCATCAATGAGGGGAGTCCTCATCATTACCTAAGGGCAATGTAGTGAATTCGTGATCTTTGATGAACGGAAGGTGCTCGACTGATCACTGAGGACGTGTAGCGTCGATGACCGATGGGTGGATCCGCAATGGACCGAACGGCGGCGAGGGAGGTCAGGGGCATTTCAGGTGCGGCCGACGACGTCAAGACCTCACCTGGGGCGCTGCCCGGCCCTCGCGATACCGGCGGTGTCGGTCGTGGTTGGCGTCGACTCGCGTAGCGTCGCGGGCATGAGCAGGAGGAGACGGTGACCCGGATCGTGGCCGGGACGCTCGGCGGGCGGCGGATCGCCGCGCCGGCCGGCGCCGGCACCCGACCCACGTCCGACCGGGTCCGGGAGGCGCTGTTCAGCGCCGTCCAGGCCGAGGTCGACCTCGACGGCACCCGCTTCGCCGACCTGTACGCGGGCTCGGGCGCGGTCGGGCTGGAGGCGCTCTCCCGGGGCGCCCGGCACGTCCTGCTCGTCGAGTCCGACCCCCGGGCGGCCCGGGTGATCCGGGAGAACGTGGCAACCCTGCGCGTCGGCCCGGCCGTTCGTCTGGTCGCCGGGAAGGTGGCGACAGTGCTGGCCGCCGGTCCGGACGGCGGGCCGTACGACGTGGTCTTCGCCGACCCGCCGTACGCGGTGCCGGACGCGGAGATCACCGCGCTGCTGACGACGCTTGTCGATGGTGGCTGGCTGGTGCCCGACGCGCTGGTGGTGGTGGAGCGGTCCAGCCGCACCAGGCAGTTCGACTGGGTGGAGGGGATCACCCCGGACCGCAGTCGCCGGTACGGCGAGACCACCCTTTGGTACGGTCGCCGATCATGAGACGTGCGGTCTGCCCCGGTTCGTTCGACCCGGTCACCAACGGACACCTCGACATCATCGGGCGGGCCAGTCGGCTCTTCGACGAGGTGGTGGTCGGCGTCCTGGTGAACCAGTCGAAGAGTGGTCTGTTCACCGTCGAGGAGCGGATCGACATGCTCCGCGAGGTGACCTCGTCGTACGGGAACGTGCGGGTCGAGTCGTTCCGTGGGTTGCTTGTCGACTTCTGCCGGGCCCAGCAGGCGAGTGTGCTGATCAAGGGCCTGCGGGCGGTGAGCGACTTCGACTACGAGTTGCAGATGGCGCAGATGAACATCGGTCTGGCCGGCGTCGAGACGCTGTTCATGCCGACCAACCCGCTCTACTCGTTCCTCTCCTCCAGCCTGGTGAAGGACGTGGCGAAGTGGGGCGGCGACATCTCCGCCCACGTGCCGGACCCGGTCCGCGAGGCCCTGCAGGCTCGGCTGCGCCCCCGCCCCTGACCGCTGCACCCGGCCGAGCCGGCACCGCTTGTTGCTCAGGCACCCCTTTTGCGGAAGATTGTCGGGCGGTGTGGCGGCGGGTGACGATGTCGCGACGCGCCGGGTTGGGGCGGATGGGGCCCGGGTGGGTCGAGCACGACATGATTGGTGACGCGGGGAACGGCCGTAGCCCGCATCATGGAGGTCGGCCGAGGAACGACAGGAGTGAGGTACCGGTGGACCCGCTCGATCGCATCGACGAACTGATCGCCATGGTGGAGCAGGCCCGCTCCGTCCCGATGTCGCGTAACAACTGCATGGTCGACCGGGGTGAGATGATCGCCGCCCTCGACGAGATGCGTGCTGATCTCCCTGCTGACCTGCGTCGCGCCGCCGCGCTCCTGGAGGAACGCGACAAGATCATGGACGCCGGCAAGCGCGAGGCGGACCGGATCATCAGTGAGGGTGAGGCAGAACACGCCCGCCTGGTCTCGGTGAACGAGATCACCGTGTCGGCCGAGCACGAGGGCGCGCGGATCATCGCCGAGGCCCGGGCCGAGGCCCAGCGCCTGAGGGAGGAGGTCGACGACTACGTCGACACCGCGCTCGCCAACTTCGAGCAGTTCCTCACCCGGGCCCTGGCCTCGATAGAGCGGGGCCGGGACAAGATGCACGCGCTGCGGGAGATCGGCACCTTCGGTGGGGATGAGGCGGAACGCCCGCTACCCTTCTGAGCGGCACCTCACCAGCCGACATTCTCGCTCGGGTGTCGCCCCCGGTTCGACGGTCCGGGGGTCACCCAGGTAACCTTTTTTGTCGGCCTCTCACCGGCCGGAGTCTGACTATGCCCAAGCACTCGCCATCAACACTCAACCCCAGGTCGCCGCTGGTCCTCGACACGAGGGACCTGCCGCGCCGCCCTGGCGCGTTGCGTGAGGTCCAGCGGGTCGTGCCGGCACCGGCGGACCTCGGTGTGGAGTTGATCGGCGTGCCGGAGGGCGCGGACCTCGACCTCGATCTGAGGTTGCAGTCGGTGTCCGAGGGCGTGCTCGTCTCCGGGACCATCACCGGTCCCGTCCGGGGTGAGTGCGGCCGTTGCCTGCGCGAGATCAACGACTCGATGGGCGTGACGATCCAGGAGCTGTACGCGTACGAGGACAGCACCACGGACGCCACGACCGACGAGGACGAGGTGGGCCGGATGCAGGGCGATCTGATCGACCTGGAGCCGGCGCTGCGGGACGCGTTGGTGCTCACGCTGCCGACCAACCCGCTCTGCCGGGAGGACTGCCCAGGGTTGTGCCCCGAATGCGGGACACACTGGGACGATCTGCCGGCCGACCACAGTCACCAGCAGATCGACCCGCGTTGGGCGGGCCTGTCGCAACTGACCGTTACAGAGGAGTAAGAACCGTGGCCGTCCCGAAGCGCAAGATGTCGCGCAGCAACACCCGGTCCCGCCGGGCGAACTGGAAGGCGACAGTGGTCGCGACCGTCGCGTGCCCGCAGTGCAAGTCCCCGAAGCTGCCGCACGCCGCCTGCTCCGTCTGCGGCACCTACAACGGCCGCCAGGTTCTCGAGGTCTGACCTGGACGCCGAGTGACGCCCCCGACCCCAGGTCGGGCGGCGCGCGCACCCTGGCATTCGCCCGGTGCCCCGGCTTCCGCCGACGCTGGCCGGCCCACTCCGGCCGGCGTTCCGGTGGAGCCGGGCACCGCGCGGATCGCCGTTGACCTCCTCGGCGGGGACGACGCTCCCGCCGTCGTGGTTGACGGCGCTCTGCGGGCCATGCGCGCCGACCCTGACCTGCACCTGCTTCTCGTCGGCCCGGCCGAGGTCGCCGACGAGCTGATCGCTGCCCTCGATCCGCCGCAACGTGCGCGGATCACGGTGCGGCCCGTTCGTGATGTCGTCGGCATGGCCGACCATCCCAGCGCCGCCCGTGCGGAGAGCACGGTCCGGGCCGCGGTCACCGCCGTTCGCGACGGGACCGCCGACGCCCTGGTCTCCGCCGGCGCCACAGGTGCCACGGTCACCGCTGCCGTGCTCGGCCTCGGCCGCTGGCCGGAGATCCGCCAACCCGCGCTCGCCGCCACCCTGCCCACCGTGGCCGGGCCGGTCGTCCTCCTCGACGTCGGCGGCTCGCTGGAGCCCCGCCCGGCCACCCTCGCCCGCCACGCCGTACTCGGCGCCGCGTACGCCGCGGTGGCGCACTCGATCGCCGCGCCGCGGATCGGCCTGCTGTCGGTCGGCACCGAGGCCGGCAAGGGCGACCGGGTCCGCCGGGCCACCGACCCCCTGCTCGCCGTCGAGCCGCTGCCCGGTGGCGCGCGCTACGTCGGCCTTGTCGAGGGGTACGACGTGACCCTCGGCTCGCGCGTTGATGTGGTCGTCACCGACGGCTTCACCGGTAACGTGCTGCTCAAGGCCATCGAAGGCGCATACGCGATGGCCGGTGGCCCACCCGCCGAGGGCGGGGCGCCCCGGGCGGCCGCCCTGCTGGGCGTCGCGGGGACGGTGGTGGTCTGCCACGGATCCGCTCGCGCCGACGACGTCGCCTCCGGCATAGCCCTCGCCGCCCACCTGTGGCGGCGGCGCGCCACCGATCTGGTCTCGGCGTTGCTCGACGGCGACGCCGCGATGGACCGCACCGACCGCTCCACCGACACCGAGGTACGCACATCATGAGCAACGACAAGCGGCGGCGGGCGTCCGTCGGTCACCTGGAAGCCGCGTTCGGCGTGAGCCTGGAACCGGAGCTGCTCCAGCGCGCCCTGACCCACCGCTCGTACGCGTACGAGAACGGCGGGTTGCCCACAAACGAGCGGCTGGAGTTCCTCGGCGACTCGGTGCTCGGCGTGGTGATCACCACCGCGCTCTTCCACAACCACCCGGACCTGCCCGAGGGGCAGTTGGCCAAGCTGCGGGCCAGCGTGGTCAACATGCGGGCGCTCGCCGACGTGGCCCGTGGTCTGGGCCCGGACGGCCTCGGCGCGTACCTGCTGCTCGGCAAGGGTGAGGAGACCACCGGTGGCCGGGACAAGGCGAGCATCCTGGCCGACACACTCGAGGCGCTGCTCGGCGCGATCTACCTCCAGTACGGCCTGGACACCACGGGGATCGTCATCCACCGGCTCTTCGACCCGTTGATGGCCGAGTCGGCGGGTCGGGGTGCCGCACTGGACTGGAAGACGAGCCTTCAGGAGCTGACGGCGGCGCTCGGGCTCGGCGTCCCGGAATATCGGATCGAGGGCACCGGCCCGGATCACCTCAAGACGTTCACCGCCTGGGTGGTGGTGGCCGGCAACCGGTACGGCGGCGCCGAGGGGCGCAGTAAGAAGGAGGCCGAGCAGCGGGCCGCCGAGGCCGCCTGGCGAACGCTCGCCGAGCAGAACGGCCGGGCCGGCGACGACGGCCAGACCGGTCAGGCCGGCGATGGCCAGTCCGGCCGGAGCGGCGGCGACGGCCGGGGCCAGTTGGTCGACCCGGACGGCTCGGCCGACCGGGATGAGCCGTTCGGTCCGCTCGAACGCGCCGCTCGGGCGGCCGAGGCCGAGCAGGCCGACCACCTGGCGCAGGCCCTGCCGGCCGGGGGTGCCGACGGCCACGAGACCGGCCTGCGGCGTGCCTGAGCTACCCGAGGTGGAGACCGTCCGGCAGGGGCTGGCCCAGTGGGTCGTCGACCGTCGGATCGCCTCCGTCGAGGTCCGACACCCGCGTGCCGTGCGCCGGCACGTCCCCGGCGGCGTGCACTTCGCCGACGTGCTCGCCGGCCGGACCGTGCTGGACGTCCGTCGGCGCGGCAAGTACCTGTGGCTGCCACTGGACAGCGGCGACGCGATCATCGGCCATCTCGGTATGTCCGGTCAGCTGCTGCTCCAGCCACCCGGCACCGCGGACGAGACCCACCTGCGGGTCCGGTTCCGGTTCACCGACGACGGTCCGGAGCTGCGCTTCGTCGACCAGCGCACGTTCGGCGGGCTCTCGGTGAGCGAGGGCGGCGCCGAACTGCCCGACGAGATCGCGCACATCGCCCGCGACCCGATGGACCCGGAGTTCTCCGACGTGGAGTTCGTCGCCGCGCTGCGCCGCCGGCACACCGAGGTGAAGCGGGCACTGCTCGACCAGACCCTGATCTCCGGGGTGGGCAACATCTACGCCGACGAGGCACTCTGGCGTGCCGGGCTGCACGGCGGCCGACCCACCGACGCGCTGACCGGGTCGGCGGCGCAACGCCTGCTCGGCCACGTCCGCGACGTGCTCGCCGAGGCGATAAGCGTGGGTGGCACCAGCTTCGACGCCCTCTACGTCAACGTCAACGGCGAGAGCGGCTACTTCGATCGGGCCCTCAACGCCTACGGTCGCGAGGGCGAGCCGTGCCGGCGGTGCGGAACGCCGATCCGCCGTGAGGCGTTCATGAACCGATCCTCGTACAGCTGCCCGCGCTGCCAACCACGGCCCCGGGGTTCCCTTCGGGGATGACCCGGAGCCGGCTCCGGGTCGGCACCGGCGGGTCGCCGCCGGACGCTCCGGGCCGCACCCCGGTGTACGCCCGAATCGCGCTCTGCTGCCCGTTTGGTGGGCCGTTCGTCCTCGGTGTACCGGCTCCGGGGCGGGCCAGGGCCGTTCCCCGATGTGACCGCCTCGTCACGCACCTAACGTCAGCACGGTTGGCAGGGGGTTGACTTGACAGGGGGACCCGAGATGGGGGCAAGACCGGTGACGGTGCGGCTGGCGCGGTGGAGCGCCGAGCACCCGTGGCGGGCGATCGCACTGTGGGTCGTTTTCGTGGCGGTGTGCTTCGTGGGCGGCAACGCCGCCGGCCTCAACGAGGCCACCAGCGCCGACCAGGCGATCGGTGAGGCGGGGCGGGCCAGCCTGATCGTGGACGCCGGTGACTTCGACGACCCGGCAGTGGACAACGTGCTCATCACCGCGCGGGACGGTGCGCTGGACCCGGCGGCGGCGAAGGCGGCGGCCGACGACGCGGCGGCCCGGCTGCGTACCGTCACCGGGGTCGCCGAGGTGGGTCAGCCGGTCACGGCCCGGGACGGCTCGGCGCTGCTGTTGCCGATCACCATGGCCGGCGACCCCGAGACCGCCTCGGACCGGGTGCAGCCGCTGCGCGACGTCACCGCCGCCGTGCAGACCGCGCACCCGCAGTTGCGGGTCGAGCAGGTCGGCGGTCCGTCGATCGGTCAGGCGCTCGACGACACCCTGGGCAAGGACTTCGAACGCGCCGAGTTGCTCAGCCTGCCGGTCACCCTGGCCATCCTGATCATCGCGTTCGGTGCGTTGATCGCGGCCAGCGTCCCCGTGCTGCTGGCGCTCTCCTCGGTCGCCGCCGCGATGGGACTGTCCACGTTCGCCTCGCACCTGGTGCCGGCCACCGACACCACGTCACCGGTGATCCTGCTGATCGGCATGGCGGTGGGGGTCGACTACTCGCTGTTCTACATCCGCCGGGAGCGGGAGGAACGGGCCAGGGGCCGCGCCGGCCTCGACGCGGTGGAGATCGCCGCGGAAACCTCCGGACACGCCGTGGTGGTTTCCGGCTTCGCCGTGATCATCGCGATGGCCGGGCTGCTGCTCGCCGGTGACGTGGTCTTCTCCTCCCTGGCGATCGGCTCCATCCTGGTGGTCGCCGTCGCCGTGACCGGTTCACTGACCGTGCTGCCCGCCCTGCTGGCCAGGCTCGGCCGCTGGGTCGACCGGCCCCGGGTGCCACTGCTCTGGCGACTGACCGCCCCGCGCACCGGCCGGCACGGCGAGCCCCGCACGCCCCGGCTGTGGCCGGCGCTGCTCCGGCCGGCGCTGCGCGCTCCGGTGGTGACGCTCGTCATCTCGGTCGGCCTGCTGCTCGCGTTGGCCGCGCCGGCGCTCGGCATGAAGCTGAAGTTCCCCGGCATGGAGGACCTGCCCCGCACCACCCCCGCCATGCAGGCGTACGACCGGCTCACCGCCGCGTTCCCGAGCACCGGCACCAACCACGTGGTGGCCGTCCGGGCCCCGGCCGAGCAGGCCGACCGGGTGCGCGCCGCCCTCACCGACCTGGCCACCCGGGCCGCCGGCGATCCGCTGTTCGCCCCGGCCGAGGCGGACGGCCCGAAGATCGAGGTGTCGGCCGACCGGCGGGTGTCGGTGCTCGACGTCGCCACCCCGTACGCCAGCCGTGACGACCGTTCGGTGCAGTCGCTGGAGCGGTTGCGTGCGGACCTGGTCCCGGCCGAGCTGCGGGGCATCCCCGGCATCGAGTACGCGGTCGGCGGCAGCGTGGCCGACAGCGAGGACTACGCGTCCCACGTCCGGGACAAGCTGCCGCTGGTGATGGGCTTCGTGCTGGTGCTGACCTTCCTGGTCATGGTGTTCACGTTCCGGTCGGTGGTGGTCGCGGCCAGCTCGATCGCGCTGAACCTGCTCTCCGCCGGTGCCGCGTACGGGCTGCTGGTGCTGGTCTTCCAGGGCGAGTGGGCCGAAGGGCTGCTCGGCTTCACCTCGATGGGCGCGATCGTGTCCTGGCTGCCGCTGTTCCTCTTCGTCGTGCTCTTCGGCCTCTCGATGGACTACCACGTCTTCGTGGTCAGTCGGATCCGTGAGGGGATCCGGGCCGGCATGCCGAACCGCGACGCCGTGTCGTACGGGATCACCTCGTCGGCCGGGGTGGTGACGAGCGCGGCGATCGTGATGGTCGGCGTGTTCTCGATCTTCGCCACGTTGAGCACTATCGACATGAAGCAACTCGGCATCGGTCTGGCGGCGGCGATCCTGCTGGACGCCACGATCATCAGGGGAGTGGTGCTGCCAGCGTTGATGACCATGCTCGGCGATGCCAACTGGTGGGCCCCGCGTTTCCTGCGCCCGCGCCCCGCGGTCGCGCCGGCCGATCCGCCGGCCCCGGCCCCGGAACTGGTGCCGGTGCCCTGACCCCACTCGGAGACCGCCCACGCCGTCCCCGCCCCGCCCCGCCGCTTGATCAACTCGGTTTCATTGATGTCGCGGTATCCCAGCCCGCCCGATACCGCGACATCAGGAAAGTCGAGTCGCAAGCGGCGGGGGCGGGGCGGGGACGGCGGGGCGGGTGTGGCGGGGCGGGGGTGTGGCGGGGCGGGCCGGGGTGTGGCCGGGCTGCGACGGCAGCCCGGCCACCGCCGGTTCAGGGCAGTGGGCAGGCTTCCCGCCAGGCATCCAGGTTGCGGTCCTTGCGGATCGAGGCGAAGCCGTAGCCGGCAGTGGTGACACAGAAGTCGTCGGTCGAGGCGTCGTACTCGACGTGGAAGACCGGCTTGCCCGCGTCGGCGAACGGCAACAGTTTGGCGCACTGACCCAGCCGGACACACTCCTCGTTCACCGCGAAGTCGAAGTCCGGGGCCAGCGCGGCGAGCTGCGGCACGTCGTTGACCAGCCCGGGGGAGAGGCTCAGCGAGCGGGCCAGCTCGGCGAGTCGGCGGTTGAACAACAGTTGGTCGTCGAAGTCGAGGGGAAAGCCGGTGCGCGACGCGTACCCGTCGGCGTCGGCGAACGCCACCGCCCCGAAACCCTTGCCCCGGCACAGCCGCAACCGGTCGGCAAGCACCGGCTCCAGCGCGTCCCAGCTGCGGACGTCCAGCCAACGGCTGTCGGGTCGGCGGCCGGCGGCGCCCTGCACGGCGGTCGGCAACCGGCTGGCGTCCGGGTCGGCGGCGCGGACCGAGCCGACGTGTACCTGGCAGATCAGCCGGCGATCCCGGGACCGCAGCTCGGCGGTCTGCGCGGCGGTGGTGTCCACCGGATCGAGCAGGAAGACATCCACCTCCACCGCCGGGTCGAGCGGGCCGCTGAGCTGCCACTGCCACTGCCAGTGGCGCGCCTGTGCGGCCGGCCACCGGGTCGGCGCGCCGGGAGGGGTCAGCTCGGCGCGGCATCCGTACGCCGGCACCGTCAGGACGAGTACGACGCCTGCCGACAGGACGCGGCGCAGGGGGCGTACGGCGACACGTCGCCGCGGCCGGATCCGCATCGGCAGCTCCCGGGTCCCGGGCGGCCCGTCGCCGCCCTCACCGGTACGCCGCCCCCACGCTCCGGCCCGGCGTACCTCACCGGGTCAAACGAGCGCGGGGGTGCGAACGACGCGCGGTCAGCGCGGCGCCGCGAAGACCTGCGTCCAGTACGGCCCGTTGCTGTTGGCGATCCCGACGCCGATCTCGGTGAACGCGCAGTTCAGGATGTTGGCCCGGTGACCTGAGCTGTTCATCCAGGCGTCCATCACCGCAGCCGGGGTCTGCTGGTTCCAGGCCACGTTCTCGCCGTAGGTGCGCCAGGTGTAGCCGACCCGGTCCAGCCGGTCGCCGGCGTTGCTGCCGTCACTGCCGGTGTGCGACATGTTCTTGTGGTCGGCCTGGTCCTGGCTGTGCTTCTGGGCGGCGGTCATCAGCTTGTCGTCGATGCTCAGCGCCGCGCAGCCGGCCTTGGCCCGCTCGGCGTTCACCAGGTCCACCACCTCACGGGTCTGGGCGCTGACGGTGCCTGTGGAACCGCTGGAGCCGTTGCTCGTGCTCGTGGTCGGCGCGCTGCTGCGCGGCGTGCCGCGCCGTGACGCGGCGGTGGTACGCGACGCCTCCGGGGTGGGCTTGACGGTCCTGCTCGGGGTCGGGCTCGGCCGGGCCGGGCTGGGCGTGCTGGTCGGGGACGGCGCGGCGAGGGTGTCGAGGGTCGGCTCCTCGGTCGGTGCCTCCGACGCGGCGAAGGTGTCGTCGACGGCCGTCGGCTGGCTGCCTCCGTCGTCACCGCCGGGTAGCCCGAGCGCGCCGACGCCGAGACTCACCACGAGGGTGGCCGCCGCGGCGGCCCCACCGATCATCACCGGCCGTCGCCAGCGGCGGCGGGAGCGGTGTCTCCCCTCGCCGGGCCGGCCGGCACCAGCGGGCCAGTCACCTGTCGTCTCCGGGTCGGGCTCGGGCCGCCAACCATCTGTCGTCTCCGGGTCGGGCTCGGACCGCCAACCACCTGTCGCCTGGGGGTCGGGGTCGGGCTGCCAGCGGTCGGTGGTCGCCCCGGCCGGGCGGCCGTCGTGCCAGCTCTCGGTCGGCTGGTGCTCCGGGTGCTGGCCCGGCCAGGCGGCGGTCTGCGCGTCGGCCGGCTCGCCGGGGATTTCCGGGTCCGACTGCCAGCCGGTCGGAGGCTGCTCCCGGTGCCACTCGTCGTCGGCCTGGTTCGGGTCGTCACCGAACAGGTAGGCCGAGCGGGGCTCCGGACGGTCGTGCAGCCAGGTCGGCTCGTCGGTCGGCCGCTCGGCGCGCCGGGCGGCGCCGTTCGGGTCCATCGGGTCGGTCCAGCCGTACACGCCTATGCCTCCACGGGTCGGTTGCGGGCCGGGGTGACGCTACGGCGTGCCCGCGAGCTGCGGCAACGTGGCTAAGGAAGAGTTAAGGGGAAGTCGGACGCGAGCGTGGGGAATTCCTCGGATCCGGGCGTACAGTAAAGGAGTCCGGACAGAGAGTGTCCGTGCCATTGCGGCAGCCCCCCGACAAGTGGACAGGTCGACGTGGAGATGATCTACGGCCTGCGAGAACTTGACGAAGGAGGGGTTTGCGGCTCAATATATAGGTGTCGCCAGTCGCGCCCGGTCATGCCCAGATACAGCCTGGAATGACAGCCGCGTATAAATGGGCGCGCGTTGGCCGGCCTTTCCGGCAGCGCATATCAAGGAGTCAGCATGGCGAAGGCCCTCTACGGCCACGTAGGTGCAGCGCCCGACCGGCGTCTGCTCGACGAGGTCACCCGACTGCGTTCCAGGGTTCAGGCACTGGAGTTCGAGATCACCCGGTTGCGTGCCGACAATGATCGGCTTGCGGCGGCCGCCGCGGAGGCAGACGATCTGCTCCGTCTGGCCGAGCCGGCACTGACCTGATCTCCGTGTCGCAAAACTGAATCGCACTCTCGCAAAATGCGCGCCGACACCTCTGTGCCGGCGCGCAACACTGTCCGGCCCCTTTCGGTGCCGACTATTTGCGATCTTGCGGTGGCCCCGCCCTTAGCTCGTCCTCGGGTATCCGATTAGCTCGCCCTTGCGATAAGCCGATCATGAACGGCCCGGGTCCCTCTCGTGACCGCCGGAACAACAGCGCGCTCCCGCCTCGCGCCCGCGCTCCACGCGGCCCGGGGCGGGTCGCGTGCCCGCCCGCTTCCACCACCGGGTTAGTCTGCGAGTTCACCCAGGTCCCCACAGCCGGCGACGGTACGGCGGCCACCGGACGAGGATCGAGAAGGTGTATCTCAAGAGCCTGACGGTGAAGGGCTTCAAATCCTTCGCCTCCGCCACGACGTTGAAGCTGGAGCCCGGGATCACCTGCGTGGTGGGCCCGAACGGCTCCGGCAAGTCGAACGTCGTCGACGCCATCGCCTGGGTGCTCGGCGAGCAGGGCGCCAAGGCGCTGCGCGGCGGCAAGATGGAGGACGTCATCTTCGCCGGCACCGCCGGCCGCGCGCCGCTGGGCCGTGCCGAGGTCACCCTCACCATCGACAACACCGACGGCGCGCTGCCGATCGAGTACACCGAGGTCTCCATCACCCGCCGGATGTTCCGCTCCGGCGAGAGCGAGTACGAGATCAACGGCAACACCTGCCGGCTGCTCGACATCCAGGAGTTGCTGTCCGACTCCGGCATCGGCCGGGAGATGCACATCATCGTCGGGCAGGGCCGCCTCGACGGCATGCTGCACGCCAAGCCGGAGGACCGCCGCTCGTTCATCGAGGAGGCGGCCGGCGTCCTCAAGCACCGCAAGCGCAAGGAAAAGGCGCTGCGCAAGCTCGACGCGATGCAAGTGAATCTCAACCGCTTGACCGACCTGACTACTGAGCTGCGCCGCCAGCTCAAGCCGCTGGGCCGGCAGGCCGAGGTGGCCCGCCGTGCCGCAGCCATCCAGGCCAACCTGCGCGACGCCCGGCTGCGCCTGCTCGCCGACGACCTGGCCACCCTGCGCACCACGCTCGATCGGGAGATCGCCGACGAGACAGCGCTGCGCGAGCGGCGCGAGCAGATCGAGGGCGAGCACGTCGAGGTGCAGGGCCGCCTCGGCGAGCTGGAGGCGGCCCTCGCGGAGGACGCGCCGCTGCTCGCCGCCGCCCAGGACACCTGGTACAAGCTCTCCGCCCTCCAGGAACGCTTCCGCTCGATCGAGCAGTTGGCCCGGGAACGGTTGCGGCACCTCAGCGCCAGTGGCGACGACGAACGGCCCGGCCGCGACCCGGACCAGCTGGAGGCCGAGGCGGAACGGGTCCGCGAGCAGGAGGAGGAGCTGCGCGCGGCGCTCACCGACGACCAGATCCGGCTGGCCGAGGCGGTCGAGCACCGTCAGGAACTGGAACGGCAGCTCGCCGCCGCCGAGCGGGAGCTGGTCGCGGCGGCCAAGGCCATCGCCGACCGGCGCGAGGGGATGGCCCGGCTCACCGGTCAGGTCAACTCGGCCCGAGCCCGCACCACAAGTGCCGGCGAGGAGATCGAACGACTCGCCGTCGCGCACGCCGACGCGTTGGGCCGCGCCGAGCAGGCGCAGGCCGACCTGGACGCGGTGGCCGCCCAGTCCACCGAGGCCGACCGGGACAACGCGGACCTGGACGCCCGGCACGCCGAAGCGGTCGCCGCGCAGGAGCGGGCCCAGGCCACCGTGCGGTCGCTCGCCGACGCCGAGCGGACGGCGGAGAAGGACGCCGCCACCTGGAAGGCCCGGGAGGAGGCGCTCGCCCTCGGCCTGCGGCGCAAGGACGGCGCGGGAGCGCTGCTCGCCCGCGCGGGGGACGTACCGGGCCTGCTCGGCAGCCTCGCCGGGCTGCTCACCGTCGCGCCGGGTCACGAGGCCGCGCTGGCCGCCGCGCTCGGTGGCCTGGCCGACGCGGTGGCCGTCAGCGGGGTGGACGAGGCCGTCGAGGCGATGCGGCTGTTGAAGATCTCCGACGCCGGCCGGGCCGGTCTGCTGGTCGGCAGCCCGGCGGGCCCGGGCATGACCGGCTCCGCCGACGCGCTACGCCCGAAGCTGCCCGACGACGCCCGGTGGGCTCCGGACCTGGTCGAGTGCAGCGCCGAGCTGCGTCCGGCCGTGCACCGCGCACTGCGCGACGTGGCGCTCGTCGACGACCTCGCCGCAGCCGCCGAGCTGGTCGCCAGCAACCCCGAGCTGCGGGCGGTCACCCCCGACGGTGACGTGGTCGGGGCGTACGCGGCGGCCGGCGGGTCGGCCAAGGCCCCCAGCTACATCGAGGTGCAGGCGGCCGTCGAGGAGGCCCGCGCCAACCGACTGACCGCCGAACGCTCCGGCGCGGAGCTGCGCGACCAGCTCGTCGAGGCGCGCGCCGAGGTGGCCGCCGCCAAGGAGGCCGTGCAGCATGCCGCCGCCGAGAAGCGCGAGGCGGAGAGCCACCGCAACGCCGCCGCCCGCCGGCTGGCCGAGTTGGGCGCGGCGGCCCGCTCGGCGAAGGCGGAGACCGACCGCCTCGGCGAGTCCCGGTCCCGTGCCGAGGCGGCCCGGCAACGGGACCTCGCCACCCTCGACGAGCTGGAGGAACGGCTGCGGCTGGCCGAGGAGACCCCGGTCGACGCCGAGCCGTCCACCGAGGATCGGGACCAGCTCGCGGCAATGGTGCCGCAGGCCCGGCAGAACGAGATGGAGGTCCGGCTCGCGGTGCGTACCGCCGAGGAGCGGGTCTCCTCGATCGCCGGCCGGGCCGACTCGCTGACCCGGCAGGCCACCGCGGAGCGGGCCGCCCGGGAACGCGCAGCGGCCCGGCGGGCCGCGCGCACCCGGGGTGCGGGCATCGCCCGCGCCGTCGCCGGCGGCGCCCGGGAGGTCCTCACCCGGCTCACCACCTCGATCGCGACGGCCGAGGAGCGCCGCGACGCGGTCGCCCGGGAACGCGCCGCCCGCGAGGCCGAGCTCCAGGAGGTACGCGGCGCGGCCAAGCGGCTCGGCGCGGAGCTGGAGCGGTTGACCAGCCAGGTGCACCGTGACGAGGTGGCCCGCGCCGAGCAGCGGCTGCGCATCGAGCAGTTGGAGGCGAAGGCGGCCGAGGACTTCGGGCTGGACGTGGAGACGCTCGTCGCCGAGTACGGGCCGACCCAACCCGTCCCACCGACCCCTGTCGACATCGCCACGGCCGAACGCGACGGTCTGCCGGTGCCCGAGCCGGTCCGGTACGAGCGGCCGGTGCAGGAGAAGCGGGCCTCCAAGGCGGAACGGGAGCTGACCCTGCTCGGCAAGGTCAATCCGCTCGCGCTCGAGGAGTTCGCCGCGCTGGAGGAACGGTACAAGTTCCTCTCCGAGCAGTTGGAGGACCTCAAGGCCACCCGTCGGGACCTGCTCACAGTGGTCAAGGACGTGGACGAGCGGATCCTTGAGGTCTTCGCCAGCGCCTTCGAGGACACCGCCCGGGAGTTCGAGCAGGTGTTCAACGTGCTCTTCCCTGGTGGCGAGGGCCGGCTGATCCTCACCGAGCCGGACGACCTGCTCACCACCGGCGTCGAGGTGGAGGCCCGCCCGCCCGGCAAGAAGATCAAGCGGCTCTCCCTGCTCTCCGGTGGCGAGCGGTCACTGACCGCGGTGGCCATGCTGGTGGCGATCTTCCGCGCCCGGCCCAGCCCGTTCTACATCATGGACGAGGTGGAGGCGGCCCTCGACGACGTCAACCTGGGCCGGTTGATCACGTTGATGGCACAGTTGCGGGAGAAGAGCCAGCTGATCGTCATCACGCACCAGAAGCGGACGATGGAGATCGCGGACGCCCTCTACGGCGTCACCATGCGCAGCGGTGTCACCCAGGTGATCAGCCAACGGCTCAACCGGACCGACGAGGACGACAGGCGGCACGGCCGCGGCGAGGAGAACGGGTAGTGGCTCGGGAACGCGCGACGGCGCTCCTGCTGGACTTCGACGGCGTACTGCGTCGGTGGGATCCGGCGGTGGCCGCCGGGGTCGAGCGGGAGTACGGCCTCTCCGAGGGGGTGCTCGGCGAGATCGCCATGCAGTGGGGTCAGCTCCAACCGGTGTTGACCGGCCAGATCAGCCACGCCGACTGGATGGCGAGCGTGGCGGACGCGCTCACCGACTCCGTGGGCAGCCGGGAGCGGGCCCGCGCCGCCGTCGAGCAGTGGCAGCGGTACCGGGGCGAGGTGGATCCGGAGGTGCTGGCGTTCGTCCGCGAGGTACGGGCCGCCGGCGTCCGGGTCGGGCTGGGCACCAACGCCACCGACCTGCTCGATGCCGACCTGGCCGCCCTCGACCTGGTCGGCGAGTTGGACGTGGTGGTCAACTCGTCGGTCGTCGGTGTGCACAAGCCGGCCCCGGAGTACTTCCAGGCGGCCTGCCAGGCGCTGGCCACCCCACCGGCCCGGGTGCTCTTCGTCGACGACGAGGACTGGGCCGTGCGGGGTGCCCGGGCCGCCGGGCTGTCGGCGCACCGCTGGGGCGGTCACGCCGACCTCCGCTACCTGCGCGCCGCCCTGGCGTACTGAGCCGGGCGACATCGCGGTGGCCCGGTCAGCCGACGCTCGCGCGTCGGGTCGGGTCAGCGCAGCCCGGGGACCTGGGTGACAGTGAAGGGTGGTGCCGGGGCGGGCGCGTTGAGCTGGCTGTTCACCCAGAGCAGCCGGCCGGCGTCCCGGACGATCGTGGTCGGTGACTGCGCCACGCCGGCCGGACGGGACTGCCGTACCACCCGGGCGGTTCGCCGGTCGGCGTCCAGCATCGCCAGATTCACCGCGAAGTCCCAGCCGCCGGCGCCGTCGGGGAAGTTCACCACCCCGTAGAGTCGGTCGCCCTCCAACAGCAGCCCGTCCGCGCCCAGTTGGCCGTCGACCACCTCGACGGTCGTGGCCGTCCGCCGGACCAGGTCGACCCGCCACAGGCGCTCCGTGCCGGGCTGACCGTTGCCCTGGTCGGCCACGAGCGCGATCCGCCCGCCGTCGGTGACGACGATGCCGTTGAGGAAGCCCGGCGCGACCGGGAAGTCAGCGGCGGTGAGCCACGGTACGAGGTCGCCGACGTTCGGGCCGTCCAGCGCCGCCCGCCACAGCGCGCCGGTGGCCGAGTCGGTGACGTAGACCGCGTCGGCGGTCAACGCCAGGTCGTTAAGGGCGGCGCCCGGCCCGGTCCGACGGGCCAGCAGTTCGCCGTCCGGGGCGTACACGAAGAGCGTGCCGGTGTCCCAGCCGGCGACGAAGATCCGGCCCCGCCGGTCGACCTGCAACCCGGCGGCCCGGGTGCGTCCGTCCGCCCCCGGTGGCAGGAACTGTCGCAGCTCCCGGTCGCGGACGTGACCACGGTAGACGGCGCCGGTGCCGAAACTGGTGACGTAGAGGGTGCCGTCCCGGGTCACCGCGATCCCCTCGGGCAGCACCCCTGGTGTCCGGGCGATCACGTACGTGTCGGGGCGCGGGCCGACCGCGAGAGCCGGCGCGGGTACGACGCCGGTCAGCGCGGTCAGGCCGGCGGTGGCCGATACCAGCAGCTTCCTCATGTCCCGAGGGTCACCGCACCGCCGGGCCGTATCCAGCCCCTTTCGCGCCTGCCCGAAAGGTGGCTAGCGTCGATGCCGTGGTGACTCTGCACCTGAGCGCGGCGGACCTCAGCCGCACCGTGTTGCGCTCCGAGCCGTCGGTGCTGTTGGAGCTGGGCGCGGCCGGGCAACGGGTGTTCCAGAGCACCGTGCCGGACCATCTGGTCGTCTGGCGGGCCCGTACCCGGGCCGCGCTGCGTCCGGTCATGTGGCCCTACCTGGACCTGTGCCGCCACGAGCGGTGGTTCCCGGACTTCCTCACCCCGCCCAGCTTCGGCAGGGAGCTGGGCCCGGCGCTGGTCGAGGTCGCGGCCACCCCGGCGGCGACCCTCACCGAGCAGCTACGACCCCGGATCGAGGCCGGCGAGCTACCACCCCGGGCCGGTCCGCTCGCCGACGGGAAACCGGCAGCGGTACGCCGGCTGCTCGAGGCGATGCAGGCGTTCCATGCCGTGGCGGTGGGCGCGTACTGGGAGACGATCGTCGCGGCGGTGCGCGCCGACCGGGCGGTGCGCGGTCGAGCCATCGTGGACGCCGGGCTCGATCGCGTACTCCGGGGGCTCAGCCCTTATCTGCACTTCACGCCGACGGCTGACACGTACGAGCTGTCGTACCGGTGCGCCTTCGGCGGCGACGTCGCTCTGTCGCCGGACGGCAGGGGGGTCACGCTGGTGCCCTCGTACTTCGTGCCACAGCCCGCGGTGCTCGACGACCCGGCCGGCCCGCTGGTGCTGACCTACCCGATCCGGCCGGCCCGGCGGGAACCGGCCACCGGCGAACCCCTCGCCCACCTGCTCGGCCGGAGCCGGGCCGCGGTGCTGGGGATGGTCGCCGACGGCCTCAGCACGTCACAGGTGGCCCGGGCGGTGGGCATCTCGATCGCCTCCGCCAGCGAGCACACCAGCACCCTGCGCCGGGCCGGGCTGATCGCCACCCACCGGGCCGGTTCGTCAGTGGTGCACACGCTGACCCCGCTGGGCGAGCACCTGCTGTCGGCTGGACGACCGGACTGAGGGGTGCCCGATCACGCGCCGGTGACGCCGTCGATGCGTTCCCGGATCAGGTCGGCGTGGCCGTTGTGTCGGGCGTACTCCTCGATCATGTGCACGTACACCCAGCGCAGGTTGAAGAGGCGCTTCTTCCTGCCGACCTCGGTGAACGTCTCGTCGAGCGAGTGCCCGGCGGCGGCCTCGCGGGCCAGCGCCACCTCGCGGTGGAAGATCGCGAAGTCGGCCTCGGCGTCGGCGTCGCTGACGTCGTGGTCGGCGTCCGGCGTCTCCGGTGTGAAGTACGGGTAGTCGACCTGCTGGCCGGCGAAGTTCTCCCGGAACCACCAGGCCTCCACCTCGGCCAGGTGGCGGACCAGGCCGAGCAGGGTCAGCCCGGAGGGCTGCACGCTCGGCGTCCGCAGTTGCTCCTCGGTCAGCCCGGAACACTTGAGCAGCAGGGTCTGCCGGTGGTAGTCGAGCCAGCCGTCGAGCATGGTGCGCTCGTCGCCGACGTACGGTTCGGGAGTCCGGGTGATCTTGGGTGCGGTCCACGTCATGCCGCGCATCCTGCCCGGCACACCGGACATCCCGCGACGGGTTATCAGGGCACCACGACGACCGGCCAGCGGCCGGCGCGCACCAGGCGGGTGGCGACCGAGCCGACCAGCCGGTGACCGGCCTGCTCAGAGGTGCCCACCACGACCATGTCGGCCTGGAACTCGTCGGCCGCCGAGGACAACTCGCCGCACGCGTCGCCGCGCCGGAACAGGAAGGTCACCGGGATGCCCAACTGTTCGGCCGCCCGCCGGCACTCCCGGCGCAGTTCGTTGGCCACCTCGTCGTGGGTGCGCTGGATCGCGCCGGCGTCCATTCCGGGCACCAGCGCGGTCAGCCCGCCGGCCGAGCTGACGAAGACCACCACCAGGGCGGCGCCCTGCCGGCGGGCCAGGCCGGCGGCGTAGGCACCGGCCCGCTCGGAGGTGCGGGTGCCGTCCACGCCCACCAGGACCACCCGGGGTCCGTCAGTGCCCCGCTCGAAGGGCAGCGGGCGGGTCCGGGGGCCGTACTCCTCGCGGTCCGGTGCTCCCACGCTCATCGGGCTACCTCACCTCTGCTCACCGGTAGGGACCACTGCCGTGCCCGCGCCGGCTGCGACTGTCGATTCCCGCTCGACCTCGTCGGAAACCGGGTTGCCGTTGTGCTGGCGCAGCGGCACCTCCTTGATGAAGGCCACCGCGATCAGCGCGACGAGTGCGAAGGGGGCGGCGGCCAGGAAGATGTCGCCGGCGCCGTGGCCGTACGCGCTCTCCACAACGGCGCGCAGTGGGCCGGGCAGGGTGTGCACGTCGGGCAGGGTGCCGCCGCTGCCGGAGCTGGAGGCGGGGATGCCGAGCTGGGCCAGCCCGTCGGCGGTGTAGTCCTTGACCTTGTGGGCGAGCACCGCGCCGAGGGCGGAGACGCCGATCGCGCCGCCCAGGCTGCGGAAGAACGCCACCACCGAGCTGGCCGCGCCGAGCTCGTGCGGTCCGACGGTGTTCTGCACGGCGAGGACCAGGTTCTGCATGGTCATGCCCAGGCCGACACCGATCACCAGCATGTAGACGCTGAGCAGGGCGAAGCTGGTGTCCGCGCGGAGCGTGCCCATCAGCGCGAAGCCGATGGTGAGCAGCGCCGACCCGATCACCAGGTACCGCTTCCAGCGGCCGGTCTTGGTGATGACCCGCCCGATGACGGTGGAGGCGACAAGCAGGCCGAGGATCATCGGCAGGGTCATCAGGCCGGACATGGTCGGGCTCTGCCCGCGGCTGATCTGGAAGTACTGGCCGAGGAAGATCGACGCGCCGAACATGCCGACACCGACCGCGATGCTGGCCACGACGGCGAGGGTGATGGTGCGGTTGCGGAACAGCCGCGGCGGGATCATCGGCTCGGCGGCCCGGGTCTCGACCCGGATCGCCAGCGCACCGAGCACCAGGGCGCCGAGAACCATGGCGGCGGTCTGCCAGGACGCCCAGGCGAACTGGTCACCGGCGAGCGAGACCCAGATCAGCAGCAGCGACACGGCAGCGGTGATCAGGGTGGCGCCCCACCAGTCGATCTGCGCCTTCCGCTTGACCACCGGCAGGTGCAGGGTCTTCTGGAGCACGATCAGGGCGACGATGGCGAACGGCACGCCGACGTAGAAGCACCAGCGCCAGCCGAGCCACGAGGTGTCGACGATCACGCCGCCGATCAGCGGGCCACCGATGGTGCCGACGGCCATCACGGCGCCGAGGTAGCCGCTGTAGCGGCCCCGCTCGCGCGGCGTGATCATCGTGGCCATGATCACCTGGGCCAGCGCGGTGAGACCGCCGGCGCCGATGCCCTGCAACACCCGGCAGGCGATCAGCTCTCCGGTGCCCTGCGCGAGGCCGGCCAGCACCGAGCCCAGCACGTAGATGCCGAGGGCTAGTTGTACGAGAGTCTTCTTGCTGGTCAGGTCGGCGAGCTTGCCCCAGATCGGGGTGGTCGCGGTGGTCGCGAGCAGGGCCGAGGTGACAACCCAGGTGTACGCGGACTGGCCGCCGTGCAGTTCGGTGATGATCCGCGGTAGCGCGTTCGAGATGACCGTGGAGGAGAGGATCGCGACGAACAGGCCCAGCAGCAGGCCGGAGAGGGCCTCCAGAATCTGCCGGTGGGTCATGTCGACGGCGGCCGCCCGAGTGGGGGCTGTGGCCTGGCTCATCGTGTGTTGCCTCCGAGCGGAGTCGAGGTGGAACGGCGGCGGGCTGACGCGCACGGGGCCGCCTGTGAGTTGCCTGAAGCAACCGTATGCCTTGGTTGCCTGAAGCAACAACTTGACGGACCGGTGCCCTATTCCCGGCCGACCGGCGCTACTGCCAGGAGTCGTTGAACCGGCCGAGCAGCCGGGCGAACTCCTCGACGTCCCGGCTCGGCCAGCCGTCCAGCGCGCGCAGGAACTCACCCGACCGGGCGGCGCGGGCGACGTCGAACCGGCGCTGCCCCTCCTCGGTGAGGCGGATCTGCGCGGCCCGCCGGTCGCTCGGATCGGGGTCGCGGTGAATCAGCCCGAGGGCTTCCAGCGCGTTGATCTGCCGGCTCAGCGTGCCCTTGCCCACACCGAGCCGCGCCGCCAACTCGGTCAACCGGATCGACCCACTGCGCCGCAACCAGAGCAGTAGGCCGTAGGTGTTCGGCTCCAGGTTCGGATGCACTTCCCGGGCGATTTCCCAGGAAACCGCCCGCCCACGACGCAGCAGAGCGGTCAACTCGTGCTCGACCGCCCGGATCGGCTCCGGCAGGTGCTCATCCACGGCGTAGAGACTACGGCGCTGTCGGTTCGTCGCCGCCGGAGAGTCGGCGCCGCATCACCTGCTGTAGGTGCCCGTCCTTCGTGGTGCCCTCGATGACCACGTCCGCCCCGCGCCCCCGATGGGTAAGGGTGGCGACCGCGTTGCCGAAGTAGGGACCGGCGAGCTTGCGCCAGCGCACCCCCGGCCGCCGTACGCCGGCCGAACGGGCCAACGCCCGGGTCGCCCCCGCCGGCCCCGCCGACCAGCCCATCCGCATCAGCGGACGGATGCCGGCCGGCACCTGGTTGTGGATCGGCGAGCAGGTGAGCTGGTGCACCGGCGTGACCACCGCCGGGTCGGGGAACCGGGCCCGGGCCACGTACGAGTGGTGCACATCCCCGGAGAGCACACTTATCGACGCCGGCGGGGCGTACGCCGGACCGGCGCCGACCCGCGCGCCGGACTCCCTCGGGGTGCCGGTGCCGATCCGGGCGAAGGTCTCCGCGAGTGCCTCGAACGAGCGCCGGAACGCGGCCCAGTGCTCCAGGTCCAGCGCTCGGCGCAGCTTCTCCGCCCCGCGTGCCACCCAGGGTCGGCGCGACTCGGCGAGCTTCTCGTTCCACGCCTCGATGTGATGGATGCCCTGCGGCAGCAACCAGGGCAGCGACGCGCCGACCACCAGGTGGTCGTAGACCCCGTGCGCCTGGTCCAGGAACCAGGACCACTCGCCCGGTGGCAGCATGGCCCGGCTGCCCGGTTCGAGCACCCGGCTGCACCTGTTGTCGAGCATGACCAACCTGGTCCGGCCCAGATCCAGTGCGTAACTCCACTGGTACTGCACGGCCCGCCAGCGCTCGGTGTCGTGCGCCAGGTCCGACTCCTGGTCGACCCGGTGCCCGAACTCGCGCAACACACTCGTCGCGTCCTCGGCGGCGGCGACCTTCGCGAAGACCGGGTCGGCGGTGATCTCGTCGGGGGACAGGTTGCCCAGGTGCTGGTAGACCCAGTACGAGGCCAGCCCGCTGCCGATCCGCTCCTGCCACCAGGGCTGCTCGCGGACCTCGGCCCGCCAGGCCGCGGAGGTGTTCCAGTCGTCGATGATCTCGTGGTCGTCGAAGATCATCACGCTCGGCACCGTGGAGAGCAGCCAGCGGATCTCCGGATCACGCCAGGACTCCAGGTAGAGCTTGGTGTACTCGTCGAAGCTCACCACCTGGTCGGCAGGGGCGCCCTTCGGCCGCCGCCGCCGTCGACGCAGCAACCGGCGCACCGTGGGTGAGGTGACATCGGCGTAGACCTGGTCGCCGAGCAGCACCAACAGGTCGGGCAGCGGGTTCGACTCCGGGTCGGCCATCATCCGCCGGGCGTACGCGTCGAGCGCGTCCGGCGGCAGCTTCCGGGTGGTGGCGTGCTGGGTGGTCTCCCGGCACGAGCCGAAGATCAGGTTGACCGGCTGGTCCCGGTCGTCGGCGGCCCGGGTGCGGATCACGCTCGGCGGGAAGCCGGTGCTCGGCACCGGCCAGACCACCTCGTCGTCGACAAGCACCTCGTAGGTGGTCTCGCTGCCCGGGGTCAGCCCCTGCACCACCACAAGCGCGTAGTGGTGCTCGTACGCCGAGAAGGTGGGCGCGGTGCCGGTGGCGCCGCTGGCGGTGCGGACGGTGACCACGGCGGGCGCCGCCGTCTCCACCCAGATGGTCGCCCGGGTGTCGACGACTCGCCGCAGCAAGGGGCCGATGAGAAGGTGTGCGGCGGGCATGCGGCCGAGCCTACCGCCGGTTGCGGGCACCGGCCGGGGGCGGTGGTGGAGACTCCGGGCACCGCTCGGGGTGCGGTGGCTGGGACGCCGTCGCCGGCATCTGACAGGATTCCGGCATGGCCGAATATCTCGTCCTCGCTCTGGTCCTGCTCGGTGTGCTGATCGCCGGCACGGTCGGGCTTGTCGTGCCGCGACTGCGGCGGCGGCCCGAGCCCCCGCTTCCCCGCACCGAGGTCGACACCAGAGCCGAGGAGGATCTCGCCGGCCCGCCGGTCGAGGCACCGGAGTCCGATCTGTCCACCGGCGTCCTGGTCGAGCCACCGCCGGTGCTCGAACCGCAGGTCGAGGTGCCCGAGCCGACCGCCGGGCGACTGGTCCGGCTCCGCTCGCGGCTGTCCCGCTCGCAGAGCGTCTTCGGCAAGGGCCTACTCGGCCTGCTCGCCCGCGACCACCTCGACGAGGACGTCTGGGAGGAGATCGAGGACAGCCTGATCACCGCCGACGTCGGCGTCGACGCCACCCGCGACATCGTCGACCGGCTGCGCGAGCGCACCCGGGTACTCGGCACCCGCTCGGCCGCCGAGCTGCGCGCGCTGCTCGCCGCCGAGTTGGTGAACGCGCTCGACCCGAGCCTGGACCGGTCGCTGCGGACCGCCCCGAAGGACGGCGTGCCGGCCGTGGTCCTGGTCGTCGGAGTCAACGGCGCGGGCAAGACCACCACCTGCGGCAAGATCGCCCGGGTGCTGGTGGCCGACGGCCGGAGCGTTTTGCTCGGCGCCGCGGACACCTTCCGGGCCGCCGCCGCCGACCAACTGGAGACCTGGGGCTCGCGCGTCGGCGCGGAGACCGTCCGTGGGCCCGAGGCCGCCGACCCGGCCAGCGTCGCCTTCGACGCGGTCAAGCGCGGCATCGACACCGGCGTGGACACCGTGCTCATCGACACCGCCGGCCGGCTGCAGAACAAGGTCGGCCTGATGGACGAGCTGGGCAAGGTCAAGCGCGTGGTGGAGAAGCAGGGCCCGATCGACGAGACGCTGCTCATCCTGGACGCCACCACCGGCCAGAACGGCCTGGAGCAGGCCCGGGTCTTCACCGAGGTGGTGAACGTGACAGGGGTGGTGCTCACCAAGCTCGACGGGACCGCCAAGGGCGGCATCGTGATCGCCGTGCAACGCAAGCTCGGCATCCCCGTGAAGCTGGTCGGCCTCGGCGAAGGCAAGGACGATCTGGCCCCGTTCGACCCGGCGCAGTTCGTCGACGCGTTGCTGGGGACCGAGGCCACCGGACGGGACGCGTAGTCTCGGGTGTCCAGTGACAACCGCGCGTACGCGGGCTGGCGTGAGCCCGGCCACCCCTCGCAGCGCCTCGGGAGACCGTACGTGACTTCGCAGGAGATCCCGCTGCACGGCGGCAACGTGAGCACCGTCGTCCGCGTCGGTGACACGGTCCGCCGCAACGCCGGACCGTGGACGCCGTCGGTGCACGCCCTGCTGCGGCACCTGGAGTACGTGGGTTTCACCGGTGCCCCGAGAGCGCTCGGCATGGACGAGCGCAACCGTGAGGTGTTGTCGTACCTGGAGGGGGAGTGCGGCGAATATCCGCTCGCCCCGCACTGGGTGACCGACGAGGCGCTGGTCACCGTCGCCACGATGCTGCGGATGTTCCACGACGCGCAGTACGGATTCACCCCGCCACCGCAGGCGGTCTGGCGCTCGTTCGGGCCCCCGCCGCCGGACACCGAGGTGATCTGCCACCACGACGCCGCGCCGCACAACGTGATCTGGCGGCCGGACGGCACCCTCGGGCTCATCGACTTCGATCTCGCCTCGCCCGGCGCACGGATCTACGACGTGGCGTACGCGGCGTGGACCTGGGTGCCGATCTTCGCGGACCGGGACTCGATCACGCTGGGCTGGAAGCACCCGGACCGGCCGCGCCGGCTCCGGCTCTTCGCCGACGCGTACGGGTTGATCCCGCGCGACCGGCACCGGCTGATCCGGACCATCCGCAAACGGATCGTGGACCACGTCGAGGGGATCCGGCGGATGGCCGCCGCGGGTGAGCCGGCGTTCGTCCGGATCGTGCACAAGGGCCACCTGCGCCGGCCGATGCGGGATCTCCGGCTGCTCGACTACGAGCGGCACGCGTTGGAGAACGCCCTCCGCTGAGCGCGGACCGGTCGATGCTCGGCCGGTCCCGTCAAGCGGACCGGTCGATGCGTCTGACCGGTCAGCCATCGACGTACGCCGTCCGAACGATCCGCCATTGTCCATGCCGCTGACTGTGCGGACTTCGTGACACGTCCGAAACAAGCTGTCACGAACCGGAAACCCGCACGGGACCGTGGGTGAAACAGCCGGCCGCGAAGCTTCCGCGCAACCGGCCTACGGGCGACGCTGCCCCGGAAAGCCGCGAAGGAGGACTTCACCTTTAGGAGGCCAGCGTGCCTGAAGCACCGACGATCGACGGCGCCAATACCACGTGGCTGCTGGTTTCGACAGCGCTCGTGCTGCTCATGACCCCCGGACTGGCGCTGTTCTACGGCGGCCTGAACCGGGCCAAGGGCGTACTCAACATGATGATGATGAGCTTCTCCGCTATCGGGCTCATCTCTATTCTGTGGTGGTTCTACGGTTTCAGCGTCGCCTTCGGGACCGACGTGAACGGCTTCTGGGGCGACCCGGGCGCGTACCTCGGCACCAAGACCTTCCTCGCCGAGACCGACCTGTGGGGTGCCACGGCGGAGAACCCCAGCGGCATCGGGGTCCCGCTCTACGTGTTCATGGCGTTCCAGATGGTCTTCGCGGTGATCACCGTCGCGCTGATCAGCGGTGCCATCGCCGACCGGGCCAAGTTCGCCGGCTGGCTGCTGTTCGCCTTCGGTTGGGCCACGCTCGTCTACTTCCCTGTCGCGCACTGGGTGTGGGGCGGCGGCATCATCGGCGGTGACATCCACGCGCTCGACTTCGCCGGTGGCACCGCTGTGCACATCAACGCCGGTGCGGCGGCCCTGGCCGTGGCGCTGGTGCTCGGCAAGCGGCTCGGTTGGCCGCGGGAGGGCATGAAGCCGCACAACATCCCGCTCGTCGCGCTCGGTGCCGGTCTGCTGTGGTTCGGCTGGTTCGGGTTCAACGCCGGCTCGGAGTTGACAGTCGACTCGGTCGCCGGCCTCGCCTTCATCAACACCCAGCTCGCCACGGCGGCGGCGGTGCTCGGCTGGATCGCCGTCGAGTGGGTGAAGACCCGCAAGCCGACGATGGTCGGTGCCTCGTCCGGCGCCGTCGCCGGTCTGGTCGCCATCACCCCGGCCTGCGGTTTCATCGCCCCGTGGGCGTCCGTCCTGCTCGGCATCGTCGCCGGTGCCGTGTGTGCGCTCGCCGTCAGCCTCAAGTACAAGCTCGGCTACGACGACTCCCTCGACGTGGTCGGCGTGCACTTCGTCGGTGGTTGGATCGGCTCGCTCTGGCTCGGTCTCTTCGCCACGAACTCGGTGAACGCCGCGATCACCGACGTGGTGGGCGCCTCCGACGGCCTCTTCTACGGCGGCGGCGTCACCCAGCTCGGACGGCAGGCCCTCGCCGGCTTGATCGTCACCGCCTGGTCGTTCGGCGTCGCCTGGGTGCTCGCCTTCGTCATCGAGAAGACGATCGGCTTCCGGGTCAAGGGTGAGGCGGAGGTCGACGGCATCGACATCGCCGAGCACGCCGAGAGCAGCTACGACCTGTCCCCGGCCGGTGGCGGCACGGGCAGCGCGTTCGCGATGGCCGGCATCGGCACCCCCGGTGGCGGCACGACGAGTGGCGCCAAGCCGGAGGCGGAGCCCGCCGAGCCGGTAAGCGAAAAGGTCGCCGGTTAACGTTCCTGGGATGGAGGGGTTGGACATGAAGCTGGTGACCGCGGTCATCAAGCCGTACCAGCTGGACGCGGTGAAGGAGGCCCTGCACGCCCTCGGGGTGGCCGGGCTGACCGTCAGCGAGGTTCAGGGGTACGGGCGGCAGAAGGGGCACACCGAGGTCTACCGGGGTGCCGAGTACACGGTCGAGTTCCTGCCCAAGATCCGGGTCGAGGTGCTCACCGACGAGATCGACGTGGACAAGGTGGTCGACGCCATCGTCGGGGCGGCCCGCACGGGCAAGATCGGTGACGGCAAGGTCTGGGTCACCGGTGTCGAAGAGGTCGTCCGGGTGCGTACCGGCGAACGCGGCCTCGACGCGCTCTGATCTGGACCGCTACCGACATGGCCTCGTTGATCAAGAAGGACGCGTCAGGCGACACCGCTGACGGTGACGCGAATCTCTTGATCAACGAGGCCATCGGCGTCCCCGGGGGAATCGGGGAACCCGCCCGGCAGGGGCGCGCAGCCGCCTACGACGCGTTCCTGCGAGGGCTCCTGCCGGCGCGGGACGGGGTGGCACTGCTTGCCGTCGGGGGGCTGGGTCGGCGGCAGTGCGCCCCGTACAGCGATCTCGACCTGGTGCTGCTGCACGCCGGGGTGCCGGGCACCGACGAGTTGGCCGCCTCGATCTGGTACCCGATCTGGGACGCCGGTCTGCGACTCGACCACTCGGTACGCACCGTCTCCGAAGCGCTCTCGGTGGCCCAGGACGACGTCAAGGTCGCCCTCGGGCTGCTCGACGCCCGACTCGTCGTGGGCGACCAGGGGCTGGCCGACGCACTGATCCGCACGGCCGCCGACCACTGGCGGCGCACCGCCGTCCGGCACCTGCCCGGCCTGCGGGAGGTCACCGAGGCACGCTGGCAGGCCCACGGCGAGCTGGCCTTCCTGCTGGAGGGCGACCTGAAGGAGGCCGCCGGTGGCCTGCGCGACGTGGGTCTGCTGCGGGCGATCTCCGCCGCCGGCATCACCGACGCGCTGCGTCCCGCCGTACGCGCCGCCCACCTGCGCCTGCTGGATACCCGGGACGCCCTGCACCAGCAGGTCGGCCGGCGGGTCGATCGGCTGGTCGCCCAGGAACGCGACGGAGTGGCGGCGCTCCTCGCGTTGGACGACGGCGACGCTCTCCTGCGCCGGGTCGCCGGTGACGCCCGCACTGTCAGCCACGCCCTGGACGATGCGTTCCGCGCCGCCGACCGGCTGCGCTCCGGCCGGTCCCGAGGTGGCAACGGCCGCTCCCCGCGCCGGCCGGTGGCCCGGGACGTGGTCGAGCACGACGGCGAGCTGGTGCTCGCCCGCACGGCGATCGGGGCCCGCCCCGACCCGAGCCTCTCGCTGCGGGTGGCTGCCGCGGCGGCCACGACCCGCCTCCCGATCGCCCGCGCCACCTGCGAGTGGCTGGCGGCCTACTGCCCGCCGCTGCCCGCGCCGTGGCCGGCCGAGGCCCGCGCCGCGCTGACCACCCTGCTCGGCGCCGGTCCCGGTCTGGTGCCCGCCTGGGAGACCTGCGACAGGTACGGGCTGGTCGACGGCTGGCTGCCCGAGTGGACGCGACTGCGCAGCCTGCCCCAGCACAACCCGGTGCACCGCTACACCCTCGACCGACACCTCGTACAGACCGCGTACGAGGCCAGCCGGCACTCCCGCGAGGTGGAACGCCCCGACCTGCTGCTGCTCGGTGCTCTCCTGCACGACATCGGCAAGGGCCTCACCGGTGATCACAGCACCGTCGGGGTGCCGGTGGCCCAGGCGGCGGCGACCCGGATCGGTCTGCCCCCCGGCGAAGTCGAGCTGATCGGCACGCTGGTCCGGCTGCACCTGCTGCTGCCCGACGTGGCCACCCGCCGAGACCTGGCCGACCCGGTCACCATCGCCTCGGTGGCCGAGGCGGTCGGTGACACCGGCACCCTCGACCTGTTGCACGCCCTGGTCCGGGCCGACGCGGCGGCGACCGGGCCGGCGGCCTGGTCGGACTGGAAGGGCCGACTCGTCGCCGAGCTGGTCGCCCGGGTCCGCACCGCACTCGACACCGGCGTACTGCCCGAGCCGCCGGCACCGGACCCGGCACTGCTGGCCGGGCCACTGCCGGTCGTCCACCTGACCGGCGACCGGGTGTCGGTCGCCGCGGCCGACCGGCGGGGCCTGCTCGCCACTGTCGCCGGCTGCCTGGCCCTGCACCGGCTGGAAGTGATCTCCGCGGACGCGTCGGTGGTCGACGGCCGGGCCCTTGTCGAGTGCCGGGTGCAACCCCGCTACGGCCTGGCGCCGGATCCGGTACCGCTGCGTGCCGACCTGCGCCGGGCGGTCGGCGGCGACGTGTCGGTAACCCAGCGACTACGTGGCCGGGCGCTGGCCGCCCGAGGCAACGGTGCCGCTCCCCGGGTCGTCTGGCACCGCGAGGCCGCCACCGACGCCGTGCTGCTTGAGCTGCGCGCGGCCGACGCCGCCGGCCTGCTCTACCGGGTCACCTGCGCGCTCGACGAGGCGGGCGCCCTGGTCCGTGCGGCGCGCATCTCCACGCTCGGTGCCGACGTGGTGGACGCCTTCTACCTGGTCGGCGGCTGGCCGGACGACGAAGCCCGAGCCCGTCTGGAGGCCGCAGTCCTGGCCGCCGTCTGATCCGCGTCGGCAGTCCCACCCGAGCCGTGCCAGCGGGGCGGAGGTGTGGCGGGGGGTACGTCCGGGGGCGTAGCGGAGGTGTCGCCCGCAGGCGCACGTCGGGGGGCGTCGGCGCGGGCAGAATGACGGCCATGCGAGGGAGCGGGCGGTGGCGATGGCCGGAGCTGGCCGCCGACACAGTGCTCGCGCTGGCGCTGCTCGGGTTGGGGCAACTCGCCACCGGCCTGGCCGGGGACAACCAGCCGGGGTCGACGCCGGTGGACGGGTTCTGCCGGCTGCTGATCGCGGTCGCCGCGCTCGCCCTGCTGGCCCGTCGGCGTGTCCCGGTCAGCGCCCTCGCCCTGGTCACCGTTGCCGTCACGACGTACCTGGTGCGCGGCTATCCGTACGGGCCGATCCTGCTCACCTTCCTGGTCGCGGTGTACACGGTGGCGGTGCGGCTGCCGGTGCGTCCGGCGGCGCTGGCCAGCGGCGGCGCGTTCGTGGTGTTGCTGACGCACGTCTTCTGGTCCCTGGGGCCGGCCGAGGGTTGGACCGGAGTGCTCCCGGCGGCGGCCTGGGTGGCCGTACCGTTCGCGGTGGGGGTCGTGCTGCGGGTCAACCGTGAGGTGGCGGCACGCAGCCGGGCCGAGGAGGCCCGCGGTCGCGCCGAGGAGGCCCGGCGGCGGGCCGACGAGGAACGGTTGCGGATCGCGCAGGAGGTGCACGACGTGGTGGGGCACGGTCTGGCCGCGATCAGCATGCAGGCGGAGATCGCCCTGCACCTGCTGCCGAAACGACCGGAGCAGGCGGAGACCGCGTTGACCGCGATCAGCCGGACCAGCCGTGAGGCGCTCGACGAGCTCCGGGTCACGCTGGGCGCGGTGCGGCAGGGGGCGGAACGCGAACCGGTACCCGGCCTGGCCCGCCTGCCGGCACTACGCGACCGGCTCGCCGGGGCCGGGCTCGTCGTCGACGTACGCGTGGTCGGCTCCCCCCGGGAGCTGCCGGCCGCGCTTGATCTGGCCGCGTACCGGGTGGTGCAGGAGGCGTTGACCAACGTGCTGCGCCACGCGGGGGTGGCGAACGCGGAGGTGACTGTGCACTACCGGGCCGATGAGCTGACGGTCGAGGTCACCGACCGGGGTACGGGCGCCAGGGACGCCGGCACCGATCCGGCCGACGGCGATCGCGGGCACGGGCTGGCCGGGATGCGGGAGCGGGTCGCGGCGCTGGGCGGGTGGTTGACCGCCGGGCCGCACGACGGTGGCGGCTTCCGGGTGTACGCCCGGCTGCCCGTGGGGCCGGTCAGGTGATCCGGGTGCTGATCGCCGACGACCAGGACCTGGTCCGGCTCGGTCTGCGCGCGCTTGTGGAGAGCGAGGACGACCTGGCACTGGCCGGCGAGGCGGCCGACGGGCTGCGGGCGGTCGAGCTGGCGCGGCGGGAGCGACCGGACGTGGTGCTGATGGACATCCGGATGCCCGGCATCGACGGCATCGAGGCGACCCGGCGGATCGTCGCCGACCCCGACCTGACCGGTACGCGGGTGGTGGTGCTGACCACCTTCGAGCTTGACGAGTACGTCTTCGACGCGCTGCGGTACGGCGCGAGCGGATTCCTCACCAAGGACACCCGACCGACCGAGCTGCTGCGCGCGATCCGGCTGGTCGCCGAGGGGGAGGCGCTGCTGTCGCCGTCGGTGACCCGTCGGGTGGTGCGGGAGTTCGCCACCCGGCCGTCGCGGGTGCCGCGCCCACACCCTCGGCTGGACACGCTCACCGACCGGGAGCGCCAGGTGGTCGGCCTGGTCGGTGAGGGCCTGAACAACGAGGAGATCGCCGCCCGGCTGGTGCTCAGCCCGGCGACCGCGCGTACGCACGTCAGCCGGGCCATGGGCAAGCTGGGAGCCCGGGACCGGGCCCAACTCGTCGTGTTCGCGTACCAGTCGGGGTTGGTCCCGGGGTGAGGCCGGGCCGCCAGCGGCCCGGTGGCCGGGCGGCTACCCTAGCGGTGGCCGGACTCCGCAGTGCCGGCCGGGTTGTGCCCGCCGGAACACTGACAAACGGGATGTTCGCGTGTTTGACACCTTGAGTGACCGCCTGTCCGGGATCTTCACCAAGCTCCGCGGCAAGGGGCGGCTCACCGACGCCGACATCGATGCCACGGCGCGCGAGATCCGCCTCGCGCTGTTGGAGGCGGACGTCGCGCTGCCGGTGGTCAAGGGCTTCATCGCGGCCGTCAAGGAACGCGCCCGCAGCTCCGAGGTCTCCCAGGCGCTGAACCCGGCCCAGCAGATCATCAAGATCGTCAACGAAGAGCTGATCAACGTGCTCGGCGGCGAGGGGCGGCGGCTCCAGTTCGCCAAGCAGCCGCCGACGGTGATCATGCTGGCCGGCCTCCAGGGTTCCGGTAAGACCACCCTCGCCGGCAAGCTGGCCCGCTGGCTCAAGGGCCAGGGGCACCAGCCGCTGCTTGTCGCCGCCGACCTCCAGCGCCCCAACGCCGTCGGGCAGCTCCAGGTGCTCGGTGGTCGGGCCGGCGTCGAGGTGTACGCCCCGGAGCCCGGCAACGGCACCGGCGACCCGGTGCAGGTGGCCCGCGCGTCGATCGAGCACGCGAAGCGGGCCGCCCGCGACATCGTCATCGTCGACACCGCCGGTCGCCTCGGCATCGACGCCGAGATGATGCAGCAGGCCGCCGACATCCGTGACGCCGTGCAGCCGGACGAGGTCATCTTCGTCATCGACGCGATGGTCGGTCAGGACGCCGTGCGCACCGCCGAGGCGTTCCGCGACGGCGTCGGCATCACCGGTGTGGTGCTCTCCAAGCTCGACGGCGACGCCCGTGGTGGTGCCGCGCTCTCCGTGCGCGAGGTGACCGGGCAGCCGATCCTGTTCGCCTCCACCGGTGAGAAGTTGGAGGACTTCGACGTCTTCCACCCCGACCGGATGGCCAGCCGGATCCTCGGCATGGGCGACGTCCTCACTCTGATCGAGCAGGCCGAGCAGGCCTTCGACTCGGATCAGAAGGAGAAGATGACCGCCAAGCTGATGGGCGGCGAGCAGTTCACCCTCGACGACTTCCTCGACCAGCTCATCGCGGTGCGGCGGATGGGTCCGATCGCCAACGTGCTGGCCATGATGCCGGGCATGGGGCAGATGAAGGACCAGCTCGCCGAGCTGGACGACAGCCACTTCGACCGGGTCACCGCGATCATCAGGTCGATGACCCCGGGCGAGCGCACCAACCCGAAGATCATCAACGGCTCTCGTCGGGCGCGTATCGCGAACGGCTCCGGGGTCACCGTGATGGACGTCAACCAGCTGCTCAACCGCTTCGCCGACGCGCAGAAGATGATGAAGCAGATGGGCGGCATGATGGGCCTGCCCGGCGGTGGCCGACGCAAGGCGACCAAGTCACCGAAGAACAAGCGAAAAAACACGAAGGGCTCGCAGCGTTCGCGGGGCGCGGGGCAGAGTGGTGCCGGTCCGCGCATCGGTGCGGGCGGCTTCCCGGCCGGCATGCCGCAGCTCCCGCCGGGAATGGACCCGAACGACCTCTCCGGCGCTCAGGGTCTGCCACCAGGCTTCAAGCTTCCGAAGATCGACTTCAACAAGCTCGGCAAGGGCGGCGACAAGGGCCCGCGCTGACGCGTGTCAGTGACGGCGGGCGACCGATCCGGCGCTTAGGGTGATGTCGCCCCCTGGAAGGAGATGTCATGACCGCGGCCCCGATCCTGCCCGAACGGCACGAGTGGACGGTCGACGACCTCGCTGGCCTGCCGAAGGACCTTCCGTACGAACTGATCAACGGAAGGTTGATCGTGCCGTCGCCGACTGCCGTGCACCAAGATCTCTGTGTTCGACTGCTGCTGGCCGTCGAAGTCAACTGCCCGCCGGAATACCTGGTCAGCATCGACCTGTCCATGCGGGTCGACCGGCGCAACGAGCCGCGCCCCGACGTGGTGGTCATCCGCCGCAAGCACGCCGGCCGGTCGCCCGTCCCGGTCGAGGACGCCCTGCTCGCGGTGGAGGTCGTCTCGCCGACCTCCACCTTCCGCGACATGTACGACAAGGCGAAGGTCTACGCACACGCCGGGATCCGGTCCTACTGGGTGGTGGACCCGTCGCAGGAGCGCGTCACGCTGACCGAGTACGCGCTCGGCGCCAACCGCGAGTACGAGCAGGTCGCCCACACCGAGGACCTGTTCGTCACCGAGCAGCCGTGGAAGGTCTCCGTCGACCTGCCCGCCCTCACCGCACGGAAGAACGACCTGCTCGCCCCCGACGAGGAGTGATCGGGTAGGACTGTGCGCATGGCTCTTCATGTGCGCGGTGTACTGCTCCCCGACGACGAGGTCCGGGACCTGTGGCTGGTCGGCGACCGGGTGACCTTCACCCCGGTGCCCGGGGCGGAGACGGTGGTCGACGGCGGGTTCGTGCTACCGGGGCTGGTCGACGCGCACTGCCACATCGGCATCGCCCGCGGTGGTGCCCCGATCACCTCCCTCGACCAGGCCCGCGCGCTGGCCCACCTCGACCGCGACGCCGGCGTGCTGGCGATCCGCGACGCCGGCTCGCCGTACCCGTACCCCGAACTCGACGACGAACCGGACCTGCCGCGACTGGCCCGCGCCGGCCGGCACGTCGCGCCGCCGAAGCGCTACCTGCGGGACATCGGCGTGGAGGTCGACGCGACCGAGGTGGCCGCGACGGTGGCGGAGCAGGCGCGGGCCGGCAACGGTTGGATCAAACTCGTCGGCGACTGGATCGACAGGGGCGTGGGCGACCTCGCGCCCGCCTGGGACGCGGACACCCTCACCGCCGCCGTGCGGGCCGCCCACGACGCCGGGGTACGCGCAGCGGTGCACACCTTCTCCGAGTCCGCTGTCGAGATCATGGTGCGCGCCGGGGTGGACTCGGTGGAGCACGGCACCGGGCTCAGCCTCGACCTGATCGACGAGATGGCCCGGCAGGGCACCGCACTCATCCCCACGATGATCAACATCGCGACCTTCGGAGCCATCGCCGAACAGGCGCGAGGCAAGTTCCCCGGGTACGCGGAACACATGCTCGCCCTGCGCGACGGTTTCCCCGAGGTGGTGCGCGCCGCACACGAGGCAGGTGTGCCGATCTACGTGGGCACTGACGCGGGCGGGGGCATCGACCACGGGCTGGCCGCCGAGGAGATGCTGCTGCTGCACGAGCAGGCCGGCCTGGCACCGATCGACGTGCTCGCCGCCGCCTCCTGGGGCGCCCGGGAATGGCTCGGCTTTCCCGGGCTGGTCGAGGGCGGCCTCGCCGACCTGACTGTCTACCCGGAAGACCCCCGCCGCGACCTGCGCGTGGTCCGTGCCCCGTCCCGCACGATCCTGCGCGGCCGAGTACTGCGCTGACGCAGCGCCGGCCCCGCTGGTCCCGTCACGTCACGTCGCCCCGGAGCCGCGCCGCGCTGGGCCGCGCCGCGCTGGGCCGCGCCGCGCTGGGCCGCGCCGCGCTGGGCCGCGCCGCGCTGGGCCGCGCCGCGCTGGGCCGC